>NZ_LR134201.1:2229940-2548503 GCF_900635955.1 Cedecea lapagei
GCCTGAACCGCGTGCCGTTCGGCGTAAAGACGTTACACGTTCGCCGTTGGTAGAGCTGTCTCAGCTGACTAAAAGCTATCCTCGGGCGCATGCGCTGCCGTTTTTCCCTGCCATCCGTCAGACCGTATTAAAACCTACCAGCCTCGAAATCGAACGGGGTGAAATTGTCGGGCTTATCGGCGAGTCAGGTTCGGGTAAAACAACGCTGGGCCGGGCAGCAATAGGCTTAATTCCTGCCGACAGCGGCACCATTATTTTCGATGGCCTGGACGTACGTCGCGCCAGTCGTCAGCAGCAGCAGGGGATGCGCCGTCGGGCGCAGATCATCTTCCAGGATCCGTATGCGAGTCTTGATCCTAAAATGCCGGTAGGTGAACAGATTGCCGAGCCGCTTCGGGTTCATAAATTAAGGTCTGCGGGTGAAATACAAAACCGGGTACGTGAGTTACTGGAGCTGGTAGGGCTGGATGCTGCGGTGGCAGACCGTCTGCCGTCTGCATTCTCAGGCGGTCAGCGCCAGCGTATAGCAATTGCCCGAGCGCTGGCGCTGGAGCCTGAACTGCTGGTGGCCGATGAAGCCGTTTCCGCGCTCGATCTCTCCGTGCGCGGGCAGATCCTGGCGCTGCTCGCCGATCTGCGTGACCGCCTGGGCTTAACGGTCCTGTTTATCAGCCATGACCTGGGCGCAGTTCGTCAGGCGTGCGACAGGGTTGTGGTGCTGTATCGCGGTGAAATAGTCGAAACAGGGGCAACAAAGCAGGTACTTGATCGGCCGCAGCATGAATATACGCGGCAGCTAATTGCCGCCGCCCCGGATATTCAGCAGGCGCTTAGGTTGCGTAAAGAGGCGTAATTACTCTCCGCTCAGCAGCGGCAGTTCAGCGTGTCCCGCCCATTCGTGCCAGGAGCCGACGTAAACGGCAACATTCTGGTAGCCTGCAAGCTTCAGTGCAACCAGCACCGTAGCGGCTCTTGCGCCGCGGTGGCACCAGATAATGACTCTTTTAGATGGCGTAAACCCAGTCGTGGCGGCAATACTCGCCAGGGTTTCTGCCGATTTGAACCGGCCATTCTCGACGACATCTTCCCAGAACAAGAGTTTTGAACCAGGAATACGCCCGGCTCGCGCGCAGCATTCGTGAACGAAGCTGCCGTCATATTCTGCTGGTCTGCGGGCGTCCAGCAACTGGGTTATTCCCGGATCGGCGTCGATCGTTTCGCAGCGCGTAGCAGCGAGTTCAGGCATGGCCGGCTGACGCTTAGGTGCGCCAGCGGGAATCACCACTGCCTGCGCGCCGTTGCCCGGCGATAGCTTTTCTCCCTGGGCGATCCAGGCATCCACTCCGCCGTCTAAAATCAGCCCGTCTGAACCGAGGGCAAACCACAGGAACCAAAGCCCACGCGGAGAACGCATCCCCACGCTTTGCTCGAAAAATACCGGCGTAGATCCGCTCGCGATGTTGAGCTGCTGCCATGCATGAACAAAAGCACCAGCCATCGCGGCGTAACCCTCTGGCGTGGAGTCGGGAACAAAATAGTCGTAAACGTTGAGGCTGAGCGCACCCGGTAACGACGCTGTTTGCCACTGTTCCAGTTCACGCACGTCGAGTAATACAAATTGCTCTCCTGCAGCGAGGCGTTTTTGCAGGTCGCCAGCGCTAATCAGCATTGCCAGACTCCCAGCCAAAAGGCAGGTTGCTGCCTTGCCCTTGTTCAACTGCATTCTGCAGAACGCGAGCGGCAAGGGCGATATCAAACACGTTAAGGCCGAAGGAGGAGAAATAAACTCTGTCCGTTTCCGCAGGACGCCAGCCATCGACAAGAAGAGCAGCTAAATCTGCCGCCACGTTTTTCTCATCAAAAAGACCGGCACGGTACATCTGAAACAGGCTTTTTGCGCTGGTGAGCTTAAAATCGCCCCAAAGGTCTACCACCACTTTGTCGGCGGCGGCAATCGTGTCAAAGGCGACCTCGTGGTAACCGATTTGTAGCACTATCGTTCCCGCACGCCAGATCCCGGGCCGTAAAAAAGGCTCGCTGGCGCTGGTACAGGTTATCAATGCGTCCCAGTGCTGGCGCAGCGCATCGTTCAGCGTTTCAAACTGCGTGACGGGCCAGGGCAGCTCGCCCGAATGGCTGAGCATCCCGGCGAGCGGCTCCGGCGTTTTGTTCCAGAAGTAGACCATTTCCAGATCGGGGAAATGGGCGGCCAGCATTTCGAGATGAGCACGAGCCTGAATGCCTGCGCCAAGCAGTAAGACGCGTGAAGGACGGCAGGGCGAGGCCAGCTTCAAGGCAAGGGCTGACACCGCCGCGGTGCGCGTTGCTGTCAGCCCGCCGCTTTCCAGCAGGCCGACAGGTAATCCATTATCCGCGCGGTTGAGCAGCGTAGTGGCCATGGCCTGCGGATAGCCGTCTGCGGCGCGAGGGCGGTGCGCTGTCCATTTCACGCCTGTTGCATTGAACCGCCCGCCAACTCTTGCCGGGAGGGCGTAAACTTTTCCCAGCGGCGTGTCGAGATCGACATGGGTTTCCGCCGGCATTATTGCGTCGCCGCTTCTCAGCAGCCGCACGGTGTCCTCAACGTCCTGCAACGCTTTAATCGGATCGTTGCCGCCGAGCTCGGCCACCTGTTGACGGTTCAATATATGCATAATTAGTGCTCCAGCAGTTTTTGAGCGAACGGGTAGAGCGCCGGAGAACCCCCGCAGTGCATGAAAATAACGGAGCTGCCGGGTGCAATTCGGCCTGTTTCTGCAAGCGCGATCAAGCCGTGCATGGCCTTACCGGTGTAAACCGGATCCAGCAGCACGCCTTCCTGCTGAGCCACCTGATAAATCGCCTCGATGCCGCCGTCGGAAGGCACGCCGTAGGCGCTGCCGACGAAGCCGTCTTCAATCCAGATATCCTGAGGCTGCCAGCTCTGATCCCAGTCCAGCAGGCGTGCGCAGTCATCGGCCATGGCTGAAATGCGGGTCTGGAACCAGTCCGCTTTAGCGCTGACGCTGACGCCGATAATTTGTGTTTTCGGCCAGTAGCGGCGGGCGCCGACGTACAGCCCGGCGAGGGTGCCGCCGGAGCCCGTTGGCGCAACAATAACGTCCGGGGCGGGTTCGCCTGCGGCGCGAAGCTGTGCGTCCATCTCTTCAACCGCGCGAACATAGCCCAGTGCGCCCAGCGCCGTTGCGCCGCCAAGAGGAATGATCATTGGCTTTTCACCTCGTGCCGCCGCCGCATCGGCATGAGCCTGCATGGCACCTTCAATCTGGGTGAAATACCCTTCCGGATCGAGGAACTGCAGTTCGGCGCCAAACAGCTTGTCCAGCAGGAGATTACCCTGGTATGTTTGAGGTTCGTCGCCACGCAGCACCAGCACCGGCTTCATGCCAAACTTACGTGCCGCGGCGGCTACCATTCGGGCATGGTTAGACTGATGGCCGCCGGTGGTGATAACCACTTTCACGCCTTCCCGGCAGGCTTCGGCCATCAGATACTCCAGTTTGCGGACTTTGTTCCCGCCGCCGCCAAAACCGCTGTAGTCGTCGCGTTTAATCTTTACGTTAACGCCCAGCGTCTCGCTGAGACGCGGTAAAGACTCCAGCGGAGTGGGGAAGAATCCTAGCGTAACACGTTCAAAATCATTCACATTTTTCATGCATTATCCTGTCTGGTTCCCGGCGGCTGGCCGTGATTTAAAAGGCGAGTAGCCAGTCATTAAGCGATTGTTGGTAGCGCTGTAAGCCTTTGAGCGTGACAAATTCATTCACGCCGTGGGCGTTGCCGCCGTAGCCAAGACCACCGATGAGAAAAGCTGGCGCTACAGGGGCGAAGGCGTATGCCGGGGCGCAGCCAGGCGCCCAGGGCCAAATTTGCGGCCTGGCCTGCTGCTGGTGATAGCTGGCCATTAGCTCAAGCACGCCCGCATCATCGAGGCTGAAGCGGTAGCCGGGATAGCTGTCGCCCGGCTCCAGTACGGCACCGGCGAGCGCCGGAGTGGCAAGCTGTTCTTTTATCCGCTGCATCAGGCGTTCGCCATTCACCACAGGCGGCGTTCTTAGCACTAAATCGGCGAAGGCTTCAGGAGGAATGACGCCCTGAGCACCGTGCGGCAGGCTGGCGATCTCCGAAATATTCAGTACCGCGCTGCCCAGCAGATAAGCCAGATTGCTGTAGGCGTCACCGCTGATGGAGAATTTTTCGCTGCGGCGGAAAGTGAGTTCGTCGGCCAGGTTAAAATCAAGCGCAAGGTCATCAAGAATCGAGCTGGCCTCTTCGTCCAGTTTGCCCGTTTCGAGCACGCCGTTGGCGTGGGGAGGTGCAAGGACGCTTAACGCCTGCACCAGCCGCCAGACAGGATTATCGATCCACGCCGCGTTGCTGGCGTGAATAGCCGCTGTTGGGCCGCCCCAACTGCCGCCTTTCACAACCAGACGGCCGCCGCTGCGGCCGGTGAAGCCAAGATAAATTCGGGGGGCACCGCCGCCGTACTCACACAGGGAAGGGAAAAGCACCGCTTCTGCCGGAGCAACCGGGCAAGGCTGCTGAGCGAGATAGCGCCGCAGGTTGCCGCTGCCAGTCTCCTCTTCGCCTTCCAGCAGAATTTCAATATTGGTATGCAGCCGCCCCGAGTGATAGAGGTCGCGGACCACCATCAGCATGCCAGCCAGCGGGCCCTTATTGTTCTCTGCGCCCCGGGAAATAAAGACATCGCCTTTATCCGACCAGTGTTTGAGGCCGCCGACGAACGGATCGACCTCCCAGCCTTCTTCGTCGGCGGGCATCACGTCGTACATGTTGTACAGCACCAGGGTACGCGGCGAGCCTATGTCAATGCGCACATGAACCAGCGGGGGAGCCCCGTCCTGAAGCTGTTGGCTTACGGGATACAGCACCTCGGCGTCGGTTTCTTCAACCAGCCAGCGCTCAAGCCACAGCGCGAGCTCGCGCTGCTGGTCGATATAGCCCGCCACGCTGCGGAAGGGGGTGAGCTGGTGCAGGAGATCCAGCGTTGCATCGAGAGGCTTCATAGCCTGATCCTCGGGTTGAGTACCACGTACAGCAAATCAATGATTAGGTTGACCACCACAAACACCAGCGCGGCCAGCAGGACAATCGCCTGCACCAGCGGGAAATCGCGGTTCTGAATCGCCTGTACCGCAAGACGTCCGATGCCGGGCCAGGCAAAGATAATTTCGGTCACCAGCGCACCGCCCAGCAGGGAGGCAAAATACATTCCCTGGACGGTGACCACCGGGATCAGCGCATTGCGCAGGCCGTGACGAATCAGGATACGCCAGGAGCTAAGCCCTTTAGCCTGCGCCGTGCGGATGTAATCCTGGGCGAGAACGTCTATCAGACTGGCGCGAACCAGACGGGCGATGGCGCTCATGTAATAGGCCCCAAGGCTAATCGCCGGCATGATCAGATGGCTGAAAGTGCCGTAGCCGCTCGAGGGCAGCCAGCGCAGATGCAGGCTGAACCAGATAATCATCAGCAGCCCCAGCCAGAAAACGGGCACAGCCTGACCGCTAAAGGCGAGCAGGCGGGCCAGTAAATCCCAGAAGCTGTTGCGCCAGACCGCGCTGACGAGGCCGAGCAGCAGGCCAACGACGGTACTCCACGTCAGAGCAGAAACGGCCAGCAGCAGCGTAGCAGGCACGCGCTGGGCGATAAGCTCGGTAACTGGCTGCTCGTAGCGTAGCGACAGACCGAGATCGCCATGCAGCAGGCCGTTCAAATAATGTCCATATTGCCAGAGCAGCGGGCGGTCAAAGCCCATGGCATGGCGAAAGTTTTCAATTTCCTGCTGGGAAGAGCCGGGCGGCATCATGACCGCAGCCGGGTCGCCGGTCAGGTGCAGACTGTAAAAGATCAGCAGCGAGACGCCGAACATCACCAGCACGGCCTGGGCGAAGCGTGAAAGGATGTAACGCAGCATCAGTCTAGCCTCGTGTCGGTTTTACGCAGCAGGCTATCGCCGAGCAGGTTACAGCCGACTACCAGCGCCGCAATAATTATCCCAGGCCACAGGACAAGCCATTCCGCCAGCAGCATATAGGATCGCCCTTCACCAATCAGGTTGCCAAGGGTTGGGGTGGGAGGCTGAATACCCATGCCGAGGAAACCAATCGAGGCTTCGAGCACAATAAGCCTCGGGATATCCAGCGTCAGCAGCACAACCAGCGGCGTAGCGAGGTTAGGGAGGATGTGGCGCAGCAAAATGCGCGGCGTGGAAAAGCCCATCGCGCGCACCGCTTCAATATATTCCAGCTCACGCAACTCGAGCGTTTTGGCGCGCGCCACGCGGGCGTAAATCGCCCAGCTGGTTACACCCATGATCAGAATAATGTTTTCCAACGAAGTGCCAAACAGCGCCATCACCAGCAAAATCAGCAAAATAAACGGCACCGCCAGCTGAATATCCATCAGGCGCATTATGACGGCATCCAGCCAGCCGCCAATGTAGCCTGCCAGCATCCCCAGCAGCGTGCCGATAACGGCGGCAATTGCCGCCGCCAGTAGTACCACCATCAGGGAAAGGCGGGTACCCGCCAGGATCCTTGACAGCAAATCGCGCCCGAGCTGATCGGTGCCAAGCCAGTGCATGCCGCTCGCCGTTTCGCTGCCCGGCGGCAGGAAGGTCTCCGCCAGGTTGTTGGTTAACGGGTCAGGCAATGGCAGCCACGGGGCTACCAGCGCCAGCAGAATGACCGTACCGAGCAAAAAGCCCCCCAGCACGCCGTCACCTGAAATCAGGCGACGAGGGCGACGGGTCAGGGCGCGTCCTGGGAAAATCATTTCAGCCTCAGGTCAAACAGCGGGATACGCGCGTCGGCCCTGCCGGTAAAGGTCAGGTTATCGCTATTGGCGTACAGAGAGTCCTCGCGGTATAACGGGATAAGCGGCTGCTCTTTAGCGACCACTTTCTGGATATCCTGCAGGATAACTTCACGCTTTTTCGCATCAACTGTGGAGCGGCTGGCGTTCAGCAGTTTATCCAGCTCGGGATTGCTGACCGTGGAGTACGGCTCGCCGGAGTGCAGAATAGGGTACAGCGCGGCATCGGCGTCCAGCGTCTGGGTTGAACCCCACGCCAGCATATACATCTCCGCCTGTTTACCAGAGGCGACCTGCTGGGTGTAAACCGACCATTCAGGAACCTCAAGCTGTGCCTTCACGCCGATAGCGGCCAGATCCTGCACGATCGCCTGGGCCACTTCGGCACTGGCAATATAGCGGCGCGGGGCCTGGAATTTGAGAGTGAAACCGTCCGGATAACCGGCTTCCTTAAGCAACGCTTTGGCTTTGGCGACATCCTGCTCAGGTGCCGGGACATTCAGATACCCAAAGTCCTTCGCGCCAGCCATGGTGCCGGTTGGCGTGCCAAAACCATGCAGCAGCTGGCTGGTGTAGGCTTGACGATTCAGCGCCAGCGACAGCGCCTGACGCACGCGGGCATCACTTAAAGGTTTCTCACCATTCTTCAGGCCGAGATAGATCGTCAGCCCGCCGCCTTTTACCTGCTCAAGATGTATGCCAGGCTTATTTTTTAGCGTCGCTACCAGGTCGGCTGGTACGCTGTCAACCAGCTGGACCTCCCCGGTTAATAAGGCGGTGATGCGGGCCGTCGCCTCCGGGATTGGGCGCCAGGTCACCTGGTCAATAGTCGGTTTGCCACGCCAATAGTGTGGATTAGCCTGCATAACGACACGTTCATCTGGTATAAATTCTTTTAAAGTATATGCTCCACTACCAATAGGTTTTCGTGCAAATTCTGCAGCACCGACTTTACTTACATAGGCAGGAGGAACGATATAGGTCGGATAACGGCTCATGCGCGTTGGCAGCAGCGGATCCGGGCCGTCGGTATGAATGCGAACCTGGTAGTCTCCGCTGACTTCCACGGACTTGATAGTGCGGATATATGAAATGGTTGGCGCGTGGTTTGCCGGGTCAAGAATGCGGTCGATGGAGAATTTTACCGCCGCGGCGTTTACCGGTTCACCGTTGGTGAAGGTCACTCCAGGACGCAGGTCAAATTGCCATGTCGTATCATCCAGCGCTTTCCAGGAAGTGGCCAGGCCCGGCTGAAGCTGCATGTTTTTATCACGCAGCACAAGAGTATCGAAAATATTGTCCACCAGGGTGGCGGCTTCTTTAAGAAAACCGGGATCCATCGCGGTGGCGGAAGCAGGTTGGGCTATAACTAATTCACTTGCGTAGCTAAAGGGGGTTACCAGGCTAATTAATACAGCCAGAGTTGCGAGTTTACGGCCGGATGCTTTCATTGTAGTCAATCCCTATACGTTACCGTCTAAATTATTGACGGATATCGAATGTTTCGTCAGGTTAATTCGCATGGTGGTATAAATTTGTGGTAAGAGTACATGATATATCCTATATACTCCATTGATGACAAGCCAGTTATTAAACTGCAAATACAAAGTAGTTATTTTGCTATAGGAAATAAACATGCTTGACTTAGAAAAAGCGCAAAGAATGAGTTTAACCATGCAAGTTGAGGCACGGTTAAAGAGTGCGTTGATTGTCGGAACCTTAAAACCCGGCGCAAGATTAGTGACCAAAGAGATTGCTGAACAGCTTGGTACCAGCATTACGCCGGTGCGTGAGGCGCTTTTGCGCCTGGTCTCTTCCGGGGCGCTTGATGCTACGCCAGCGCAGGCTTTTTTGGTGCCGGAAATTTCTCTGGGGCGTTACCATGAAATTACGACCATTCGTAAAAATCTGGAAGGTATGGCTGTAGAGCAGGCCGCGCGCTATATGGACAAAACCAAGCTCGCCCGCCTGAAGCAACTTTGTGATGCGTTTCTTGAAGCAAAACATGTCAGCGTTGAGGCGGCGCTTCAGGCCAACCGGGAGTTTCGTTTCCAGCTGTTCGAGTACGCAGAGATGCCAACGCTCACCGTGTTAATTGAGCAGCTTTGGGTGCGCATCGGCCCGTGCTTTAATTATCTCTACCCGCAGTCGGAAGAAATGAGTCAAAGACATCACAATTACGACGATCTTCTGGAGGCATTGGCCGAAAAGGACGAGAAACGCAGCGTGAAAGCAATTCATAAAGCGATTGATGACGGTGCGGATATTTTGCGCCGCCAGTACTTTGGCTAAATAACGGACAGCTTCAATCTATTTACTCACAATAAATAAATGGCCTTTCATGCTGCCCTGGAGATGTTCAGGTTTAGCAAACAAAAAGGCCATTATTTATATTTATGGCAATATTTATTGCCATGATTCCACGGAATCCTCGTTAACTTAGCGCCTGCGCAAGATCTGCCTGCAAATCACCTACATCCTCAATACCCACCGACAGGCGAATCAGCTGCGGCACAATGCCGTTACTTAGCCGCTGCTCAAGGGGAATTGAGGCGTGGGTCATGCTGTATGGCTGACTGACCAGGCTTTCTACGCCGCCCAGGCTTTCCGCGAGGGTAAACAGCTTCAGCTTACGAATCACTTCCTCAGCTCGTTTCTCATCGCCGCGAACCACAATCGAGATCATGCCGCCAGGCTGCGACATTTGCTGACGGGCGAGGGAGTACTGCGGATGAGTCTCCAGCCATGGAAAATAGACTTTCTCCACTTCAGGATGCTCCTGCAACCACTGAGCCAGCCGGAGGGCGTTGCTGCTGTGGCGCTCCATACGCAGCGCCAGGGTACGGATCCCGCGCAGCGTAAGGAAGCTGCTGAACGGATCAAGCACGCCGCCGACCGCATTTTGCAAATAGCCAAGCTGCTGCGCCAGCTCTGCGCTGGCACCGACCACCGCCAACCCGGCTACAACATCGGAATGACCGTTCAGGTATTTCGTCGCCGAATGCACCACGATGTCAAAGCCGGATTCCAGAGGACGCTGGAGCGCGGGAGAGGCGAAGGTGTTGTCGGCCACGCTTATCAGGCGATGACGTTGAGCGATATCGGCAATGGCAGCAAGGTCAGCGAGTTTAAGCAGCGGGTTTGTTGGCGTCTCAACCCAAATCATTCGCGTCTCTGGGCGAATCGCGGCCTCAAGTCCGGCCAGATCGTCAGGCTTCACCCAGCTAACCTGCAGGGCGGCGCTGCGTTTGCGGACGTTTTCAATCAGCCGCCACGTGCCGCCATATACGTCGTCAACGGCGATAATATGGCTGCCGCTATCGAGCAGCTCGAGGATGGTGGAGATAGCCGCCAGTCCGGACGCAAATGCGTAACCGCGCTGGCCACCTTCGAGTTCGGCGATGGCCGTTTCCAGCGCCTGGCGCGTTGGGTTCCCGCTACGTGAGTATTCAAAGCCGGTGTGCTGGCCCGGTGCCGGCTGGGCAAAAGTGGAAGTCGCATAAATTGGCGGCATTACCGCGCCGTGCGCGTCATCAAAAGTGCCGCTGTGTACGCTTTGCGTGGCAAACTTATTCATGAATTCTCCTTAATAGTTACGCCAGGTTTTGCTGACTGAGCCAGCGATCGTTAAACATTTTTGATAAGTATTTATTGCCGCTGTCGCAGGCGAAAGTGACCACGCGCTTTGGCGTGCGCTGCGCCTGGCAGTAACGCAGCGCGGCGGCCAGCAGAGTCCCCGTTGAAGAACCTGCAAGTATCCCTTCGTGGGTTAACAGCGCGCGGGCGGTAGCAAACGCCTCCCGGTCACTGATGCGGTAGGCATGCTGTACGCGTTCGAAGTCGGCGAGCGCTGGCACAAAGTCTTCGCCAATGCCTTCCACCAGCCAGCTCCCCACTTCACCGTATTGGCCGTGCTCAACCACGTCTGCAAGAATAGATCCGCAAGGATCGGCGAGGACAAATTCGGTTTGCGGCGAATGCTGGTGGAAAAATTGCTGCAGGCCCCCCAGCGTACCGCCGGAGCCAACGCCGACAACGATGGCGTCGATGTGCCCCTCGGTCTGCTCCCAAAGCTCAACCGCAGTGCCGGTGGTATGCGCAAGCGGGTTAGCCAGGTTTGAAAACTGGTCGATGTAAAAGCTGCCGGGAATATCCGCCGCCAGCCGCAGGGCATAATCCTGGTAATATTCAGGATGGCCTTTGGTCACGTCGGAACGGGTCAGGCGCACGTCCACACCCAGCGCTCGCAGGTGGAAGATTTTCTCCTGGCTCATTTTGTCCGGCACCACCAGTATCAGTGGGTAGCCTTTTTGCGTGGCAATCAGCGCCAGCCCAAGCCCGGTATTGCCCGCCGTTGCTTCAATAATCGTGCCGCCGGGCAGCAGCTTGCCGCTGCGTTCGGCGTGTTCAATCATCGACAGGGCAACGCGATCTTTAATCGAGCCACCAGGATTTTGGTTTTCCAGCTTAAGCAGAAGCTCACAGCTGCCGGTATCGAGGTGATTGAGCCGCAACAGCGGAGTGTGGCCTATCAGGTCCAGTACGGAATCAGCGATCATCGTTATCTCACAACATGAAAAGTGTTCATGTGTGGATGATAGGGCGGTGAATTACCGCTTATAAAGAACATAAACCCGTCGTTTAGATCTGAAAGTAATATAATGTGCTGTTTTGGCGGTAGGGAAGGAAAGCCGTTCGGATGTCCGGAATGGGGGATGGCTAAATACGGCAATGTTTAGCGATTTATGGCGATTTTTTAAACAAAAAAGCCAGCGACTTATGCGCTGGCTGACTTTAAATCTGCAAAATTGTACTAAGCGCGAGGCTAGCTACTGCGGCGGTCGCGGATCCAGTCCTGCACCTCAATAGCAAACTCGTCCGGAGCCTTTCGGTACATACGGCGAGCCAGATCCAGCACGGTATGCTGGGCCAGCGCCTCTTCCATGCGCTGCTGGGCGATGTTCATCACGGCCCGTACGCCGCAGAGTCCTTCGCAGGCCCATTCTGGCGGTTTTTCATCAAAAACCGCCAGCCGCTGGCGTATTTCTTTGCAGTCGAAAATGCTTTTCTCACCGTCGATGGCTTCCACAATGTCCAGCACGCTGATCTGGTCAGGCGGGCGGGAAAGGGTAAAGCCGCCGCCTTTGCCTTCGCTGCTGATGACGAGTCCCGCTCTGGAGAGCCTGGTGAAAATTTTACCGAGATAGTCGTACGGCACGCCCTGTAGCTCGGCGATTTCACGCACGTTCATTTCGCGGCCTTCGCCTTTACCATCCACCATGCATATCAGGCTGTGAATCCCGTACTCCACGCCTGAACTGTAAAACGCCATGCTGCCTCCGACCCGTTTAATCCAGGTAATGTAGGGATTTTGACCACGCTATGCAATCCATAACCCTGAAACCAGGCGCTGAAAATAAACTACGAAAGATCTTGTCGTAGTTAACTCCGATAAGTATAGTCGCAGTCGTTGGCCACTGAGGGCCTTTAGCGGAGTAGAACCATGCAACAGAAGATCCTGATCCTTGGCGCCGGCTTCGCCGGTATGTGGGCGGCCCTGAGCGCGGCAAGACTGGCGGCAATGCACGACCGCGAAGATATTGAAATTACCGTGCTGGCCCCTCAGCCGGAGCTGCGCGTTCGCCCACGTTTCTACGAAACCGAGGTAGCTTCGCTGGTCGCTCCGCTTCAGCCGCTGTTTGACGTCACCGGCGTGACCTTTGTAAAGGGTGAAGCCCAGCGCATCGACAGCGTAAATCAGTGCGTCTGGTACCGGGACGAGCAGGGCAGCAGCACGCCTCGCCAGTACGACCGTCTGGTCCTGGCGACGGGCAGCAACCTGAAACGCGATCTGATTAAAGGTGCGGCGAAACATGCTTTCGACCTCGACCAGCTCGAGAGCGCGCTGCGTCTTGAGCAGCATATCGCTGCATTAGCGCAACAGCCTGAGAGCGAGGCCCGTAATACCGTAGTCGTCTGTGGCGGTGGGTTTACCGGCATTGAGATGGCCACTGAACTGCCAGGCAGGCTTCGTGCCGTTCTCGGCGATAAGGCAGCGACTCGCGTTATTGTGGTTGAGCGGGGCGATAAAATCGGTGGGCGTTACAGCAGCGAGCTGCGGGATGTGATAGCCACGGCCAGCGAAGAACTTGATGTAGAGTGGCGTCTGAATGCCGAAGTCCATGAAGTTGATGCCGGTGGCATTGTTCTGGCCGACGGTGAACGCATTGCATCCAGTACCGTCATTCTGACAGCAGGCGTACAGGCAAGTCCGTTAACGGAGCAGATTAGCGCTCCGCGTGATAAACAGGGTCGCCTGCACGTGGATGCATTTTTGCGGGTGGAAGGGCAGCCAGCCATTTTTGCTACCGGCGACGTCGCGCGTGCCGAGACGGATGATTTGGGGAATCTGGCGCTGATGACCTGCCAGCATGCAATCATGCTCGGCCGTTTTGTTGGCTATAACGTTGCGGCAAGCCTCCTGGACGTGGCGCCTCTGCCATATCGACAGGTTAACTACGTCACCTGCCTCGATCTCGGCAACTGGGGCGCGGTGTTTACCGAGGGCTGGGAGCAGAAGGTGACGAAGGTGCGTGAAGAGGCGAAGAAAATTAAGTTGTCGATTACCCAGGAGCTGATTTACCCGCCGGTGGCAGACAGAAAAATTGCCTTTGAAACGGCGGATCCGTTAGCGCCGTTCGTCTAAGCGACTTATCATGCTGCCAAATGTTTACCAGGAGGCAGCATGGCTAACGACATCACCTTTTTCCGCCGTTTTGAACACGACATTGTTGCCGGGCTCAAAACCATCACCCTGCGGGACAGCAGCGAATCACATTTTCAGCCCGGCCAGCGTTTACGCGTGGGCCGCTATGAAGACGACGTGTATTTCTGCACTATCGACGTCATCAGCGTAACGCCGGTGCTGCTTGACGATCTGGACGATGAGCACGCCCGCCAGGAGAACATGACGCTGGCAGAGCTCAAACAGGTGATTGGTGAAATCTATCCGGGCTTGAATGCGCTGTACGAAATATCATTCCGTCTGGTCAACCAGCCTGGCTAGCGAAAACACCCGAAACGTAGCTTCGGGTGTCTGTCTTCATGACAAGGAAGCGTCTTTCTTCCTTAGATGTTAGCCCCAAGGGCTAGGCCGGCTGGCTTGCCTGCTTCAACATCTGGTAAAGCTCTTGTTTTACCCTCAGTTTTTCTTTCTTCATCTGCACGACTTCATCGTTATATCCCGTCCCTTGCGGCCCCTCCTTGCGCATAATCTCGCTGTCGAGACGGTTGTGTTTGTTGCACAGGCTGAGAAAGCGGGGGTTTTCGGACTTCAGGTGGGAAATCAAATCACGGTACTCAGGAAACATGTCAGGCCTCCCTGGTCAGATGGTAGGTGAGTGGATGAACATCAAGCTGATGTCAACTTCAGTGTAGAACCTGATTTGTGATAAGGGAAAGGACAAAAATGCATCGTTTTGTTAATTTGCGATGCCGCCAGCACCGAACTGTAATAGATGTCATTCCCATTTACATCGGGGGAAGGATAACGGCGCTAAATGATAAAGACACACCTCATCACGTACACTAAGATATGTCTGTGATATATCTTACATGCTCAAAGGGTACGCTATGACAACGCAAAAAAAGGCTAAAAAAGTGCCGGTTCGGGTTCGTAACGAACTGAAATTTCGTCAACTAACGGTAAAAACTAAAACGTTTATCGCCAATACGTTCTACCGCGTGGTATTCACCAGCCCGCAGCTGGCAGACTTTTCCTCCCAGGGGTTTGACGACCATATTAAAGTCTTCTTCCCGGCGGAAAACGGAGTATTTACCCCGCCACAAATCACCAGCGAAGGGATTGTCTGGGGCGAAGGGGTTCGCCCGCAGTCGCGCGACTACACGCCGCTGGATTTTGACGCCGAACGCGGTGAACTAACCCTGGATTTCTACCTGCACGATGGTGGCGTCGCCAGCGGCTGGGCGAAGAACGCACAGCCGAACGACAAGTTGTTCATCGGCGGCCCCCGTGGTTCTCTGGTCACCCCAACGGATTATCGCTGGCAGCTCTACATCACCGATGAAAGTGGGCTTCCTGCCGTTGGTCGTCGCCTGCAGTCCCTGAGCGCGGATGTTCAGGTCCAGGTGCTGGTGAACTGCCGCAATACTGACTGCCTCAGCTATTTGCCTGCAGCAAATGTCCGGGCGCTGAGCTATGAAGAGATCGCCGCATACCTGAAGCAGGTCGAGATCCCGGCAGAGGACTACTACATCTGGATTGTGGGTGAAGGAAAGCAGGCAAAAGCGCTGGGGGATTATTTGCTGGAACAACGCGGGCTTGATGCTGACCTGGTTCGCGCCGTCGCCTACTGGCATGATAAATAAGGCGACCGACCATGCGTATTCATCATGAACAAAACCATCCGGAAGGGCGTGCCCGCCATCGCCGTGAACGCCTGTTTGACGCCAACGACATCCGCCTGCTGATTCTGCATCTTTTGGCTGGCGGCCCGGCGCACGGCTACGAGCTTATAAAGTCCATTGAAAGCCTGGCGAAAGGGGAATATGTGCCGAGCCCCGGCATTATTTATCCTAACCTGACGCTGATGGAGGAAATGGGCTTAATCACGGTGGGCGAAGGGCAGAGCGGGAAAAAATCCTTCACGCTGACGGCAGAAGGAAAAACCTCGCTTGAACAGCAGCAGTCCGAACTGGAAGCGGTGACCACCAGGCTGGCCACCCTCGGCGTTCTCGGCGGCAACCGCCGTTTACCCGAGGTACAGCGGGCGATTCATAACTTCAAAACGGCGCTGCACGCTAAACTGGGCAGCACTGAGCTTTCGAAAGAGACGCTGTACAAAATCATCGACACGCTGGATCAGGCGGCCAAAGACATCGAGCGTAGTTAGTGTCAGCCAGGGCGTTGAGCTTTCAGCGCCCCGGCTTGCTATTTAGCCTTCACAGCGTACCATACCGTTTTCAAAGTCGGAAAAGATGTGCCGCAGTGAACAATCCCGATAGCGTTTTTCAGCGCCTTATACGCTCCCCGTTTCGCCAGCGTTTCCAGCTCGGCCCAAAAGAACGCCAGTACTGTATCGATAAAGGCCCGGAAACCGTCACCCGCCACGCCGAAGAGTTTATCGCCCTCCGCCTGGCACCTGCCGAGCCGAAAAACGACGGCAAACAAACGCCCATGCGCGGCCACCCGGTTTTTATTGCCCAACATGCCACGGCGACCTGCTGCAGAGGCTGCCTGGTTAAATGGCACGCGATACCGGCGGGAAGAGCGCTGACCGATGAAGAGCAGCGCTATGTGGTGGGCATTTTATATCGCTGGCTAACGGCACAAATGACGGGGCAAAAACCTTAAGCTCAATGCCGTAAGGGCACTACTGTTTCACAGCAGCGGGGCGTGATTTTTCGAAGCGAATATCTTCGCCGTCTTGCTCACCCACCGGCTGCCAGCCGTGGCGTTGATAAAAGTTTGCAGCACGGCTGCCTGCTGCCGTTTCCAGCCAGATGGTGGGCTGTTGGGCAAACAGAAACGCCTCGGCTTTTTTCAGCAGCAGCTTACCAACGCCCAGACCTTCAAACTGCGGCAGGACGAACATCGCAAACAGGCAGGCCTCTTCGGCAGTCACCATGGCAAAACCAGCGGGCTGACCATCAACGTCTGCCAGCCAGATGCATGGGGATTCGGCAATAATATCCGCAATAGTCTGCGGTGTGATGCCCATTTCCGCCATTTCTTCGCGCGAAAGATGGTTCTCATTGACGCTGGTACGGATGGAGAAAAGCGTCTCGATATCGTCCCGTGTGGCATCACGGAGGGTCAGGATAGGTGACATAAAATTCCTTTTTAAATGTCCCCCCGGCTTAGCCGGAGGGAAAACGCTTACTGGAAGCTATAGCTGACGTTAACGCCAACGCCGTAGTTACGGCCTGGCGCGGGCTCGAAATAGCGGCCATTGCCTTCGTTAACAATCACCGAGCCTACGTAATCGCGGTCGAGCAGATTATCAACCCGTCCCCAGACGTCCAGCAGCCAGTTTTGCTGCACGTGGAGTTTGTAGCCGGTATTCATTCCCACAGTGGTGTAAGTCGGGGCTTTGGCGCTGTTCTGGTCGTTCGCCTGGATATCGCTCATATAGCGAACGTCTGCGCCCGCGTACCAGCCCTCTTCAGGGACATAGCCCAGGGAGGCATAGCCCATATTGCGGGCGATACCCGGCATTCGGTTGCCGTTGCAGTCGTTTATCCCGCAAACGTTGGTGCGGTAGGTGGCATCGAGGTACGTCCAGGCCATTTTCAACCGCCAGTCTGCGGCGAACTGCTGATCGAGAGAAAGCTCAAGTCCACGGCGGCGAGTTTCACCGGCATTTTTATAGGTCGTGCGCCCACCGCTGCTTTGATCGACCACGATCTCGTTATCGGTGTCGGTCTGGAACAGGGCGGCGGTAAACAGGCCGTTGCCGATGCGGTTTTTACTGCCAACCTCAACCGTGGTGCTGGTAGAGGGCTGCAGAGCAAAGTTCAGCCCGGACGCGCCGTTGTCGCGGTAAGAAAGCTCGTTGATGGTTGGCGTTTCAAACCCACGGCCTGCGGAAGTGTAAACATTCCAGCCGTCATTAACGGCATATTTTAACGAGGCGGCAGGCAACCATTTGTGATAGCTGGCGTTGCCGCTGTCGTCGCCGTTTTTCCCCACGATGTAATAGTCGTTTGAATCAAAGTAGACCGAGCTGTAGCGCACGCCCGCATCCAGGCTGAGTTTATCGGTCAACTGCCACGTGGTTTGCAGGTACGGGTCGAGGTTCCACATCAGATTGCGTTCGTTGCGGCGCAGGTTGCCTTGCTCACCCAGCACCGTTGCGCCATTGACCGTCACAAAGTTCTCATAGCCTTTGCGCTTCTCGGTCATCGTCTCGTAGTCGAGCCCGGTGGTGAAGCTGACAGGCACGCTGCCGAGCCCGCCGTTGTGGGTCCAGCGTGTATCAATACCCTGATAATGTCTCGCCAGCTGAATCACGCCGCCAGGATGGGTTGGGTTTTTCTGTACGACTGCCGGAATAGACTGGTACTGCGTCGTCTCACGCACGCCCGCGTACATCATTACGCTCAGATCATCGTGTTCGCTGAGCTGACGTTCATAGCGCAGGCCGCCCTGGGTTTGCTTCGTTGTTTTTCGCGTATTGTACTGATCTGCGCGAGGCGCCTGTTTTGGATTATCTCGCCATTCCTGCTCGGTAAGGCCGCCCGGATCGTTGGCGTCAATGTCTACGCTGTTGAACAGCAATGTCAGCTTGCTGACGTCATTCAGCCGCACGCCCAGCTTCGCGTTGCCGAGGTTTTTTTGCGAGCTGCTGTGGTCGCGATAGCCCTGAGTGGTGAAGCGAGAGGCGGAAACAGCATAGTCTACGTCACCGGCATGGGTACCGTCGCCGGTTGAACCGGTGGCTTTTACGCTGTTACGCCAGCTGCCAAAGCTGCCGTAATAGCTGCTGGCTTCCAGCGTTGGTGGCTGGCGGCCGGTCTCTGTTTTTACGTAAACCACGCCGCCGGACGAATTGCCATAGAGCGCGGAAAACGGCCCACGAAGTAACTCTACGCTGTCCACGCTGTTCAAATCGATATTTGAGGTTTGCCCCTGACCATCCGGCATCGTAGCCGGAATGCCGTCAACATACATGCGCACGCCGCGCACGCCATACATTGAGCGCGAACCAAAGCCACGCACCGAAAGCTGCAAGTCCTGGGCGTAGTTCTGGCGGTTCTGAATTTGTAAGCCAGGCACGCTGCCGAGATTTTCCGAAAGGTTTATCCGGGGCGCGGCCTGGCGCAGGTCATCGCCGTAAACCACGCTAACCGCCGCCGGCGTATCCAGTTCAGAGACGGTTGTCGGTTTCGCGGTGATCAGCAGGGTGGTTTCGTCAGTTTGCTGTGTAGCGGCAGCCTGCGCAAAGCAGGGCGTCAAAGCCGGGATCAGGAGAAGGGCGGTTTTACCGCCGCGGAGTTTGTTTTTCGGAGTTGTTTTCATCAGGGGGTGTTTACGGCATGTGCCAATTGTCAGGATCGTGAAGTTTCTATGTTAGTTCCTGTGTTTAATTTTTGAAAATCATTAACGCACGTAACGTTAACAATGGGTTGCGAGCGATGAAAGAAACGGCGAAATATTTTTTATTTTTACTGCATCCAGCGGCGCATCCTCAAACGTATATCAGGATGTGGGCAACTCTCTTGCTCCTTATCACTGAGGAATTCAACATGAACAAGTATTTTGCTTCTGCCGTGTGCGCATCTGCCTTTTTCAGTACGCTGAGCATTGCTGCGATGAATAACGACACCGTGATGGTAGGAGGGGCGGCGATGTTTCCCTCGAAAAATATCGTTGAGAACGCGGTGAATTCAAAAGACCACACCACTCTGGTGGCGGCGGTTAAGGCGGCCGGCTTAGTGGATACGCTGCAAAGCAAAGGACCCTTCACCGTCTTTGCGCCGACCGATGCGGCTTTCGCAAAACTGCCGGAAGGGACGGTAGGCAATCTGGTCAAGCCGGAAAATAAAGCCACGCTGACCAGCATTCTGACTTATCACGTCGTGGCGGGGAAATATGACATGAAGGCGCTGGAGAAAAAAATCCAGCAGGGTGGCGGTCGGGCGGAGCTAAAAACCGTAAACGGCCAGCCGCTGTGGATCATGGCCAACGGGCCACACAATATCCAGCTTAAAGATGGTAAGGGCAATATCGCCAATATCAGTACCTATGACGTCAACCAGAAAAATGGCGTTATTGACGTTATCGACACCGTACTGATGCCGAAGTGAGTGTCTATACTCGATTCAGGCCCGTTGGCTGGTCGAGAATATTATGGATAAAGCTCTGGTAGAACAGCAGATAAAATTGATGCAGGCGGTTGCTGAAGGCGACCGCCGCGCATTTGAACAACTCTATCGTCTGACTTCGCCTCATCTGTTTGCCGTCGCGCTGCGCACCGTTCAGCGCCGGGCCTGGGCGGAGGAGATCCTGCATGATGCATTTCTTACGGTGTGGAACCGGGCCTCAGGCTACGATCCGGCATTAAGCGCTCCCGTGACCTGGCTGACCCATATTGTACGCAATCGCTGCATTGACTGGCTGCGCAGCGGGCAATCCCGCGCCGCAAATCAGGAAGATGAGTTCAGCGACAACACCGTCGATATGGAAAGCGAAGAGGATAACGGCTGGTGTGACGAACAGCAGGCAAAGCGCCTGCGGGGTTGTCTTGACGGACTTAGCAGCGAACAGCGTCAAAGCGTGGTGCTGGCCTACTATCAGGGCATGTCCCACGGGGATATCGCCGACTGGCTGCAGCAGCCGCTCGGCACGGTAAAAAGTTGGATCCGCAGGGCGCTGGATCACCTTAAGGATTGCGTCGGACTATGAACAGCAGCCAACAACGTGATAACGCACTGGCCTCAGAATACGCGCTGGGTACGCTGCGCGGCGGTGCGCGTTTACGTTTTGAAAAGCGGCTCCAGGCTGAGCCGGAGCTTGCCGCGATGGTCGGCCGCTGGCAAACCCTGCTCGGCGGGCTGGACAGTCAGATCCAACCGCAGCAACCGCCGGAAACCGTCTGGAAGAAAATTCAGCTTAGCCTGCCGCCTGAGCGTCGCGCCGCAGTGCCTTCCCGCTGGCGCTGGAACTACCTCGGCTGGGCGCTCGCCGCCGGGCTTGCCGCCGTTGTGCTGGTGCCGCACTTCAGCACCAAAGCGCCGGAACTGATTCCGCTTATGGTGCTTAACGGCGGAAGCCAGCAGGGACAGTGGCTGGTCAGCGCCGATAGCGACCGGAAAACTCTGCGTCTGACGCCGCTGCAGCTGGCTTCCGTCTCCGGCAGCAATAGCCTGCAGCTTTGGGCTATCCCGGTCGGCGCGAAACCAGTATCTCTCGGTCTGTTAGACAGCAAAGCGGTAACGCAGGTAAGTAACGAAAAAGTGACGCTGTCACGAGGAGTAACAATCGCCATCAGCCTTGAGCCGCAGGGCGGCTCGCCAACCGGACAGCCGACCGGGCCGGTGGTGTATAGCGGGGTGCTGTAGGGGGAGGATTCCCTCTAAAGAGTTGAAGAACAGTAAGCGTAAGTGAGAAGGTTTTGATCCCCTCTCCCGGTGGGGAGAGGGTCAGGGTGAGGGGCACTACTCGTGGTGATCGTGAACCTGTTGGGCCACTTCATGCACGCGTTTGCGCGCGCCAAACCAGCCCAGCGTCAGCAGAATCGCCAGCACCGGAATAGAGGCAATCGTGAACGTCCCGTTCGGGTAGTCCAGCGCCATCAGCACCAGCACACCAAGCAGGAACAGCAGCGTCAGCCAGGAGGTAAACGGCGCACCCGGCAGCTTGAAGCTCACGTCGTCCGCTTTCCCTTCTTTGATAGCCTTGCGCAGACGCATCTGGCACAGCACGATAAACGCCCAGGAGCTGATGATGCCCAGCGACGCCATATTCAGCACAATCTCAAACACCTGAGAAGGCACCAGATAGTTGAGGAATACGCCAAGCACATACACGCCGCTCGTAACCAGAATACCGGCATACGGCACCTGATTCTTGCTCATCCTGGACATGAACTGCGGCGCAGACCCGCCCATCGACATTGAACGCAAAATACGTCCTGTAGAGTACAGACCGGAGTTGAGGCTGGAGAGCGCCGCGGTCAGCACAACGATGTTCATTACGTCGCCGATGTAAGGCACGCCAAGCTTCGAGAAGAAGGTAACAAACGGGCTTTGCCCCGCCTGATAGGCGTTCCACGGCAGCAGCAGCACTAACAGCACGACTGAGCCAACATAGAACAGGCCGATACGCCATATAACGCTGTTAATCGCCTTCGGCACCATGGTTTTAGGATCTTTACACTCCCCGGCCGCGGTGCCTACCAGTTCGATAGAAGCGAAGGCGAAGACCACGCCCTGAACCAGCACCAGGGCAGGCAGCAGGCCATGCGGGAAGAAACCGCCGTTATCGGTTATCAGATGGAAACCAGTGGTGTGCCCGTCGATGGGTTTCCCGGTGCCGAGGAAAATGGTCCCGACAACCAGGAAGGCGACGATCGCCAGCACCTTAATCAGCGCAAACCAGAACTCCATCTCGGCGAACCACTTCACGCCAACCATATTCATCGCCGCGACGACGGCCAGCGCGCCGAGGGCGAAGACCCACTGCGGAACGTCACCAAACGCGCCCCAATAGTGCATGTAGAGCGCAACGGCGGTGATATCAACGATACCGGTCATGGCCCAGTTGACGAAGTACATCCAGCCGCAAACGTAGGCGGCCTTCTCTCCGAGGAACTCACGGGTGTAGGAAACGAAACTGCCGCTTGAGGGGCGATGGATAACCAGCTCGCCCAAAGCGCGAAGGATAAAGAAAGAGAAAATACCGCAAACCAGATAGATTAATGCCAGCGCCGGGCCAGCGGCCTGCAGGCGAGCTCCGGCGCCGAGGAACAGGCCGGTGCCGATGGCTCCGCCGATGGCAATCATCTGCACATGTCGGTTGCCCATTGCCTGGCGATACCCCGAATCCTGAGAATTCAACCAGCGCCGTCTGGCGGCGCGGTGTTCCGCTTCAGTCTTTGTTTTCATTGATATTCCTGTCTGCCTTTGAGTTAAAAAGCGCCGTCCTTTTCCGCCCGTTAATTCTGGCTGCGGGGGCCGTGAAAAAGAGGGCGAGGAATCCTGGCAGAAAATGGAATGAGAAGCAAAATTACAAACTTGTCATTTTAGTGGCGGCGTTCTCCAGGTGTGACGGGGATAACATTCCTGACAGAACAGGACGCTGAGATGCGCTGCATCATGAACATAAAATGGTCAAAAAAACGGCGCTGCCTTCACGCCTTGCTGGCGCGATGATAGCGGGTACAGAAGCGAAAAATGGCGGGCTACAGGAACAAAATCATGCAGTATGAGTCTCAGTCACGTAAACGGGTCGCCCTTGTCCTTTTCAGGATAAAATCTGAACAGATGCGCCGTGTTTAGCTCCAGTAGAGACTGGGGCGTTCACTATGAAAACCTGGATTGCCGCTTCATCGTTATGGAAAACCTGCACAATGCTAACGAAATACCTCTCTCGCCGCGTCATAGCCCTCGCCGTGACGCTGCTGCTGGCGCTTGCCATCGCGTTGCTTTACTTCCTCAGAAGTCCTGATGTGCCCGACTATGTCACAGCTCCCGTGCGCAAGGGCGATATAGAAAATGCTGTTCTGGCCACCGGCCGCATCGACGCGATTGAACGCGTTAACGTCGGGGCTCAGGTCTCGGGTCAGGTGAAATCACTGAAGGTGAAGCTGGGGGACCACGTGACCAAAGGGCAGTCGATCGCCGACATCGACGACGTGCCGCAGCGTAACGATCTGCGTAACGCCGAGGCCGCGCTCAATGTGGTAAAAGCCGATCTGCAGGCCAAGCAAGCGCTCCTTAAGCAGGCCGAACTGCGATTTAAGCGCCAGCGCCAGATGCTTAGTGAAGATGCCAGCTCGCGAGAAGACTTTGAGTCCGCAGAGGCTACGCTCTCCACCACGCGTGCGGAACTGCTATCGCTGAATGCACGCCTGGTCCAGGCGCAGATAGAAGTGGATAAGAAAAAGGTCGATCTTGGCTATACGCGAGTTGTTGCGCCGATGGATGGCATTGTGATTGCCGTTGTCACGCAGCAGGGGCAGACCGTTAACTCCAGTCAGAGCGCACCTACCATCATCAAGCTGGCTCGTCTCGACGTGATGACCATCAAAGCGCAGATCTCCGAGGCTGACATCACCCGGATTTCACCAGGACAAAAAGCCCGCTTTACTATTTTTTCCGAGCCGGATAAACACTATGACGCAACGCTGCGTACCGTTGAGCTGGCGCCGGAGTCGGTGATGAAAGATGACGCTCTCGCCAGCAGCAGCTCGGCCTCGGGCTCCGGGACTTCAAATGCCTCCGTCTACTACAACGCGCTGCTGGACGTTCCTAACCCAGAAAACCACCTTCGCATTGCGATGACCGCCCAGGTCACGCTGCTATCCGGAGAGGCCAAAGATACGCTGCTGGTGCCAATCCAGGCCGTGCGCAAGGCCGCGGGGAATAAGCAGGAGGTACAGGTGCTGGCGGCGAACGGCAAGCTGGAAACCCGCGAGGTGAAAACCGGCATTACCAACAGCGTGGACATTCAGATCCTCGAGGGCTTAAACGTCGGGGAAAAAGTAGTGCTGTCGCAGCCGGGTGAGAAAGCGCCCGGGGAAGGGTTTGTGCTGTGAACAACATTATTGAGCTGAAAGGCATTAGCCGGACCTATGGCAACGGCGGCCAGGCGCTGACCGTGTTGAAAAACGTCAATCTCACCATCGCCGCCGGGGAAATGGTGGCGATCATTGGTGCCTCGGGCTCGGGGAAGTCGACCCTGATGAACATCATGGGCTGCCTTGACGTGCCCGACAGCGGCGATTACTACATCGGCGGGCAAAACGCCGCCCAGCTTTCGCCGGATGAGCTGGCCAGGGTGCGCCGGGAACATATCGGCTTTATCTTCCAGCGCTACCATTTGATGCCTGACCTCAGCGCCCTGGGTAACGTAGAGATCCCCGCTATTTATGCCAACAGCGAGCGCGACAAGCGTCGGCTGCGTGCGGCTGCGCTGCTTGGCCGGCTCGGGCTGGAAGGGCGTGAACACCATAAGCCCGGCGAGCTCTCCGGCGGCCAGCAGCAGCGTGTCAGTATTGCTCGCTCGCTGATTAACGGCGGGGAGATAATCCTTGCGGATGAGCCGACCGGGGCGCTGGATTCCCAGTCCGGGCAGGAGGTCCTGGCCATCCTCAGCGAGCTGAATCAGCGCGGCCATACGGTGGTGATGGTGACTCACGATATGAAGGTGGCGCAGCACGCACAGCGTATTATCGAGCTGCGCGACGGCGAAATCATCGCTGATAGCGGCAGTTGCGTAACCGCGACGGAAACATTGCCGCCGCCGAATCGTACCCGGCAAAGCCGCTGGCAAAGTCTGCTCGATCGTACGCGTGAATCGCTGCAAATGGCGCTAAAAGCAATGAACGCGCACCGTTTACGCACTACGCTAACCATGACCGGGATAATTTTCGGTATTGCCGCCGTTGTTACCGTTGTGGCGCTGGGCGAGGGCGCGAAGCAGAAGACGCTGGAGAATATTAAAGATCTTGGGACCAACGTGGTCAGCGTCTATCCGGGGCGAGATTTCTTTGATGACAGCATCGAAGGTATTCGTACCCTGGTGCCGGCAGACGCTGAGGCGCTGGCAAAGCAAGGCTTTGTTGACAGCGTAAGCCCGGAAGTCAGCGCTTCAGACAACATTCGTTTTCTGGGTAAATCAGCAACCGCATCTATCAACGGCGTCGGGCGCGACCATTTCCGCGTTAACGGCATTGAGCTGCTGCAAGGCGCGACCTTCAGGGACGATCGCAACGCCCTGCAGGAAGTGATTATCGATGAGAACGCTCGCAAGGCGCTATTCGACGATGCGGGGCTGCAGGCGCTGGGGCAAATTGTCTTCCTCGGTTCTGTTCCTGCGCGGGTCGTGGGTATCGCCAAAAGCAACAACCGAAGCTATGCGCCAAACCGCATTACCGTCTGGATGCCCTACAGCACGGTAATGTACCGCATGACGGGTAAACCGGTGCTGACAAGCATCAGCGTTCGGTTGAAGGATAATGTTGCCAATGAGGCGGCGGTCAGCGCTATCTCCCAGCTGTTAACCCAGCGCCACGGCGTAAAAGATTTTCAGCTCTATAACTTCGAGCAAATAAGGAAATCTATCGAACGGACTTCGATAACCTTCAGCATTTTAATTCTGATGGTCGCCTGCATCTCGTTAATGATCGGCAGCCTCGGCGTGATGAACATCATGCTGGTCTCCGTGACCGAACGTACCCATGAAATCGGAGTGCGCATGGCGGTAGGCGCGCGGCGCAGCGATATCATGCAGCAGTTTATGATTGAAGCCGTGCTGGTTTGCCTGATTGGCGGCGCACTTGGCATCGCGCTGTCCTATGCCGCAGGCGCGCTTTTTACCGCGCTGGCGGGCGGCATGTTAACGGCTATTTATTCGTGGCAGGCCGCCGCCGCCGCGTTTTTCTGTTCAACGTTAATCGGCATGATCTTCGGGTATCTCCCCGCCCGCAAGGCGGCAAGGATGGATCCGGTCGTTTCCCTGGCCAGCGAGTAACCCATGAAAATTTTATCACCTGTGGCTTTATGCCTTGCCGCCGCGCTTAGCGCAGGCTGCGCAAATACGCTGAAAAGCGACTATCACGCTCCCGCAGTGAACTATCCCGCCAGCTGGAACAAGAGCGATACGTCCGGGGAGCTTGCCCCATTTGACTGGAAGGCGTTTAACGATCCCTCTCTCGATAACTGGTTACGCCAGGTGATGGCAAGCAATAATGATGTGGCCATCGCGGTGCTGCGGGTCTACCGGGCGCGACTCGACGCGGAAAGAGTCGGGATCGCCAACGATCCCGGACTAAAAGGTTCGCTGGGGGTGGACGGAAAAAATCAGCTAAACAACGCATCTGGCTGGACGAAAGGGAGCTCTGCCAGCCTCAGCACCAGCTATGAGCTGGATCTCTGGGGCAAAATCGCCCGCCAGCGAGATGCAGCGGAGTGGGCAAGTCATGCCAGCGAAGAAGATTTACGCTCCGCGCGCCTGACCCTGCTTTCAGAGGCCAGCAATAATTACTGGCGCATTGGCTTTGTTAACCAGCAGATTACCGTCCTCCAGCAGAGCATCGACTATGCCAAAGAGACGCTGCGCCTTGCCGAGGCACGCTATCGCGCAGGCGGCGCCTCATCGCTGGACGTGGTGGACGCGCAACAAAACCTGCTGGCGCAGGAAAACCGACTTACCGGGCTACAGCGAGACCGTTTGCAGGTGCTTAATCAGCAGGCCGTATTGCTTGGCGCGGCGCCGGGCAGCCCGGTAGCGGAGCCAGCAACGCTGCCAAAAGGTACCCTGCCTGAGGTTAAGGCGAATATCCCTGCGAGCGTACTGATGCATCGACCCGACATTAGCGCGAAAGAGTGGCGGGTGCGTGAAGCGCTTGCCACCGTTGATATCCGGCGTACAGAATACTATCCCGCCTTCACCCTGACCGGCGCTCTCGGCACCAGCAGCAGCTCGCTGCTGACGTTCCTGCATAATCCGGTCGGCTCCGTAGGCGCGAGCCTGACGCTGCCGTTTCTGGAGTGGCGGCAGCGGGGCGTGGAGGTAAAAATTGCTCGTAACGATTACGAGCAACTCGTGCTGGAGTTTAAACAGTCGCTTTATAAAGCGATGAGCAGCATTGAAGATGAGCTTGCTCTGCGAAACCAGCTGCTGGCGCAGGAGATAAGACTCCGCGAGGGACTTGAGCTTGCGCGTAAGTCTGAGCGGCTCAATGAAGTACGCTACCGCCAGGGCGCAGCGCGTATTTCGTTCTGGCTAGATGCCCAGGAAAAACGCCGCCAGGCCGAGCTGCAGCTGGATGAAAACCGCTTTAATCAGTTGCAGAATCTGGCAAAAATCTATCTCGAATTTGGCGGGGCGTCGACTTTCCCCTAATTCTTGCTAACTCATTCTCCACAAAAAGAAAACAGTTTTTCTTTCTCAGGCGCTCGTTTAAAGTTTTGCTGGCTTAGTGTGTGCAAGCGAACAAAATGATAAACGAGCGTTTATTATATGGGGAAGGGTGAAGGCATGCGTGTGTCAGATTATATCAGGCTGTTATTTCTTGCCGCTGTGTGGGGAGCCAGCTTCCTGTTTATGAAAATAGCAGCGCCCGAATTCGGTGCGGTAAACACGGCCTTTTTAAGGGTGTTTTTTGGTTTTGTAGGGCTGGCGGTGATTCTTTTCACCCTGAGATCTTCTTTTCGTTTTGAGGGTAAATTCCGTTCAGCACTTATTCTAGGCGCGATTAATTCCGGGCTGCCTTTTTTTATGTATTGTCTGGCTGCAAAATGGCTACCGGCAGGGTACTCCGCTATTTTAAACGCAACCACGCCGCTAATGGGGGCCATTATTGGATTTTCTTTCTTTAGTGAAAAATTAACGGCACGAAAATGGCTGGGCGTAGTGTCAGGCCTGGCAGGGATAATGGTGATTACTTCGGTCGGGGATGCACACTCCAACGAGGAGAAGATCGCCGGGATTATTGCCTGTCTGGTCGCCACGAGTTGCTACGGGGTGGCCGGCTTTTTAACCCGCCGCTGGATCTCCAATAAAGGCGGGCTTGACCCTAAAATCGTCGCATTCGGCAGCCAGGTCGGCGCCACTCTTTTCCTGTTACCGTTTTTTGCCTGGAGCGTGGCGACCGGCCCGGCAGTAAACTGGCTGCAGGGCTATGTCTGGCTCAGCGTGCTGGGTCTGGGGATCCTCTGTACCGCCGTAGCCTATATTTTTTACTTCCGCCTGATTGCCGATATCGGGCCGTTACGCAGCCTCACGGTGACTTTTCTCATCCCGCCGTTTGGCGTGCTGTGGGGTTACCTCATTTTGCATGAAACCATTAGCGAAGCGTTTATCATCGGCGCGGCCATCGTTTGTTTCTCCGTCTGGCTGGTGATAAGCCCCGACAAGAAACAGCTAACCGCAAAAAGTTAACCCCGGTGCCCAACTGCGTATGCTTTTAAGGAAAAACGATGCAACGAGAAGCGCTGTTCACTGCGGTATTTGACCGGTATCAGGTCGAGCCGGACTACCCATGGGACAAGTTTAAAGACTATGCCGTGCTGCGGCATCGCTATAAGCGCAAGTGGTTTGGCGTTGTGCTGAGCATTTCAGCCGCGAAGCTTGGGCTGGACAGCGATGAGGTCGTGGATATTTTGAATGTCAAAGTCATGCCAGGCGCAGTAGGATCTTTGCGTATGCAGCCCGGTATTTTACCGGCATACCACATGAATAAAGAACATTGGGTGACGGTGTTACTTGCAAAGGTGCCGGACGAATTGATACTGGGGCTGATCGACGAAAGTTTTAGCCTGACGCGTTAAAATCTTTGCCGCCTGTTATGCAGGCGGCTTTCTTATCTACCTTTTCTTCCAGCTGAGCGCGTAGTGATAGTGGGGCGCGGAGAGTAGAAACTCTGGAGAAACGCTCGGGCTCCACGAATCGTCACCGCCGACGCCCATATGATATCCGTCGATATTCAGCCAGCTTCCTGCCTCTTCTTTCAATAAATGTCGATGAGTAACCTCATGGAGCTGCTTCTGGCTGTAGCGGCTGATATTGAAGTGAAACTCGCCGAGCCACTGATTACTGCCGTACTCAAGGCGTATAGTGTCACAGCGCAGTCCATTTTCACTCGGGAAAACGTAAGGCGTGTACATCTCTGCAAGCGGTAGCGTCCACCGGTCAATCAGCGCCGAGCTTTTTCGGTCCGGATAGTTTTCATGTGGTCCGCGGCCAAACCAGCTGACCTCAGATTCCAGATCTGCAAGCTGGCAACTGAGGCCAATACGCGCTGGAGTTGGCGTGCCGGCCGCAATCTCCACGTCTACCATGATGTGCAGCTCGCCCTCGCTATCAATGCGGTAGCTCTTGCGGCTGATAAATAGCGTTTTGCCATTGTTTTGCCAGCCGTGGACGGTACGAATCAGCACGGCATTGCTCAAAGAGTCTGCGTCAAAGCCCAGCAGAACGGGCGTCAGGTTGTACATACCTGCGGCCTTCCATCGTTCGACCCAGGCGTTTGGATCGATATGCGCGGCCTCGCTGACTCCAATATCGTTATCCAGCGGCGCACGGGTGAAGTTATCCTGCAGCGGCGTGAGAAGCGTAGGGCGCTGATGGTTAAACCACTGGCTTAACAGGCCTCTACGGCGTTCGAAGCGCCAGTGTTGATCGCCGTGGAACACGTCTACATGCCTGTCGTCCATTTTCAGCAAAGGCGCTGAGCCGGAAGGGCCGAGTTCAGGTAGCGCTAATCCCGATGGCAGCTGCCATTGCGCCTGAGCAGAGCGATGCCCGGCATCGCTCCATGGCGTTGCCGCGATTTGCTGCACTTCGACATGAAGCCATACCTGGCCGTAGCGGGTTACCTCCGGCAGTGCCAGCTGAAGCACGCGAGTTTCTTCAGGCGCAAGGTAAAGGGTGAGTTCGTCTCTGGCCAGCACATCGCCGTCGCATTTTAATGTCCAGACCAGTCGTTCGTTATCGCTATGGCGAAACAGGTATTCGCTGGTGACTTCCAGCTGGTTTTCGGGCCGCAGGCGGAACTGGAAAAACTGCTGCGCCTGCTTCGCTTCATACAAAGCTGGGTGCGGCGTGCGGTCTGCAAAGAGCAGGCCGTTCATGCAAAACTGTCGGTCGTTAGGGGTATCGCCAAAATCACCGCCGTACGCGGACCAGGGCTGGCCGTTTTCGTCATGCTTGATCAGCGACTGATCGACCCAGTCCCAGACAAAACCGCCCTGCAGGCGCGGGTGCTGGCGAAACGCCGCCCAATATTTGCTAAAGCCGCCGAAGCTGTTGCCCATCGCGTGGGCATATTCGCACAGGATAAGCGGGCGGTGCTCTTCCGGCAGCCCAATCCATTTCTTAATTGACCATTTGGGCACCTGCGGAAAGGGCTGATCCTGGTCCACCCGGGCATACATCGGGCAAACAATGTCGGTTGCCGCCGTATTTGCGCCGCCGCCTTCATACTGCACGGGGCGTCCCGGGTCGTTAGATTTAATCCAGCGGTAGAGCGCGTCGTGGTTGCTGCCGTGGCCGGACTCGTTGCCCAACGACCAGATAATAATGGACGGATGGTTACGGTCGCGCTGTACCATGCGGGTGACGCGCTCAGCCATGGCCGGGAGCCAGCGCGGATCGTCGCTCAGGCGATTCATCGGCACCATGCCGTGGGTTTCAATATTGGCCTCATCAACAACATACAGGCCATAGCGATCGCATAGCCGATACCATAGCGGGTGGTTAGGGTAGTGGGAGCAACGCACGGCATTGAAGTTGTTCTGCTTCATCAGCTCAATATCGCGTCGCATTGTTTCCTCATCCATCACCTGGCCGTTGACCGGATGGTGCTCGTGGCGGTTGGCGCCGCGCAGCAGCAGCGCTTTTCCGTTAAGCCTCAGCAGCCCGCCGCTAACCTCCACTTTACGGAACCCGACGTCATATCCTTCGGCTTCAACAAGTCCGTCATGTTTTTTCAGGGCAACGACGGCACGATAGAGGTTTGGCACTTCTGCGCTCCACAGCAGGGGTGCTGCAACGGGGAGATACAAGGTCGTGCGGTCGTGATACGCGCCACGTTCGTCAATGGTTTGGCTGCCGACCGGCTGCTGTTTTTCCAGCAGAAGCGTCTCCCCGTGCCAGAGCTGGACCAGGATCTCGCAGTCAAAAAGAGCCTGGCCTTCAAGGATCACTAAAGCCTGCAGTTCGCCCCGTGAAAAATCTTCGTTAAGCCCGGTGATTAATTGCACATCGGCGATGCGTGTATCCGGCTTATGCAGCAGCGAGACATCCCGGAAGATCCCGCTCATCCGCCACATATCCTGATCTTCCAGATAGGTACCGTCACTCCAGCGCAGCACCATCACCGCAATACGATTGCTGCCGGCCTTCAGCGCAGCGCTGAGGTCGAACTCTGAGGGCAGCCGGCTGTCCTGGGCGTAGCCAATCCAGACGCCATTGCACCAGAGATGAAAGGCGGAGTTGACTCCATCAAAAATAATGCGTGTTTGCCCTGCTGTTAGCCAGGTCTCTTTGACCTCAAATGTGAGCGAATAACAGCCCGTGGGGTTTTCTTTCGGCACAAAGGGCGGGTTAACCGGAATTGGGTAAGCGATATTGGTATAAATGGGCGCGTCATAGCCAGAGATTTGCCAGTTCGAAGGAACATCAATCGTTTCTGCTCCGGGGAGATCCTGCGTTAACCAGCTCTCTGGCACGGCCTCGGGGCGGTCGAAATAGCAAAACGCCCACTCACCGTTAAGGCTCTGCAGTGACGATGAGCCATTATCATCCCTGGCTTCCTCCAGCGAACGCCAGCTGGCAAACGGCGGGTGCGCGGCGAGGGCATTTAGCTGAGGGGTGGCAGGGGATTCCCAGTCGCGTCGGGCAAGCGTTGCGTGAAGTGAAGGTGGAGTACGGGTCATGAAGTGCGCGCCTGTGATGGATGTTATCCGCTCACAATTTAACGATAACCCCCAGGGAGTAAAGCGCTCACGCCGTTTTCGGTGATGGGGTTCACAAACAATCCAGAGCGTTATTTCAGGCGCGAAACCTGGCGAGCAAGGTGCGAGAGTTTTTCGGCCAGCTCGGCGGCATTAAGGGGCGCTGAGCCGCCCGGAGTTGCGGTCGTTTTGCGCTCCACGAGGCTTACCGGCTGCAGCACTGTTAGTTTTTCTTCATGATGAATGAGCTTTATGATGCCGTCCACGCTCGCTTCGCCGAGCTGCCTGAAATCCTGCCGGATGGTCGTTAGCGGGGGAATAAAACAGGCGCTGTCCTCAGTATCATCAAAGCCAATAACAGAGATGTCCTGCGGCACGCAAAGCCCGGCTTCATTGATGGCGCGAAGCGCACCCAGCGCCATCTGGTCGTTAGCCACGAGGATCGCTTCTGGCTGCGTGCCACTGTGCAAAAGCAGGCTAACCTGCTGGTAGCCTGAAAGAGAGCTCCAGTCACCGCGCATCAAAGCAAAAGGAGCAAGCTGATGCTGCGCCAGCGAGCGCCGCCAGCCCTCAAGTCTCAGCCGGGCGGAAACCGAGTTTTCTGGCCCAGCCAGCAGGGCAATATGGCGATGACCCAGCACAACAAGATGATCCACGCCGAGGCGCGCGCCTGATTCTGCGTCGGTCACGATATGGTTAGCCGCAACCGTTGGTGAGACATCCAGGAACAACACAGGAACGTTGCCGCAGGTGGCCTGTACGGCCTCAACATGCTCCCTTTCCAGCGGGATATTCACAATCAGCCCGTCAACACGCTGCGCGAGCAGGCTGTTAACGGCGGTTATTGCTGCTTCAGCGCCGGGCTGCCCGACCATCGAAATCATGACGTCGAACTGGCGCTCTCCCGCTCTGGACTTGATCGCGGAGGCAATCTGCGAGGGGGCATGAAGGGAAAGCGTGGTTGTGGCAAGGCCAAGCGTCTGGCTAAGTTTTCCCGCCAGCTGCTGTGCAACGCGATTCGGCACGTAGTTAAGGGCTTTCATCGCGCCTTCAACTTTTTGCCGGGTCTTCTCTGAAACGTGTGAAGCCTGATTAATCACGCGGGACACGGTCTGATAGGAAACGCCCGCCGAGTCAGCCACATCGTACAGTGTCACAGATTTTGCTTTCATTGCAGGCTTCCTTCTCGCAGGCGCAGGTAGGGCGGCTATTCTACACTTAACGCTTAATCCGGGAGAGAATTATGTACAAACTGTAGGGTGTGTCGAGTTGTGGCGCTACCACAGCTGTATAAGGTGCTGAGCAGAAACGGCAAGCTGTAGAGCACTAACGATCATCTGCTCATTCGGTCGCGCCTTTATAGTGACGCCATTCATTAGCAGCAAGGAATCGGCAAAAATGGCATTAGATCTGGAGCGTTACTTCAGGCGCATTCACTACCAGGGACCGCGTACCGCAACGATAGAAACTCTGCGTGCGCTGCACCTGGCGCATACCTGCGCTATTCCGTTTGAGAATCTTGATGTTCTTCTTCGTAGAACAATCCATATCGACGACGACAGCGTTTTCGAAAAGCTGGTCGTGGGGGGGCGAGGCGGCTGGTGCTTTGAGCAAAATGGCCTGTTTCGTAACGTGCTCGCTGAGCTGGGATTTGAGGTAGAGAATTTAGCGGCTCGTGTACTGCTGGCTAATCCCCCGCAAATGCCGGCCAGAACGCATCGCCTCACAAAAGTGCGCATCGACGGGCAGGAGTGGATTGCCGACGTTGGTTTTGGCGGTAAAACGCTGCCGGAGCCGGTTCGCCTGGTTGAAGAAGAGCTGCAGCAGACTACGCATGGCGTTTACAGTCTGGAAAGAATTGAACATGACTGGCTGCTTAAATTCCACGGCAGCGATAAGGTCATTAATCTTTATCGTTTCAATTTAGAGCCTCAGTACCACTCCGATTACGAAGCAGGAAACCACTATGTTTCCACGTGGCCTGAATCCCATTTCCGTTCTTGCCTGACGCTAAGCCTTTACCTGGCCAATGGAGAGAAGAATACGCTCTACAGCGCAGGGGAAAACGCACCGGTATTTGATAACGCTAAACAGGTGTATGAGCTGCTGCAGAAGAACTTCTGCTTGCGCTTGGACCATCCTCGCTATGGCATCAGCCTTGATGAGTTCGCCGCCATGCTTGAGCGAATTGATGTCATAAAACCTGCCTGAGGCCTTCTCCACAAGCGCCGCAGCTCGTACCAGCGAGCGGCGGCGATCCGCAGCGATCGTAAGTATCCGCGCCAAAAAGCCAAATTAAATAACACCACTACGCGCGTTGATGGTGGATATATCTTGTTTTAACGCCGATGAAAGGGCGAAAGACGGAATAATCTGAGGAATATTCAGAAATTGACATTACTTTGAAAATTTCCTTTATCAATTTGAGCCTTTTTCTTTTAGCATAGCGGCGGTTCTCATCAGCATGGCGCAGCGGCTTACAAACGTTATGAAAAACATCTTTCTGGCAATCGTACTTTCACTTATGGTTATTGGCGCTTTCGCTCACGACCCGCAGCCGGGTACCGGGCTTGATACTATCGCCGCAGTTCAGGGCAGGTGACGCTAACGCCACCCACCTGAGGTTTTTTAGCCAGCCCAGCGGGAAGCGCGAATAATAGTGCAGAAATTCAGCGGCTCGAACGCTGGCTCCTTATCCCTGATAACATCGGCCTTCACGTTGCCAAACGTGGTGGCAGGTTTGTTTTTAATCCCGTCGTAAAATGCCTGGATAATCTCCTCTTTAAACGCTGCCGGTCGCGGGTGCTGCTTCACTACCTGTTCACGCTGCTCGTCGCTGAATTTCTCATAATCAATCCCCAGCACATCCATCTCTACGCCGGCCGTTACCAGGGCAATTTCCGGTGCCATAAACTCAGGAATGCCGGGCGTGGTATGCAGCGCAATCGCCGTCCACACTTTGTCGATCTCTTCCTGCTTCACGCCGTACTGGCGCATAAAATCCTGTGCGGCAAAAGCGCCGTCCACTTCAAAACGCCTGTCGCAGCTGCAGTGGTCGTGGGTCAGACCCATATCGTGGAACATACAGCCGATGTACAGCAGCTCGTGATCGACCTTCAGCTGGCGGCGCTGCCCGGCAAGTGCGGCCCAGTAGTAAACGCGGCTGGAGTGGTGGAACAGCAGATCGGACTCGGTGTCTCGTACCAGCTGCGTGGCTTCGCGCGCCATTTTGGTGTCCGGAATAACAATGCCGTTAATTTTTAAGCTCATCTCTTTCTCCTCACTGGTGTGTTGGAGTAGCATAGGCCACCGTTGAAATGTCTTAAATGATCACTTTGTGACGATTATGGACATCTGCTGCACTTAGCGACCTGGAGAGAAGAATGGCGCATCAAATCCTTATCCTTGCAGTTCCAGGCGTGCAGCTGCTTGATGTTTCCGGTCCGCTGGACGTTTTTGCCGAGGCTAACCGCGTGCTGCATCGAGAGGTTTATTCGCCACGAATTATTGGCCTTGATGCGCCGACGATCGTGGCCTCTTCCGGGGTCAAGCTACTGGCAGACGAGCTGCTTGCAGCAGCCACTGCCGGCAGGGAGACGACGTTCCTGGTCGCCGGAGCGCCAGATGCCGGAGAAAGAATGCTTAGTGATGAGCAGTGCCAGCAAACGATCGCGCTTTGCGAGCAGAGCCGCCGATTCGGTTCGGTCTGCACCGGCGCACTTTTACTTGCGCAAACGGGTCTGTTAAACGGCAGGAAAGTGACAACCCACTGGTCTGCTTCCGCACTTTTAACGGCGCGTTACCCTGACACGGAAGTGACCGCCGACGCGCTGTACGTTATGGATGGCCCGTTACGAACGGCTGCGGGCGTGACCTCAGGATTAGATCTTGCCCTGCGGCTGGTGGAAGAGGATCTGGGGCGCGAAGTAGCCCAGGACGTTGCGGCAAATCTGGTGATGTTCTTTAAGCGACCCGTAAACCAAAATCACTTTATCCGGGAACAAAAAACTTCGCTCAGCGGGCGAAGCGCGCTCCAGGATCTCCAGCGCTGGACGATAGCCAATATCTCAGAGGTGACAACGGTGCAGCAGATGGCCGCGCATATTCACCTCAGCGTACGGCATTTAACGCGATTGTTTCATCATGAACTTCAGGTAACGCCGGGGGAATGGCTTGAGGCCGAAAAGGTGGCAAGGGCGAGGCAGCTGCTGGAGTCCGGCGAACTGCCGGTGAAGGCGATTGCCGCCGCCAGCGGGTTCTCCGGAGTGGACACGCTGCGGCGGGCGTTTGTGCGTAGAACAGGCATTACGCCCGCCGCGTACAGGAAGATCTGCTAGTCGTCAGACGTTCGGGAAGGTAATGCTGTTGCCCGGCGCCTCGCGATGCAGGTGGATAAAGTTCAGGTGACGCTCGTACTGGTCAAGGATATCGATGATCACCTGCTCTTTGCTGTAGTCCATCAGATCGTTGCCCTGGCTGCCCTCGAGCAGGAAGGTCTCCAGCCGGTAATAGGTCGATTTACCGCTGCGGGCGCGGTAGGTAAAGCCCGGTACCGAATATTTCTGCGGCCAGATCTGGTAGACAAAGTTTTGCTCGTCGCCCATATGAACCCGCAGCTCAAGGTGCCCCAGTTTTTCATCCGCTAGCGGCGGCTCGATGGAGAGCTCCACCCTGGCGCCACGCAGTTCCAGCTCCTGAGAAACCTCCTGCATCGCCGGGTAGCAAATGGTGTCCATCATCTTCTGGGTATAGCGTGTACCCGGGTAGTTCATCAGTCGCGACAGGCGCTTTTTCCAGCCCAGACGATCCTGGGCGGTCATCATATATGGCGCAGTGTCACGGCTGGCGCTGACGCGGCGATAATCTTCTATCTTGAGGGATTTATACAGCCCGGCCATCACAAAGAAGATAACAAAGCTGAACGGCAGTCCCATAATGACGGTCATGTTCTGCAGCGCGGAAATGCCGTTGGTCATCAGCATGCCCATGGTCAGCAGGCCGATAGCAATGGACCAGAAAATACGCAGCCAGTTGGGCGCATCGCTGTTGATGTCCTTCAGCTTAGAGGTGAAGTTCCCCAGCACCAGCGCGCCGGAGTCCGCCGAGGTGACGTAGAACAGCAGCCCGGTAATGGTGGCCACCGAAGCACTGAAGGTAAAGCCAGGATACTGCGCCAGCAGGCTGTAGAAGCCGCGCTCAGGATGTGCCATCGCCTCCCGGGCAAAGGTGCCGTCGCCGTGGATGATTTCATACAGCGCGCTATTGCCGAACACCGAAAGCCACAGCAGGGTAAAGGTAAACGGAATGATAAGCGTGCCCAACACAAACTCACGGATGGTGCGTCCGCGGGAAATACGCGCCAGGAAGAGGCCGACAAACGGCGACCACGCCACCCACCAGGCCCAGAAGAACAGGGTCCAGTTGTTCATCCATTCCACCGGGCGATCGAAGGCGAAGCTGTTCAGCGTCATGCCCATAAAGCGGTTGATGTAATCCCCCCACGTTCAGCACCAGCGCGTTCAGCAGGAACTCGGTATTGCCCATAAACAGCACGAACAGGATAAGCCCCAGGGCCAAGGCCACGTTCAGCTCGGAAAGGATTCGGATGCCTTTATCAACGCCAGAGGTGACAGAAATAGTGGCGATAATCACCGAAAGTACGATCAAGGCCGCTTTGGCGCCAAGACTGTCAGGGATATCAAACAGTACGTTCAGCCCATAGTTGAGCTGCACGACGCCGATGCCCAGCGTCGTGGCAATCCCGAAGATCGTACCGATGACGGCGGCAATATCAACCGTATGGCCAATCGGGCCGTTGATCCTTTTACCAAAAATAGGGTATAGCGCCGAGCGAATCGTCAGCGGCAGGTTATAGCGATAGCTGAAGTAGCCCAGCGCGATCCCCATCAGGGCATACATCGACCAGCCTGTCAGGCCGTAGTGGAACAGGGTCCAGACCATGGCCTGGCGTGCGGCCTCCATGGTTTGTCCGGCCCCTTCCGGCGGCTGCATATATTGCGTGACCGGCTCGGCAACCGAGAAGAACATAAGGTCGATGCCTATCCCGGCGGCAAACAGCATCGCGGCCCAGCTCAGTACGCTGAACTCGGGTTTGGACTGCTCCGGGCCGAGCTTGATGGAGCCAAAGCGGGAGCAGGCGATAAAGATCACAAACACGATGTAGAGCGTAGCCGCAAGCAGGTAATACCAGCCGAAGCGGGAGGAGACCCAGCTTAGCGCGTGGCCGATCAGTCTGGCGGAGAGATCGCTGTAAAAAATGGTCATCAGGGAAAATAACAAAATCAGCCCGGCGGAGGTATAGAACACCACCGGGTTGATTTTGTCTTTTTCGCTGGAAGCAGGAGCAGTAACGGGCTTCGTCATCGATTACCTCTGGTTAAGTAACGGTGACTACTCATATGAGCAGTTAAGTTTATCTTCTGAATGCAGGTGAAATTGTTTTTTAACAAATCCATAATGATTATTGGGTTTTTAAAAAGTTCTTATGACTAATTTATTGAAATAAATCAATTAAACCTCGCCTTGTTAATGTGTCAGTTACGAATAATACGTTGTTTTCTCGCCTTTGCGTAACAATTAATACACATTTTATATTGAACGTTCAATCAATAAAAGCTTAAATAGATAATCATAACTGATGAATGGAGTGAGACGATGCCGAAGAAAGGGATGCAGCCGATACGGCGGCGGCAGCTGATTGACGCCACCCTGAACGCCATAAATGAAGTGGGGATGCACGATGCAACGGTGGCGCAAATCGCCCGTCGGGCCGGAGTTTCAACCGGCATCATCAGCCATTACTTCCAGGATAAGAACGGCCTGCTGGAAGCCACCATGCGCGACGTAACAACCCAGCTTCGCGATGCCGTCGTGGGCCGATTAAAAGCTTTGCCGGGGGCTTCAGCCTCCCGGAGGCTGAGCGCGATCGTTGAGGGAAACTTTGATGACACCCAGACGCACAGCGCAGCAATGAAGGCGTGGCTGGCCTTCTGGGCCAGCAGCATGCATCAGCCGATGCTGTACCGCCTGCAGCAGGTCAGCAGCCGCCGTCTGCTGTCGACGCTCACCGCCGAATTCAGGCGCGAGCTGCCAAAACAGGAAGCCAGGCTTGCGGGCTATGGCCTGGCGGCTCTGATAGACGGCCTGTGGTTACGAGCGGCCTTAAGCGGCAAACCCTTCGACCGCGAAGCGGCGAGCGTGCTGACCACGCAATTTATCAGCCAGCATCTTGCTGCGGTGAAAACGTAATTTAGCGAGGAGGAAACATGTCCCGATTTGGTGAACAACAGCTTTACATTAACGGAAATTATGTAGCCGCCCGAAGCGGTAAAACTTTCGAGACCATCAACCCGGCGAACGGCGAAGTCCTGGCCACGGTGCATGCCGCCGGTCGTGAAGATGTCGACCGTGCCGTAGACGCGGCAAAAAAAGGGCAAAAAGAGTGGGCTGCTAAAACGCCAGTTGAACGCTCGCGCATTTTGCGTCGTGCGGTGGATATTCTTCGCGAGCGCAACGATGAGCTGGCCGAGCTGGAAACGCTCGACACCGGCAAAGCCTTCAGCGAAACCTCAAGCGTGGACATCGTAACCGGTGCTGACGTGCTGGAGTACTACGCAGGGCTGACAACGACCCTCGAAGGGCAGCAGATCCCGCTGCGGGACAGCTCGTTTGTCTACACTCGCCGTGAGCCTCTTGGCGTGGTGGCCGGGATCGGCGCGTGGAACTACCCGATTCAGATTGCGCTCTGGAAATCTGCGCCCGCGCTGGCTGCCGGCAATGCGATGATCTTTAAACCAAGCGAAGTGACGCCGCTAACGGCGCTCAAGCTGGCGGAAATCTACACCGAGGCTGGCCTGCCGGACGGGGTGTTTAACGTGCTGCCCGGAATCGGGGCGGAGACAGGCCAACTGCTGACTGAACACTCCGGTATCGCCAAAATTTCCTTCACCGGCGGCGTAGCCAGCGGCAAAAAAGTGATGGCTAACGCCGCAGGCTCGACGCTGAAACAGGTGACGATGGAGCTGGGTGGGAAATCTCCGCTGGTTATTTTCGACGATGCCGATCTCAATCTGGCAGCGGATATCGCGATGATGGCTAACTTCTACAGCTCGGGGCCAGGTCTGCACCAACGGAACACGCGTATTTATCCCCCGCTGCGCTTAAGGCAGAGTTTGAGCAAAAAATTGTTGAACGCGTAGCCCGTATTCGTGCCGGTGACGTGATGGATCCGCAAACCAACTTTGGCCCATTGGTCAGCTTCCCGCATCGTGAAAACGTGCTGCGCTATATCGAATCCGGACGCGAAGAGGGCGCTACGCTGTTGTGTGGCGGCGATAAACTGCGCGGTAAAGATTTTGATAACGGAGCCTGGGTCGCACCAACGGTATTCACCGACTGCCGGGATGAGATGAAAATCGTCCGCGAAGAGATCTTCGGACCGGTGATGTCGATCCTGAGCTACGACAGCGAAGAAGAGGTGATTCGCCGTGCTAATAACACGGATTTCGGCCTGGCAGCCGGCGTGGTCACCAACGATTTAACTCGCGCGCACCGCGTTATTCATCAGCTTGAAGCCGGTATTTGCTGGATTAACACCTGGGGTGAATCCGCTGCCGAAATGCCTGTCGGCGGTTATAAGCACTCCGGCGTTGGCCGTGAGAATGGCCTGATGACCCTTCAAAGCTATACGCAGGTTAAGTCAATCCAACTGGAGATGGGCAACTATCAGTCAATCTTTTAACCCTACCTGAGGAGGATGAATGGAATTTGATTACATCATTATTGGCGCTGGATCCGCAGGTAATGTTTTAGCTGCACGTTTAACGGAAGATCCGCAGACCACCGTTCTGCTGTTAGAGGCCGGTGGCCCGGATTACCGCTTTGATTTTCGAACTCAAATGCCCGCGGCACTGGCTTTCCCGCTGCAGGGCAAACGCTATAACTGGGCTTATGAAACTGACCCTGAGCCGTTTATGAATAACCGCCGTATGGAGTGCGGACGCGGCAAAGGGCTGGGTGGCTCATCGCTGATCAACGGCATGTGCTACATACGCGGTAATGCGATGGATCTCGACAACTGGGCGACAATGCCAGGGCTGGAGAACTGGAGCTACCTCGATTGCCTGCCGTACTACCGCAAAGCGGAAACCCGTGATATTGGGCCTAATGACTATCACGGTGGCGAAGGCCCGGTATCCGTCACTACGCCAAAGCCGGGTAATAATCCTCTGTTCCACGCGATGATTGAGGCGGGCGTTGAGGCCGGCTACCCGCGCACGGACGATTTAAATGGCTATCAGCAGGAAGGCTTCGGCCCGATGGACCGAACTGTCACGCCAAAAGGCCGCCGCGCCAGCACCGCCCGTGGTTATCTCGACGAGGCAAAGAAGCGTGAAAACCTGACTATCGTTACGCACGCTACCACCGACCGCATTCTTTTTGATAATTTACGCGCGGTTGGCGTGGAGTATCTGGTGAACGACAGCACGGTGCACTCCGTGGCGAAGGCACGCAAAGAAGTTCTGCTCAGCGCGGGTGCAATTGCTTCCCCGCAGATTCTGCAGCGTTCCGGCGTCGGTGATGCTGCGTTCCTGGCAAGCCTTGAGATCCCGGTGGTTCACGATCTGCCGGGCGTGGGTGAAAACCTTCAGGATCACCTGGAAATGTACCTGCAGTATGAGTGCAAAGAGCCGGTGTCGCTTTACCCGGCGCTGCAATGGTACAACCAGCCAAAAATCGGCGCGGAATGGCTGTTTAACGGCACCGGAGTAGGCGCGAGCAATCAGTTTGAAGCGGGCGGCTTTATCCGCAGCCGCGAAGAATTCAGCTGGCCGAACATTCAGTACCACTTCCTGCCGGTGGCAATTAACTACAACGGCTCGAACGCGGTGAAAGAGCATGGCTTCCAGTGCCACGTAGGTTCTATGCGTTCTCCAAGTCGTGGCCGCGTGAAGCTGAAATCACGTGACCCGCATGAGCATCCAGGCATTCTGTTCAACTATATGTCTCACGAACAGGACTGGCAGGAGTTCCGCGACGCCATTCGTATTACCCGCGAGATCATGCAGCAGCCGGCGTTAGATAAATACCGTGGGCGCGAAATCAGTCCGGGTATTGATTGCCAGACGGACGAACAGCTGGACGAGTTCGTGCGTAATCATGCCGAAACCGCTTTCCACCCGTGCGGCAGCTGTAAGATGGGGCACGATGAAATGGCCGTGGTGGACGAGCAGGGCCGGGTACATGGCCTTCAGGGGCTGCGGGTGGTGGATGCATCCATTATGCCGCAAATCATCACCGGCAACCTGAATGCGACCACCATTATGATTGGCGAAAAGATTGCCGATGCCATTCGCGGCAAAACCCCGCTGCCGCGCAGCAACGCCGACTATTATAAAGCAGGAGAGACGCCGGTACGGAAAGAGCCGGTGCGAAAAATCCAGTAACGATTAATGGCCAGCTTTGCTGGCCTTTCTTTTTGCTGGCCTTTCTTTTATCCGGCGCTTGCCTGAGCCCCTTGTGAAGCAGTAAAACTACTGCTCAACAACAAAAAGGAGAATCACCGTGCCGCATATCGAAATTAAATGTTTCCCTCGTGACCTTAGCGATGAGCAGAAGCAGACCATCGCCAGTGAGATGTGCGACGTGCTGAAAAAGCACTTCGGCTCTAAGGACGAGTCGCTGTCCGTGGCGCTGAAGATGATTGAGCAGTCACGCTGGAAAGAAGAGGTCTGGGACACGCAGCTCGCCCCAGAGATGGACGAGCTAATTAAGAAGCCCGGCTATGCCCTCTAAGGTGACAACGTCACTTCATGAGTATCGAATTATCGTAAAACCTTCGCGCTCCTCCGGCGCAACAAAGTAGCGAGTAATCAAATCAAACTGCGCGTCCGTAGCGGCAAAATCGTGAGTTCCGCTGCTGTTGCGGGCGCGTAACCTCTCCCGACAAACCTCATCGGGCACATCGAGATAGTGCAGCCGGTTATCTACGCCAGCCTGATCGATCACCGTTTTCATCCACTGTCGGTTTGCCAGCGTGTTGGCCGGGAAATCGAGCACCACCGAGAGCCCATTCTGCAGCAGGGAAATAAGATGCGGCGTTAGCGCGTTTTTCAGCTTGTTTGAGCACGCTACATAATCCGCTACGCTCTGCATCTGCTCACCGTAAAGTGCCGCAAGCCAGCTGTCTTCACTGACCAGAATTGTGTTGGGCGCTTCGATTAGCCGCGCGCTTAGCGTGGATTTCCCGGCGGCGATCTTGCCGCATAAAAGATGAAGTGTGGGTTTATGGGAAAACGTTGACATCATTGCCTCAGAGTAAAAGTAACATATGCACAACTCTCTACCTGTCTGAAGAAAGAGACAACTGGTAAAAATAGTGGGTCAGACGTTGACCCGCCAGTTCTATTTCAGCTTTGTCCAGTAGGTTCCCGTTTCCTTCACGGCCAGAAACTGCTGGTTCATCTCATCCATCGTTTGCTGCGGATCTATGTCCGCGAATAGCTGAGGATGGAACGTTCTGGCAAAGAACTCTACGTCCAGCAGGTGCCAGGGAGAAAGGTAGAAGTTGTGCCACACCGCCCACGCCTTACCGTGGTGAACGGCGTACAGATTTGAAACAACTTTTTGCTGCCCCAGCACCTGGGGAGAAGCTTTGCTGGACCTGAGCCGCCGAGACCTCAGAGCCAAGCTGTAGCCTGCCTTTTTGATCCGGCCCGGCGCTGCCGGTGGCGATGTAAATATCCGGATTTACCGTCAGCAGCGCCTCTGGCGAAATTTTGCCATAAACGCCAGGGAATCGGCTCTCGGCGATATTGTCGCCACCTGCAAAGGTCAGCAAATCGGCAAGGTTTCCGCGCCCGACGGTAGTACAGCAGTCGCTTTTATCCCCCAAATGCAGCTGCAACATCACCGATGGCTTAACGGGTTTAGCCTCCGCCAGGCGTTTGGCAATCTTCTCCATATGCTGCTGGTAGAAGTGGATAAACCTCTCCGCTTTCGGCTTGTCGTTTAACGCCTCGCCAAGAATACGCAGGCTGGGAACGGTATTATTCAGCTGATCGACGCGGAGATCGACATAGATCACCGGGATATGCGCCTGCGTCAGCTGGCTTAGAAAGCTGTCATGGTTGCTCTCTTTTTTGGCGTAGATCGGCAAAATGACCAGGTCGGGGCGCAGGGCAATGACTTTTTCGACGCTTATCTGCGAGAAGTTATTGTTGCCGATGATGGGGATATTTTTGATTTCCGGGAAGGCCGCCGTGTAGCGGTTCCAGGTCTGCGGATCCAGGCGCTGCAAATCCGCAGGCCAGCCAACAACCCGTTTTGCCGGATTACCTTCCTCCACAAGTGCCAGGGTATAAATCATCCGGCTTTCGCCGACCACCAGCCGCTGTGGGTTATCAGGAACCTCAACTTTACGCTGGAGAATGTCGGTAATCGTTTTGGCCTGGCTGCCGGCGCTGAGCGCCAGCAGGGCCGCAAGTAATAGCGACTTTTTCATCTCAGAAGTCCACGCTCGCGGAGAGATAAACGGTGCGGGGTTCGCCTTCGATCACGCGCAGGTTACCGGCGCTGGACTCGTAGTATTCGCGGTCAAACAGGTTTTTGACGTTCAGCTTCAGCTCGGTGTTTTTGCCGACAAGCTTGCTGTCCCAGGCGATAAACGCATCCGCCACGGTGTAAGACGGCATGGTAAAGCTGTTTTCCGGATCGCCTGCACGGCTGCCGACATAGCGACCGCCGCCGCCCAGGCGTACTTCACCCGGCAGCCAGGAGAAGCGCAGGGTATGACTGAGGTAGAGCCCGCCCATGGTCGTCGGCGCATTCACCAGACGATTGCCAACGTTTACCGGGTTAATATCGTCTTCAACAATCTCCGTTTTGTCGTAGCTGTAGTTCGCCGTCAGGTTCCAGTCCTCAGCAATTTCGCCGTTAAGCTCTAATTCCGCCCCGGTCGAGCGGGCTTTCGGGATGTTGCGTGTAACGCCGTTGATAAACACCGACATGTCTTTTTCGTCAATGCGGTAAAGCGCCAGGCTGCTGGTAAGACGTGGCGACATCTGCCATTTCGCGCCCACTTCCCAGGTTGTGCCTTTTTCGGTAGAGGCGACGTTGCCGTCATCGTCCGTCTGTGTTGAGGGAGTAAAGGATTTGCTGTAGCTGCCGTAAAGCGAAACGTCCGGAATGATTTTATACACCAGGCCCATTTGCGGCAGAAATGCATTACCTCTGTCTTCAAGCGTGGTTTTCGGCTTCAGCCAGCCTGAGCTGGACGTCTGGGTGTAACGCTGCAGACGGCCACCCAGCACGGCTATCCACTGGTCGTTCAGGTGGATACTGTCTTTGGCAAATACAGAGCGGCTATAAAGGTTGGTGCGCAGATTACTGTTGGTGTCGTTATAGGTGCTGCTGTTGGTCACCGGCGTTTCGCCGTAGACCGGTTTGTACATATTGAAGGTTTTCGACACCTTCCCACGGTAGGAATTCTTTTTGTAAGTTTCGTTTTGCTCGTAGTCCGCGCCGAGCGTGATGTCGTGAGTCATCCCCAGCAGTTCCGGGCTGCCGTTAATGTCCCATGAGGCGTAATCGGTCTGGTGATTAAAGCCCCGGTTTGCATCCGCGCGTCGGGAGACAATGCCGCTGACGGGATCAACCGCCGTGGCGCGAACCTCATTGCTGTCGTAGCGGCGCTGCATCCAGGCGTAGTTCAGGTTGGTTTCCCAGGTATCATCCAGCTTGTATGAATAGCTGGTTGTCAGTCGCTTGTTCTTGCCCCAGGCGTGGTTGGCGTAATCGTCGATGCGGCGATCGTAAGGAATGTTTAGCGGCTGGCCGTTGATAAACGCCGTGCCGCGGTCGTAAGGGATATCAAACTTATATTCCACATAGCTGATATTGAACGAGGCTTTGTCGCCGTACCAGCTCAGAGAGGGGGCTATCAGCGTGTGCTCATCGCTGCCGAAGTTACGCCAGTAATCTTCGTGCTGGCGTTCAGCAACCAGACGGAAGGCGAAACCGTTGCCGAGCGGGCCGGTGACGTCAACCATCCCCGAACCGCCGCCGTTGCTGCTGCTTGTGCCGCTGACGTGGGTATTCCAGGTATACTGGGGTTTCTTACTGACGAGGTTGATCACCCCGCCAGGGTTCAGGATGCCGTAGAGCAGGGAGGCCGAACCTTTAAGCACCTCAACATGATCGATGCTGGAATCCATTGCCAGGCCCTGGTTACTGCGCACGCCGTCAATAAACACCGAACCGTCGCTGTTTGAACCAAACCCACGTTTTACAAAACCGTCCTCTATGCCGCCCAGGGTATTACTCTGCGTAACGCCGCTGACAAACTTCATCGCATCATTGACCGAGGTAACAGCATAATCGTCAATAACCTGAGGCGTCACGACGCTAACGGACTGAGGGATTTCGCTACGCGGCGTTTTGCTGCGCGAGGCAATGGAGGTGTCATCCTGGGTATAGCTTGTTGGTGAGCCGTCCGGGTTAGCGTTGGCAACGACCGTCAATGTCTCTTCTTTGGGGCGGTCGGCTGCAAAAGCAGGTGCACCCGCAATGAAGGTTGAAATAATGAGTAAGTGTGAATTAAGAAGCGCCTGGCGAACGAAAGTTGAACCCAATGGAATACGAGTCATCATGTTGATTGTCTGTGTTGAAGCGATTTTATAATGTGAATTGTGATGATAATGACAATAATTAGCATTTACAATATCAACTCTGCTTACATAAGCACTGGTTTTTTATCCAAAAACCGGATGAATAAGCAGGATACGGGGCCGCCTGGAAAACGGAAAACATCCTACGCTAAGCCTGTTTTTTGTACAGACTGCTATCTACTGAGCGTAACGTGCGGTATCTCCCAGGAAGTCGTGGAAGGTCTTGCCCTTAATGTAATAGAAATACAAAAATACTAGACTAATAATTCTATTTTGCGAGATCAACGCTGTTCAACTTTTTTAGCCTTCCCTCACTCAATTCCTTCTAAATTTAGCCAGATCATAAACAATTCGCTACAAAATTGCGCCTTTTATTCTTTAGCCGTCTGAAAAGAGAGGCTGATCCGGCGCCGAGCCTGCCGATCTCGCTTTGATTCTTCAGACTAACCAGTCTACTATCATCCTGCGGCGGTTGAGGGGCTCCACCGGGAGACCAAACCACCATGGCGCGAACGCGAAACCTTGAGGAAGGGAGAAAACAGAAATGAGCAAGGCTTTGGTACTGAGTGGCGGTGGCGCTGTTGGCGTCGCATGGGAAACGGGTGTGGTCTTTGGCCTTGCCCGCGGCGGCGTTGACCTGCGTGACGCTAACTTTGTGACCGGGACATCGGCCGGTTCCTCGGTAGGCGCCCGTGTCGCCGCAGGTCAGGATCTGGAGAGCGTTGTTGCGTTCTACCGCGACATGGGGCGGAAGCTCGCAGCAAACGCAATGCCGCGTATGGGCCCGACCGACGAGGAACTGGGTGCGGTGATGGGGAAAATCGCCGACACGCTGACCGGCGATGGAACGCCCGAGGCGCGACGCGCAAAGCTGGGCCAATTCGCACTGGCTGCACCCGCCGCTCCCGAAGAAGTCCTTCTCGAAAGGTTTGCCGACTTGAAGGACGTCGCGTGGCCGCCGAGCTACCACTGCCCGACGATCGACGCAGAGACTGGCGAATGGGTTGTTTGGGATTCGACGTCGGGTGTAGGACTGGATCGCGGGATTGCATCGAGCTGCTGTGTCCCGGGCCTGTCCGCTCCGATCACTATCAACGGTCGACGCTACATCGACGGCGGTTTCCGGTCGCCTACCAGCGCAGACCTCGCGAAGGGGAATGACCTCGTTCTCGTCATTTCGTTGGTGGACCGCTCGGCACAAACCGGCGCGTTCGCGCAGATGGGGTTCGGTGCGCAGTTGGAGCGCGAGTTGCAGTATCTTCGCGACAGCGGATCGGAGGTGCTGATGTTCGAAGCGGACTCATACTCGAAAGCAGCGATCGGCATCAATCCGATGGACTCATCGAAGGCGCCGGCGGCGCTTGAAGCTGGCATCCGTCAGGGCGAAACCGAAGCTTCGCGCATCGGAGCGTTCTGGAATAGTTTGTAACCGGAAACGGGTAAAGCAAGATTACATAAGGCGCCGCACGTTGTTAGTTTGGCGCCTCAGCCTATTCCGGGCTTAGGCGGGGCGACCTCTCCTTACCGGTTTAAAATGAGCGGCGGTGGTCACCATCATGGCACTCGCTTTTTCGAATTCATCATTCTACTTTACGGAGTTGGAATATCATGGCCCGACCCAAGCAGCTTGATCGCGACAAAGCGCTGGACGCCGCAAAGCGGCTATTCTGGCAACGCGGCTACGCCGGTGTATCGGCCGACGACCTCATCAAGGAGATGGGAATCGCGCGGCAGAGTCTGTACGACAATTTTGGCAGCAAGCGTGCGCTATACCTTGAGGCTCTACGCTCCTACAACACCGGCAATGTCGGCGCACTCATTCAGCTTCTTCGCGAAGAAAAGTCGGTACGCGAAACGCTGAAGCGCCTCCTGCTGGCACCTGCCCAGCTCTCGCAGGAAGAACGCGAGATGGGTTGCTTCAACGTCAGCTCGCTTTCCGAGTTCGGTCTCGCCGATCCAGAAGTGCTGGCGGCAAGCGAAGGAAGTCGCGTAGCCGCGAACGCCGCCATCGAGTCCCTGATCGACGAAGGAAAGCGCAACGGTGAACTTCCCGCCCATCTGAACACCCGCGTCGCCAGCAACTACATCGCCTGCATATCGGCCGGCCTTAAGGTTTCCAGTCGCGCTGGCGCGAGCAGCGATATGCTGCGCGAGATCGGCGAGATGGCATTGACCGCCATCACGGGCGGCGATCTGCCGGCGTAGAGAAAAAGAAAAGAGGGCGCAGACCTGAAACGGATCGAGCGTCCTCCGGAGAAACTGTCGCCATAAGCACCGCCGTACGCCACTGCGGGTTTTACCGATCATGTCTTTGCTTTGATGCATCTGCTGGGATTTGCGTTCTGTCCGCGAAGCAGGGATCTCCACGACTAGAAGCTGTTTATCAAAGGGAAAGCGGCCCCCAGGATAAAGAGAGCGTCGCGGGACGAGCGTCCCGCGTAAACAGAAAGGGGATTAGCCGACTTCCGGCAGCAGACCAACGACAATCAGGAACTGAATAACGATGACTGCAATACCGCAGGCGAAGACCAGAACCAGCAGCGGTTTGCCGCCCGCAACGCGCCAGGTTGTCTCCGGGTGCTGCTTACGGCTCTGCCAGACCAGCATCGAAGGAACCAGCAGGGCCAGTACCGCCAGCGCAACTCCCGCATACCCCAATGCCATCACAAATCCCTGCGGGTAAAATAGCGCGAAGACCAGCGGCGGCAGGAAGGTCATCAGCCCGGTTTGCAGTCGACCAGAAGCCTTACGATTACGGGCAAAGAGATCGCCCAGGTAGTCAAACAGGCCCAGGGAAACCCCAAGGAAAGAGGTGGCCAGCGCGAAATCGGCAAACAAATGAACCGCCAGCTCTACGTGCGGCGTCGCAACAACCTGGCGCACAACCTGCAGGAACCCGTTGAGGCCGGAGTGTTCAGCCATCAGCCCGGCAAAGGTCGGGGAATCAATGGCTCCGAGGGTTGCCAGCTGCCAGAAGATGTAGGCCACCAGCGGGATGGCGCTGCCGATGATAAACACCCAGCGCAGCTTGCGGATATTACCGTTCATGTAACTGACAATGCTCGGCACGCTACCGTGGAAGCCGAATGAGGTGAAAATTACCGGAATGGCGGAGAGCGCCAGTCCTTTTTCAATTGGCAGCGTCAGCAGGTTTGTATGGTGAATATGCGGCATCATCAGCGCCAGCATCACCACCAGCAGAATGATTTTGGCGCTAAACAGCACGCGGTTAAACATATCCACCATATGGGTGCCGACACAGACAATCCCGCCCGCTACTACGGTAAACAGGAGAACGCCGGAGGTGGCTGAAATCGTCGTGGAAAGCCACTGGCTAAGGCTCGCGGCCAGCAGCTCACCCGCACCGCTGATATAGGCAGCCGTGAGCGCGTACATCAGGAACAGCATGCTAAAGCCTGTCAACCATTGTCCAGGGCGGCCTATGTAGCGCCGGGCAAGGGTGCCAAGGCCGGTTTCCGCGGAGACATGCTGATAAACCTCTACCAGCAGCAGCGCGGTGTAACACATCAAGCCCCAAAGGCCGATAAGCATCAGCAGCGTAACGCCAAAACCTACGCCTGCAGAAGCCAGCGGCATCGCCAGCATTCCTGCGCCAATTGTGGTTCCCGCCACGATAAAAACACTGCCAAGAGTCCTGTTCTTCACGCTTTCCTCTGAATTTACGAAGAGCTATATGCCATTATGCCGCGCAGGGTAAGGGAAAAGCGCATGTCCGTCAAATGAGGGTTACGCGGCATGTATTGCTATGTTTACAACCTCGACAGGGTGTGAGTGACGTTGTCACGTAATAAAATTAAACCAAACAGTGCTTGCCCTGTCGGCGGCAATTGAGGCTTTATTAATATAAATAGTAATAATAACTAATCTCTTTCTCATGGAGAGCAACAGTAAATGAAAGTCAGTTTGGTCATGACAGGGTTATTGCTCGCCTCAGCAGGCTGCGGCGCGACAACGTATCCCATCACGGTTACCGATATGGATAACCAGCGCATTACGATCGAAAAAGAACCTCAGCACGTTATTTTGCAGGACGGACGCGACATTCTCTCCCTCGCGCTGCTCGACCGCGAAGATCCGTTCAGGCGAGTCGTTGCCTGGAATAATCTGCCGAAAAAACAGGATACCCAGACCTGGGACGTGCTGAAGCGCAAATGGCCTGAGGCCACCAGGATTATCGATATGGGCTTTAGCGATCAGGGCGAAGTTAATCTTGAAAGCGTGCTGGCGCAGCAGCCGGATATCATGATTGCGCAACTGCGGGCTAAGCCTGCGCTCGAGCAAACCGGCGTGATCAAGTCACTTAAGAAGCTAAATATACCCGTAGTATTCGTGGACTATGAGCTACATCCGGTGGAAAACACCGCCAACAGCGTGAAGCTGCTGGGGACCGTGCTTAATCAGGAAGCGCGCGCCAAAGAGTACACAGATTACTATCAGCAGCACCTGACCAAAATCCAGCAAGTGGCGGCCGACGTTAAAAACAAACCGACCGTGTTTATTGAGCCGATTGCCGGAAACACGGAAAACTGCTGTTTTACCCACGGGCACAATGGCTGGGGCGCGCTGGTTGAAGCCGTAGGCGGGAAGAATATTGGTTCTACATTGCTTCCGGGAAGCGCTGGGTTTGTGTCGATGGAGCAGATCATTGCCATGAAGCCGGACGTTTATATTATGTCTGGCTCTAAACGCCCGAATCCGAGCGTATTGCCGTTTGGCTATGGCGGCACGCCACAGGAAGTCAACGGAACCTTCAGCAAGCTGCTGGCGCGCACCACGTTCCAGAATATCGAGCCGGTTAAAGAGGGCAAGGTCTACGGGGTTTATCACCACTTCTACAACCACCCGTATAACATCATCGGGATGGAGATTTTAGCCAAAGACCTGTATCCGCAAAAGCTTCAGGATCTTGATCCCACCGCGGATTACCATCAGATCATCACGCGTTTCACGCAGATTCCTGATGATCCGATTCTGTTAAGTTACACCTACAAAAAACCGTAACGGCGGATGCAATAGCGTAAAAAAACCCGCCGAAGCGGGTTTTATTAATGAATGACGCGACTTAGATAGAAGTCCTGCGGTAGTCGCGGTATTCCGGCAGCCAGAAGTTGTCGTCAATCGCCTGCTTCAGCGCTTCTGCGGAGGTCACTACCGCTACGCCTTGCTGCTGGGCAATTTTAGCCACCGCAAAAGCAATGGCGCGAGACACTTTCTGAATATCTTTCAGCTCCGGCAGCACCATGCCTTCACCGTCGTTCAGCAGCGGAGAGTGCTGAGCCAGTGACTCACTCGCCGCCATCAGCATTTCGTCGGTAATGCGTGACGCACCGGAAGCAATCACCCCAAGGCCAATGCCCGGGAAGATGTAGGCGTTGTTACACTGGGCGATAGGATAGGTTTTGTCTTTCCAGCTCACCGGCGCGAACGGGCTGCCGGTTGCTACCAGCGCCGCGCCGTCGGTCCAGGCGATGATGTCCTGCGGAGTTGCTTCCACGCGGGAAGTTGGGTTAGACAACGGCATCACGATAGGGCGAGCACAGTGCTTGTGCATTTCGCGGATGATCTCTTCGGTGAACAGGCCGGTCTGGCCAGAAACGCCGATCAAAATATTTGGCTTCGCGTTACGCACCACGTCCAGCAACGAAATCGCTTCGTTTTCCAGATCCCATTCAGACAGGCTTTCGCGGCTCTGCACCAGCTTAGTCTGGAAGGAGAGCAGGTTAGGCATGTTGTCGGTCAGCAGGCCAAAACGGTCAACCATATACACGTTGCTGCGGGCAGCTTCTTCGCTCAGCCCTTCACGCTGCATTTGGGCAATGATCTGTTCGGCGATGCCGCAGCCGGCAGAGCCTGCGCCCAGGAAGACGATTTTCTGCTGGTTAAGCTGGCTGCCTGCCGCGCGGCTGGCGGCAATCAGCGTGCCCACGGTCACGGCCGCCGTTCCCTGAATGTCGTCGTTGAACGAGCAGATCTCATCGCGATAGCGGGTCAGCAGCGGCATAGCGTTTTTCTGTGCGAAATCTTCAAACTGCAGCAGCACGTCCGGCCAGCGGTGGCGAACGGCCTGAATGAATTCGTCAACAAATTCATAGTAATCGTCGCCGGTTATACGCGGGTGACGAGACCCCATATACAGAGGATCGTTCAGCAGCTGCTGGTTGTTGGTCCCTACGTCCAGCACCACCGGCAGGGTATAGGCCGGGCTGATCCCGCCGCAGGCGGTATAGAGAGAGAGTTTACCGATAGGAATGCCCATGCCGCCGATGCCCTGGTCGCCGAGGCCGAGAATACGCTCGCCGTCGGTCACCACGATCACTTTAATGTTGTGGTTAGGCACGTTCTGCAGAATATCGTCCATGTGATGACGATTTTCATAGTTGATAAATACGCCACGGGAACGGCGATAAATTTCGGAGAAACGTTCGCAGGCTGCGCCGACTGTCGGGGTGTAGATCACCGGCATCATCTCTTCCAGATGATTTTCTACCAGGCGATAGAACAGCGTTTCGTTAGTGTCCTGGATGTTGCGCAGGTAGATATGCTTGTCAATTTCAGTTTTGAAGCCCTGGTATTGGATCCAAGCGCGTTCCGCTTGTTCTTCGATGGTTTCAACCACTTCAGGCAGCAGGCCAAGCAGGTTGAAATTGCGACGCTCTTCGATGCTGAAGGCGCTGCCTTTATTGAGTAGGGGGAATTCAAGTAAAACGGGTCCGGCGTAAGGGATGTAAAGCGAGCGATGTTTTTTTGGTTTGATGTCCATGTGCATACTCTTTTTTTCGACGTAATGTCTTGCCCTAAGGCTCATTCGGTGAGTTGTCGCGCGATATTATGGCACAGCGGTATGGAGTCTGACACAGTCAGGCCAAGAACTTTGGTTACACAAGTCCCCTAAATCATCAGGAATTTTGTTTCAGCACGCGCATTCAGGATGATTAAATAGCTGAATCCGTTTAGCCTACGAAGGGAGATATCCTGCGCGTACATTTCCCCTCCGTCCGGCAAACATAAGGAGTATGACCATGCAAACCTTTCTCTATACGGCCCAAACTCTGCACCAGGCTGACAGCACAAACCCGTTCAACGTTGTCATTGAAACGCCGCGCCTTAAGCTGTCCCCGCCCACAGAGGCTGATGCCTCCGCGTTATTGAGTATCTTTTCCGACCCGCAGGTGATGCAGTACTGGAATACCGCGCCCTGGCAGTCCCTCGATGAGGCAAAAGGCTTTATCACCCGCAGCGAGGAAGAGATGCGTGACGGTAAGACGCTAACGCTTTGTATTCATGATAAAGAGTCAGGTCAGCTGGCCGGTAAGTGCATGCTGTTCAGCTTTGCAGGCCCGTCCCGTCGCGCAGAGATTGGCTTTGGGCTGGGGCGTGAGTATTGGGGCAAAGGGCTGGTGAATGAGGCCGCCGGGGCGCTGATTGCCTATGGGTTTCAGGCGCTCGGCTTGCGAAGAATTGAGGCTGAAATCGACCCTGATAACCAGGCCTCCGCCGCCGCGCTTAAGAAACTGGGCTTTCTCCAGGAAGGGCTGCTACGCCAGCGCTGGGAAATTAACGGCGTTATTTCAGACTCGGCGCTGTTTGGGCTGCTGGCAGAAGATAAAAAACCAGCTTAGTGACGGTTCGGAAACCACAGGCCAAAACGGGTGATCCCTGCGTGACTTTCAACCCAACAGCGGCCCTGATGCAGCTGCATGATGGAGTTAACGATGGATAACCCCAGCCCGCTGGAATGCGCCGAGTCGCTGCGGGAAGGATCCACTCGATAAAAACGATCGAAAATTCTGTCCTGATGCGCCGGGGAAATAGTCTCCCCGCGGTTAATCACCTTGATAGACATGCCTTCCTCCGCTGGCTCAGCTTCAATAATAATCTCGCTGCCGGACCTGGCGTAACGCACAGCGTTAGACAGCAGGTTAGCCAGCGCGCGGCGAAGCAGCAGGGGATCGGCATAAACGGTACCGGTGGCCTGGATTTTAATCGCCACGTCGCGGTCAGCGGCCAGATCTTCAAAGTACTCGCCGATACGCTGAATCTCTTCGGCAACGTCAATCTCATGCCGCTGGATCTCCCGATCGGGCTGCTCGGCCTGGGCCAGAAAGAGCATGTTATCTATCATTCGCGACATGCGCTGAAGCTCTTCAAAATTGGACCCCAACAAACGCTGGTAATAGGCGTTGTCTCGGGCGGCTCCAAGGCCGACCTCGGTCTGGCCGAGCAGGGTGGTTATCGGCGTACGCAGGTCGTGGGCCATATCAGCGCTAACCTGTTTGAGCTGCTGGAATCCTCGTTCAAGACGCTCAAGCATGGCGTTAATCTGGTCGATCAGCGTATCGAGCTCGGTCGGGACATCCAGCTTATCAAGCCTTGATGAGAGGGTTTTGGTGCCAATTGTGGCCGTACGTTCGGCAAGCCGGCGCAATGGCGAAATCCCCCGTCTGGCAAAAATCACGGCCAGCACCACGGAGATTGCCGCCATCATCGAGGCGAAGAGAATGATTTTATTGCGGTACTCTTCAAGGATATGGGTTCTGTCACTCAGCACGCGTGCCGAGACAATTTCCAGCGGCGGTAAATGGTTAGCTGAAGGGCTAATCGCGGCCATATACACCATCGGCGTTCCGTCAGCGCTATCAGCATGGTGTACAGCCTCAAGCGTCAGGCGCTGCCCTGCGGCAACGGGAGTTACGGCAGGAATATCCCGCTGCATAGGGTTCACCTCCAGCAGCGTTGTGCCGCCCACGTAGCGGATCACCAGCAGCGATTCCGTATTCCCCAGCATATTGGCAAACAAATGGGGCTTTTCACGGATCAGTTGCCGCGCGTCGAGATCCCTCAGCAGGGTACTGATCTGATCAACGCGAGAAACTAACGCGGCATCATCGCGTATCGACAGCTGCTGGCGCAGAGCGTAATAAAGCGCGCTGCCCATAACGGTGAAGGCGACGAAGGAGAACGCCGCCAGCAAGACGGCCAGGCGGAAGGTCAGGGAGGTGCGCTTCATGACTCTTGCTCGCAGCGGTAGCCCACACCATGCACGGTGTGAATAAGCCTTACCGGGAAAGGATCGTCCACTTTTTGCCGCAGCCTGCGAACCGCGACATCCACGACGTTGGTGTCGCTGTCGAAGTTCATATCCCAGACGCGTGAGGCGAGAAAGGTTCTCGACAGGACTTGCCCGGGATGCTGCAGAAAACAGACCAGCAGCTTAAACTCTTTGTTGGTCAGCGTGATGCGTTTGCCTTCGCGCTCACAGCGGAACCTGGCGATATCCACGACCAGATCCGCCAGCGTCAGCACCTCCTCGGACTCGGCAAGCGGCTGGCCGCGGCGTAAAATAATGCGGATTCTTGCCAGCAATTCGGCAAAGGAGAAGGGTTTAACAAGGTATTCATCGGCACCCAGACCAAGGCCGCGCAGTCGGTCTTCCAGGGTTCCACGCGCGCTCAGAAACAGCACCGGCGTCTGGCTATGGGCGCGTAAACGCTCCATCACCGTCCAGCCGTTCATTTCCGGCAGCATAACGTCCAGCAGAATAAGGTCGTAGCTCTCTTCTCTCGCCAGATGCAGGCCATCAATGCCATTGGCTGCCCAGTCAGCGGTATAGCCCGCTTCATTGAGCCCGCTGACCAGGTAAGAGGCGGTTTTGGCTTCGTCTTCAATGATGAGGATTTTCAAGCAGCGGGACCCTGTCACAAGGAGAGAAAAGGGGGTGGAAACCGCCCCAGTCTGGTTATTATAAGATGTGCGAACCTTAGTAGCCAGGCACGTGAGCGGCCTTCATGATCAGGTTAGCGACCGCTTCTGGCTGTGAAATCAGCGACACGTGGCTGGATTTCAGCTCGATGGTCTGGGCGTGCATGCGTCTGGCCATAAAACGCTCCAGGTCCGGGTTAATGGTGCGGTCTTCCGTAGACACCGCATACCAGGTTGGTTTGTTGTGCCAGGCGGCAACTGTCGTTTTCGCCATCGTAATGGCTTTACCGATTGGCTGCTGTACCGCGTAATACGCCTTAGCTTCGCTTTCCGGCAGGTCACCGGCGAAGTCATGGATAAATGCAGACTCGCTAAGGGCGCCGTAGCCGTCATCGTTCCATTTCAGGCCAGCGGAAGCCGGAGCAGCAGGGTACTTTTTAGTGAGCGCCGGGTAATCTTCACCCGCTTCTGGTGCGCGCGCAGCGATATAGACCAGGCCTTTAACCTCAGGTTCATCGCCCGCCTGGCTGATGACCATGCCGCCGTAGGAATGCGCCACCAGGATAACCGGGCCGTTTTGCTGCGCCAGGGCACGTTTCACCGCGGCAACATCGTTATCTAAAGAGGTCGTTGGGTTCTGCACTGCCGTAACGTGCAGCCCTTTCGCCTGCAGCAGCGGGATAACCTTGCCCCAGCTTGAGCCATCGGCAAACAGCCCGTGCACCAGCACGATATTTTTCACTGCCTGCGGCGCAGGCGCGGTATCTGCGTTGGCCGCCGTAGCACCAAGAGATGCCAGCACAAAGGTGGCGATAGCAGAGAGATGGCGTAATTTCATGATTTATCCTCAGGATTTAACAAAGGGGGTCATGGCCAATTTAGCTATCGCGTGCCAACAAAGTGCTGACGTGGAAATGACAAAAAAATGACAAACTTTATCCGGCAAGTTCATTGGCGATAAACACGGTTAATGCATCAACCACAAAATTATCGGGCAGAACGGATAGCCGGGATGCCGCGAGATTTTCAAGCCCGAGCGCGGCAGCAATCAGCCTCCACGCCGCCTCATCAGCCGTGCCTGTTTTAAGCCGACGTTCACCCTTGCGGGTGCCGCTCTCAATTGCCGAGACAATCAGCTGCTGCCAGCCGATCAGTGCCTTTTCATAAACCTCTCGCAACGGCTCATTTTTTTCAATCAGCTTCTCCGCATCACTCCATAGCCTTAAATAGGGGCCAATCACTTCGCGATCGCCGGGGTCGAGCATGTAGAGCAGCTGCTCGTCCAGCGCAAGCCCGGCGGGCAGTTCCTCCTCTAAGTAACGTTTTGTGATGGCCTCAAAAACTTCGGCCTGCAGCTCGGAGAGCGAGCCGTAGTGGTGGTGGATCTGCCCGGTGGACGTTCCTGCCCGGGCTGTTACGCTCCGGGCGGTAAGGGCTTCCAGTCCCTGTTCAAGGACAAGAACGATTGCCGTGTCCAGAATCTGCCGCTTGCGATCCTCACGTGAAAGGTAGCTCATATTGCCTCTTTAAATTAGTATTGAACATCCGTTCAAGATTGGTTCATAATAATATGAACACGCGTTCAACAAAAGGAAAAATGGAAGAATATGATACAGACAACGCTGAATACCGGACGATTGAAATTAATACCTTTGGCTGAGGCTCATCTAAACCACCAAATTGCCATGGATGCCGACAAGGATGTGATGCGCTATTTAGGTGGCCCGCAGGACGCAAACAGCTGCCGCACGGAGCTTGCTGAGGTGATTGCCGCCAGTGAAAGAGGGCTGGGTTATTGGGCCGGTTTTATGGAGGATGACTTTGTGGGATTTTGGATCCTCTGTGTGCCTTATGAAGTCGAAACGCAACCGCCAGGGGAAAATTACGGCAGCGAAACGGGCGAGCTTGGTTACCGCCTGATGAAGAAATTTTGGCGTCAGGGACTGGGAACGGAAGGCTCGCTGGCGCTGATTGAGTATGGATTTAATGCCGTGGGGCTTCAGCAAATTATTTCGCGCACAAGCCTGGATAATATCGGCTCTCAGGCAACCATGCGGGCCGCAGGGTTGCACTTTAAGCGGCATTTCGCCATGGATGATGAACAGGGCGTTGAGTACCAGCTTACCGAGCAGCAATGGCGAACGGCCAGGGAGTAAGGATGAATTCTATGTCACTGCACACCGAAGATTTAGTTCCAGGGTCCGGACATTATCTGGCGGCAGAGAGGATTAATCTGCACGCTTTTCCCGATGAGCAAAGAGTACCGCTGAAGGTCTTCTTTCCCTTAATTGAACAGCAGCTCGTGGAAGCCAAATGCCTGTGTGATGGAAATAGCGTGGTGGGGTTTTATGTTTTGATCCCGGATGAAGAGATCCGTTTTCTTTCATTTCTTGCTATCGCACCGCAGCTGCGCTCGATTGGCTACGGCAGTCAGGCGCTGAAATTGCTCAAGGCCGATGCAAAAAACCGGCCTTTGGTGCTTTGCATTGAGCCGCCGGATAAACGGGCAGATAACTTCGGGCAGCGCTTAAAACGGCAGGCGTTTTATTTACGAAACGGTTTCCACAAAACGGGTCATCAGCAGCACATTCACGGCAATCTCTATGATGTACTGTGCGGCGCCAAAACCTACGACAGGCAGGCATTTTTGGCGCTGATGGACACCATTGAGGAGCATGATGAGTAACGCCGGGATCAACTTTCAGCAATCCACAGCAGCGGAGCAGCGGGCAGGGCGAAAATGATAAAGAAGATCGTCAGTTCTTCGCCCCAGCCATAGCCAGCCTTGATGACGCCTGTCAGCATATTCGATGCCGCAACCAGGCACCACAGCACGGCAAAACCTCTGGCGATGATGGTCCTGGCCGGCGGATAGTGCGGGATAAATAGCCATATAAGCAGGTAACAACCACAGGCGAGCAAGCCGCCGCTCAGCAGAAATAACAGCGTGCGCATAAAACACTCCAGCAAAAAACCTGCGGCTTATCGTTTATAAGACAAGCCGCAAGAAAGGGAATTTACTGGCGCGGGGCGAGCAGGTCGCCTAAGCCAATGCGCCGCAAAAACTCTTTGCGAATGCGATCTGCCACCGCGCTCACAACCTCGGCACCGTCATCTGAGGGATCAACATGTACGCGGAACGGTCGTTTGCCGTACGGCGAATTAACGATGTTTACCATCGCGGCCGCCACGCTTGCTACATCGGCATCTTCCGGCTCGCAGGCCGCCAGGCCTTTCAGCGCTTCGTCTTCCAGACCAGCCGTTGGCCCCAGTTTTGCGTAGGCCTGTTCGCGCGCTGTATCCGCGGGCCTGCCAGAATGCAGAAAATGGTTTGTACCGCTGGTAAAGGCACCGGGTACCAGAATCGAACTTTCAATTCCCCAGCGGCTCAGCTCGGCGGCGTAGCTCACGGCGACGGCATCCATTGCGGCTTTTGCGGCAAAATAGGGAGCCAGATAAGGCGGAGTGCCTCCGCGAGTGCTGCTGCTTCCTACCCATAGCACCAGGCCTTTTCTCTGCTGGCGTAGCTGCGGTAGCGCAGCTCTGTTTACGCGCTGGGTGCCAAGTACATTAATATCAAATAGCTGGCTGAACTGCTCCGGCAGGAAGGCCTCGGCGGGGCCATAGGACATGTGTCCGGCATTGTGCACCACGACGTCCAGCCGGCCTTGCTCAGCGATAATCTGTGCGACTGCCGCCTCCGCAGAGGCCTCGGACTGCACGTCCAGCTCAATAGCACGGAGATCAACGCTGTGATGCCACGCGTAATCCTTCAGACTTTCAACCTGAGGAGCATTGCGGCCCGCGATGTCACGCATACTGGCGTAGACGGTGTGCCCGGCGCGGGCAAGGGCGCGAGCGGATAACGCTCCAAAGCCACTGGAGGCGCCGGTTATCAGAATGATCTGCTGCATTATTTTCTCCCGTTCGTCGCTTAAGTTAAGCAAAGCCGCCGTTGACGCGGATGACCTGTGAATTCACCCAACTGCCGTCGGGGCCTGCGAGCGTGGCGACGATGCTGGCGATTTCTTCAGGCTTGCCAATACGGCCGAGCGGGGCGAGGCTGGCGATGGCCTGGATTTGCTCTTCGGTTTTACCGTGCAGGAACAGATCGGTGCCGGTTGGCCCTGGCGCTACGGCATTAACGGTGATATTACGGCCGCGCAGCTCGTTGGCCAGAACGTGAACCAGGCCTTCAACGCCCGCCTTGGAGGCAATGTAAGGGCCATATGCGGGGAACGATTTTGCGATAACGCTGGTTGAAATGGCGATAATCCGTCCGCCTTCGCCCAGCGATTCGGCGGCATTTGCCAGCACCATAAACGCGCCTCGCAGGTTTGTGCTGATGATTTTGTCAAACTCCGCAAGGCCGGCCGGCGTGATTTTTACCATCGGCATAATCCCTGCGCTGTGTACGACGACATCGAGCTGGTTGTTGATGGCTTTGGCTTCGGCAAACAGGCGAGCAACGTCGCTTTCAGATGAGACATCGGCCTGAATCGCCACGGCCTCGCCGCCGTTCGCCTCAATAACCCGTACGGTTTCGTCCGCGCTGCTCTTATTACCGGCATAGTTAACGATGACGGTGAAGCCATCACGCGCCAGCCTTTCGGCAATTGCCCGGCCAATGCCGCGGGAAGCGCCCGTTACCAGAGCTGTTTTCTTTGCTGTCGTCATGGTGTTCTCCTGATTCTGTCAGAGGCTCACCCGGAGTGGGTGCGTGGGCTTATTGTTAATGTTTTTGAATTTGGGATAAACGGTGCTAATTTGATTAGATAATTCCATTTTTATTAATAATGGCAGATGGATAAATTCGACACGCTGCAGCTGTTTACCCGCATTGTTGAGCTGGGGAGTTTCAGCCAGGCCGCCGACCAGCTCGGTATTCCAAGAGCAACGGCAAGCAATGCCATTAAAGAGCTGGAAGGCCAGCTTGGCTGCCGTCTGCTGGAGCGAACGACCCGGCACGTACGCGCCTCCCATGACGGTAAAGCCTATTACCAGCGCTGCGTATACATTCTGGCCGAGCTGAATGATGCAGAGGCCGCGCTGCGCCCCGTGGTCGCCAAACCTCGAGGTATTTTGCGTATCGATCTGCAGGGGACGCATGCGTCACAGATAGTCCTGCCGCAGCTTGACGAATTTCATCGGCGTTACCCGGATATTGAAATGATTATCAGCAGCGGCGACAGGCTGGTTGATCTGGTCCGTGAGGGGATAGACTGCGTGGTGCGCGCCGGCAAACTGCAGGATTCATCGCTGGTTGCCCGTCACCTGGCCCATTTGCCGCAAGTTGTCTGCGCCAGCCCTGATTATCTGGCTGCTTTTGGCGTGCCTGAGCATCCGGATGACCTTGAGCGGCACCAGTGCGTTAACTTTTTCTCGACGACAGGGGGGCTGAACTACCCCATCGAATTCATTATCAACAATGAGCGACGGGCCTTCTCGCCTGAAGGCTGGGTGACGGTCAATGAAGCGGAAAACTATGTTATCTGTGCACTTCGCGGCTGCGGTCTGGTACAGCTGCCGCGCTACCATGTTGAGCAGGCTTTGGCAGAGGGACGCCTGGTTGAAGTCATGAGTCACTGGCAAAGTCCGGCCATTGCCGTGTCTGCGTTATACACTCAAAACCGACAGCTTTCCCCACGTGTTCGCGTGTTTATCGACTGGCTTAGGGAGATATACAGCGCCCGTTTTCCTGCCTGATTACCGGTTGAAAACAGCGTCGCTGAGCATCTCAACTACGCTATTGGTGTTGTTTTGCATACAAATAAACCGACGCCCGCGAAATGCCCAGATGCTGCGCCACGGTTTCCATCGATTTACGGATATCCAGTAATCCTTCTTTTTTCAGCGTCTGCAACAGCTCAATTCTTTCCGACGTTTTCAGCGCGCGCGGCGTTGTGGCCAGACCTGCGGCATATCGATCGATTCTCAGCCTGATAGCCTCCGAACCTGCTGGCTCAATGTGTTCTTCCACCGGGCCGGCAGCAGTATCAGTAAACCGATCCAGCATGCTCTTCATGCCCCTGAATAAGGTCATATCCAGATTCAGGCAGAGCGCGGCAACATAGCTGCCGGAGGCATCTTTCAGCCCAATGGAGGTGCTTTTTACCGGGCGGCCATCGGCAAACTGGTTGGCATAATTGGCGACAACAACCGGAAAATCCGGAGAAGCGATGCGTGCCAGGCCCATTTCGGTTGCGGCCTCGCCAACTTGACGGCCCGACAGGTTGTTATGTATGGAGAGAATAGAGTGCTGCGGCTGTTTCAGGTCATGTACCACAACCTCACAAAATGGCGCGAAGGTTTCGCTAATCCCCCGGGCAATGTTATCGAGCTGCTCTAACAGAGCGTTATCTTCTGGTTTTGTCACGCTATTCTCTCCTGATGATTAATGCTGTGCAGCTCGGGCTAGCCAATCGCCATAGCGGCCGATGTCGACGTTGCCGCCGCTGATGATAATACCAATTCGCTTCCCGCGAAGGCTCTCTTTAAGCCCCCGTGCGGCGGCAAAACCGAGGCAGCCCGTTGGCTCAACGACCATTTTCATGCGCTCAGCAAAAAACTTCATCGACTCGATCAACTCTTCATCGGTGGCGGTGAAAATGTCGTCGACGTTCTGGCGGATCATCTGGAAGGTGTAGTCGCCGAGGAAGGTGGTCTGAGCGCCGTCCGCTATTGTTTTAGGTGTATCAATTCGCACAATCTGGCCGCGTCGGAATGATTGCTGTGCATCGTTACCGGCTTTCGGCTCAACGCCGTAGACTTTACAGCCAGGGGAAAGCTCACGTGCTGCCAGGGAGCAGCCGGAAATTAAGCCGCCGCCGCCCAGGCAGACAAACAGCGCGTCCAGGTCGCCAACTTCATCAAACAGCTCTTTGGCTGCCGTTCCCTGGCCCGCAATCACGTGTGGGTGATCGTAAGGCGGGATCAGGGTAAGGCCATATTTTTCAGCCAGATCGTTGCCGATCTGCTGGCGGTCCTCAAGGTAACGGTTATAGAGAATCACTTTACCGCCATATTCCCGCGTGGCGGCAATCTTGGCCGCCGGAGCATCTTCCGGCATCACGATGGTGGCAGGAATTCCCAGCAGCCTTGCGGCCAGCGCGATTGCCTGAGCATGGTTACCGGATGAAAAAGCCACTACGCCTGCTTTTTTCTGAGCTGGCGTAAACTGGGCAAGTGCGTTCATGGCGCCACGGAATTTAAAAGCGCCCATTCGCTGATAGTTTTCACATTTAAAGAAAACTTCAGCGCCAAACTCTTCATTCACGGTACGCGATGTCATCACCGGCGTGCGGTTGGCATGCCCCTCGATACGCTGTGCCGCGGCTACCACATCCTGATAAACGGGAAGAACTAATTCACTCATTTTGCCACCTTTAAACGGTTGTCTTATTCAGAGAGCGCAACGGCTTCAATTTCGAGAGCCGCGCCATAATGGAGTTGTGCAACACCTGCTACAGCGCGGGAAGGGCGATGGTCGCCGATCCATCTCGCGTAGATTGTGTTGAATAATGGCCAGAGATTGATGTCCGTGATGTACACGCGCACGGAGACAAGATGTTGTTTTGTCACCCCCGTGCAGGCGAGGCAAGATTCGAGGTTCTGCAGCACTCTCTGGGCCTGCTCCTCAAAAGGTGCATCGCAGAGTGGGCTGCCATCTGCGGCAACGGGCAGCTGCCCGGAAATAAATACAAACCCGCCTGCGGTAGTGGTGTGCGAATAGTGCCCAACGGGAGCCGGGACGTGCTCGATATTGCGCAGCTTGATGTCCGGAACCATGTTTACCCTCAATCTCGATTCTGATTAGACAAATAATCTATAGCTGGACTAATTGTTGATCAAGAGATTTTCAACCGGGAATACGGCCAGAGGGAAGAAAGGCAAAGAGAATTTAGTTGTATCCGCCCAGATTTAAGTAGACAGATTTCACAGAGAGAACACCGTTAAACCTGCCCGTCAGATTTGAGCGCGAAACGGAGGTGATTGTGCAATATATGTCGCTGGATTACAGTGAAGCCATTAAATGGTAAGCAGAGTCGAAGATATAAAGAGAAACGATATCTCTGCGCCCCAGGCACCAGCCAATTGAACCAGCATCATTACTGACTTTATTAATTGCCTTACTGCATGAGTGGCCTATGAAAAAAAAGCTTCGCCAACGTAACCAGGCCTGGATCTCTCAACAATTGCGACGCGCGCAAAGTGAAGGGATGCCTTTAAGTTTCTTTCTTAACTTTCCTTCAATCCGTGCAGGCACCTGTAACGGTCAGCGCCTTGAACGACGTGGTCGCCTCAATCCTGACTGGAATCGCGCATTATTTCATGTGGGTTGGGGAGAAGTGCCGATGATTGGGCCAAAAGGTACTGTGTACTGGTTTGTGGGATTTGATAAGGAGCAACTTCCTGTTGAACTGAAGCCGTTTTGGAAAGATAGCTGAATATATTGACTCTGATATGATCCGACAATGCAACAAATCATCAACTCTTATCGTCGGGTCACTCTCTCCTTATTTGATACCATAATCAGCGGGCAGGGAGCTGACGTAATCTGCAATCTTTCCATCATAAAGTACCGAGATGTTTTCAAATACACACGCTATCTTTTCCCGGTCGGTTTCATCCAGGGATTGAAGCGTTGCAGCAATGCCCTCTTGGATCTCAATAGCTACATCAGGATTAATTAGTGTCTCGTCGGTAAATTCGAGTGCGATAGCTATGTCAGCAATGACTCTGACTAATGATGTAGTTTGAGATGACATTTCTAACCTCCTCTTCGCTTTGGCATAGCGGCATAAAAAACCCCACCGCACGGGTGGGGCGAGACCATTTATTTACCAGACCAGCCGCGAAGCGCGTTTTCACGGGCTTCGGCCTGCTGAGCCGTATTCAGCTTAAAGTAGTTTGGCGCTAAGGCACCTTCCCAGTCACCGTACATTGGGTTCGGCAGCACGATAAACTGGGTGCCGAACTTGCTGCGGTTATCGCTGGCAAACTGCTGACGCTGAGCCTGATCTTTATGATAAGTCGCTTTGCCAAAGTCATTCAGGTTGTCGCCGATGTACATCACGACGTCATAGCCTTCGGCTTTGATGGCGTCAAAACGAGCCTGCTTGTTGGAGCTGTCGGTTTTCAGACGCACGGTCTTGTCGCTCACGCCGGTAAAGCCCAGCGCTTTCATGTTGGCAACGGTTGCGTCGAAGTCTTTGCTGTCGCGGTTTGACACATAGAACATCGTGCCGCCGTGGCTGTTAACGTAGTTAGCAAAATCCACCGCGCCCGGGACGGCCAGCGCCTGGCGAGCCTGGGTCCACTGGGACCAAGTTTTGTCGTCAAACGACTTATTATTTTTTGCCTGCCACGCGCTGTAGGCGCTGTTGTCCAGCATGGTTTCATCGAGATCAACAATAACGGCGCGCTTAGCCGTGCTCTGTTTGGCGGACTGATCCCACGCCAGGCGAGCGCTGTTAAACGACTGGTACGCCAGCGCACGGTACTCGCCGGATTGCTGGAACCAGTCAACCGCCATCACCGTCTGGCTTGCCAGCTTCTGCTCAGCCGCCTGCTGCTGATTTGCACATCCCGTCAGGCTGATCAGCACCAGCGCAACCGCGCCACCCAATAAACTTTTCTTCATCTTTATGTCCTTACCTTTGCCATTACCATTAACGTTGTTGTTCTCTTTCTGCACCAGCACTGAACAATGCTGGCGTTTTTACTAACAAAATCAGCAGGTATTATTAAAAAATGTTTTACCGAATATTAAAGCTACGTTATCAATAGCTTTTTAATGGATCGAAACTGGATACTCAAGATGACAAAAATATTTCGACGCAATTTTTTTTCCCTGATGGTCGCCGCGGCGTTACCTGGGATGAGCTTTGCAGCCCATGCCAATAGCTGCGAAGAGACAAGGGCTGGCATCGACATGGGATCGGGTACAACCAAGCTGGTGGTCGCGAAAGTGGATACCTGCAAACAGCGTATCAATAAAGTGCTGTTCGAAGATCAGCGACCGATCGGCTTTAACGAAGATCTGTCCAAATCCGCGGACAATACCCTGAGCCCCGCCATTCAGCAGCAGGGGCAGACGGCGCTAAGGGAGCTGACGGCAGAGGCAGCCCGTTATCATCCAACGCGCTTTAACGGCGTGGCAACCGCCGTTTTTCGCAGCGCGTCTAACGCCCAGCAGGTTATCGATGCGTTCAACCGTTCGGCCCAGGTTAACTTAAAAATTATCACCCAGGCACAGGAAGCCGAACTGGGCTTCCTGTCGGCAAAAGCCTCTATGCCGGTGCCGCTGGCGGATGACCAGATGGTGGTCTGGGACATCGGTGGCGGGTCGATGCAAATGACCACCTGGCTGCAAAAACACGACAAATGGCAGCCGGAGATTTACCAGGGCAAGCTGGCCTCCGTCACGCTGAAGAACTACATCATCGATGTGGTGAAAAACAAGGACCTGCATGATGTTAGCTCGCCAAATCCGATTGGCTCTCTGCGCGACGGTGTCCTGCGTTTTGTTCGCTTCTATGCCACAACCCACGTGAGTCCCGAGATGAAAAAGGCGCTGGCAACCCGAACCGTTGTCGGGATCGGCGGGGTGCATGACTTCTCCGTCAGCAAGCAGCTTAACGAAAAGGTGTATACCCTGGCCGATCTGCAAAAAGCTTCCGCTAGCCAGGTCTGGAAAGGGGACTCAGAGCTGCGCGGCGACTACCGCGCAACGGACGTCAGTAACCTGCTGTTGGTTCAGGGCTATATGGAGGCGCTGAAAATCCCACAGGTGACCGTGGTGAAAGCTAACCTGGTCCAGGGCGTGCTGATTCAATAACGTCCTCTGATAGCTGCGGCGGCCGTTTTTCGTGCCGCCGCCTTGCACACTAGCGGCGTTTTCTTTGCCCGATAAGATGGATGAGTAATCCGGCGAAACTTAAAGCACCTCCCAGCAGCGAGGCCATTTCCCATCCCCCAAGTCGCCATACCAGGCTTGCGCCCCAGGATCCGAGTGCGCCGCCGATAAACATTCCGCTCATAAACACGGTATTTATGCGGCTTCTGGCCTCCGGGCGCAGGGCGTAAATCACGTGTTGATTAGAGATAAGCGCTGACTGTTCGCCAAGATCCATCAGGATAATGCCGATCACCAGCCCGGTCAGCGATGTCCACAGCCCGAGTACCGCAAACGAGATAACCATCACCAACGCGCCAAGCCCGATCACCGCATAAGGTCCACGACGGTCCGCAATGCGTCCGGCAAGCGGCGCAATCAGGATGCCGACGGCACCGACAATGCCCATCAAGCCGGCAACGTCCGCCCCGAGGCGGAATGCGGCGTGCAGCTGCAGCGCCAGAATCGTCCACAAGCCGATAAACGACCCGAAAAGGGCGGCCTGAATCCAGGTGGCCCGGCGCAGCAAAGGCTCTTCACGCCAAAGCGAAACCAGGGAGCGCATCAGGCTCAGGTAGCTCTGCTTGCTGCGCGGCGTATGGTGCGGCAGGGTGAAGAACAGCATTAGCCAGCCGCAGGCGCTCGCAATACAGCCGAGCCAGAAGGTCGCTCGCCATCCCCAGTGCTCGCCGCTAAAACCACCGACCGCACGGCCAAGCAGGATGCCGCAAAGCACGCCGCTCATCACCGTACCTACCACCTGCCCACGGCGTTCCGGTTTAGCCAGCTCTGCGGCAAACGGTACAATCTGCTGCGCAACGGAGCCCGTTACGCCTACCGCCGCAGAAGCAATAATAACGGTGATAATGTTGGGTGCTAATGCCAGGCAAGCCAGCGCCACAGCAAGCCCCGCCGACTGGCAAAGGATAAGCGTCCGGCGGTTAATCTTGTCGCCAAGCGGAACGAGTAAAAATAGTCCGCCGGCAAACCCAAGCTGGGTGGCCGTCGGTGCGAGGCTCACCAGGGCTAACTGCTGAGGAAAAGCCTGCTGCAGCAGCTCCAGCAGCGGCTGGTTGTAGTAAACGTTGGCGACAAACACGCCGCAGGCGAGCGCCATAATGAGCAGCAGAGTGGTGGTCAAAGGCGAATTTTTTTCTGCTTCTGGCAGAGGTTTCAGGGTGACGTCGAGCGGATTATCCGACATGGTGTTTCTCTCTGGTGATGACGAGCCCTGATGCTGAACGATTGTCCATCCTTAATCTTTGCCCTAAAATTTCAGACTTCTGAAATGACCTGAAAGCGACCACGCGATGCCTGCTGCCGACAACACTCAACCCCGCTCAGCAAGAGATGACGATATGGTGGTCTTTGGCCGCTACCAGCTGTTTCCGGACCTGGGACTGCTGATGAGGGACGGCGTCCGCCTTGAGCCGGGCGAACGGGCTATGGCGGTGTTGAAGCTGCTGGTCAGTGAAGCCGGGCAGGTGGTGGCGAAAGAGACCCTGCTGGAAACCGTCTGGCCTAAAGAAATCGTTGAAGAAAACAACCTGCAGGCGCAAATCTCCGCGTTGCGCAAAATTTTCGGTGCGGACCGTAATCTGATAACGACGATTTTCGGGCGCGGGTACTGCTTTACCGCCCCGGTCAGCAAGCTGCAGGCGGCGACATCATCACTGCCCGTCACCGCCGCGTCATCCCTGCTGCCTCGCCCACGTTCACCGCTCATTGGCCGTGAAAGAGAGCTGGGCGAGATCAGGAAGCTGCTGCTCGAATACGCCGTTTGTACTCTGGCCGGACCCGCAGGTATCGGCAAAACCCGGCTGTTGCTGGAGGTTGCGCGGGAAGCCGCAGGGCTTTATCCCGACGGCGTTTTTTTTGCTGATTTGTCCAGCCTGAACCCGGGTTCAGACCCCGTGCCGGTCCTGCGCGCGGCAGTAGCCGGCATTCGCGGCGCCGGGCAACAGAGCACTCGCCCGGCGCTGCTCATTATTGATAACTGTGAACATCTGGCAGCCGCCTGCGCGCAGGAGATTGAGCGTCTACTGCAGGCGAACGACCTGCTTAACGTCTTGCTGACAAGTCAAACTCCGTTAGGAATTGAGGGCGAGCAGGTGTATCGCGTTGGGCCACTTGCGCTGCCTTCAGCGCACGTAGATGTGCGCCAGGCGCAAACTTGTAGCGCGGTAGAATTTCTTGTACAGCGGATTCAGTCGGTGGATTACCAGTTTCGCCTGACGGAAGAAAACGTACAGCCTGTTACCGCGCTTTGTCGGCTGCTTGATGCGGTCCCGCTGGCGCTGGAGATTGTGGCCGCACGCGCTGCCAGTCTGGGGCCCGAAGCTGTGCTGGCTGACCTGGAGAGTCGGGAAGCGCTACCTGATTCTCATAGCCTTTCCACATCCTCACGCCACAGAACCTTGGCCGACGCGCTGGACTGGAGTTACAGGCTGCTGAAGGCAGACGAGCAGCGAGTATTTCAGGCGCTATCTATCTTCCCCGGCGAGTTCGAGCTTGCTGCGGCAAAAGATCTGTTAAAACAAGAGAAGATAAGTGACGTTGTAGCCAGTATGGTGGCGAAATCGCTGCTGGTATTTCAGGGCGGTGTCCGCCCGGCAAGATACCGCTATCTCACCATTGTACGCACTTACGCTCGCACGCTGCTGGCAGACGACAGCGAGCAGCTTTCCCTCAGCCATGCACACTTGACCGCAGAGAATATGGTGCGGGCAAAAGAAGCCTGGACGGAAGTTTCCAGCCCACACTGGCGTCGGCAGTACGGCTATTTAATTGACGATCTCAGAGCAGCCGCGGACTGGTGTTTTGGCGCCGGTCAAAACGCGTCCCTCGGGCGGAGTATTCTCGCTAACGCCACGCCGTTCTGGATCCAGCTTTCGCTGCACGGCGAATGCCGTCAGCGCATCACGGCTGCCATTAATAATCCGCAAAACGGGCACGCCACGCAGCATGAAGAGATGCTGATGCAGGCGGCTTTAGGATCGGCTCTGGGCTGGGCACAGGGGCCTGTTGAAGAAAACGGACAGGCCTGGCAGCGAGCCGGAGAGCTTGCCGGTAAGCTCAATGACCGAGAAATACAGCTGCAGGCTGAATATGGATTGTGGCTGTATCATCTGCGAAGTGGGCGCTACATGCAGGCCGGAGAAAACGGCAAAAAAATGGCCGAGCTTGCTTCCGAAATCGGTGACTACGGCGCCTTATTGACCGCCCGCCGTCTTGTTGGCACCGCGCTGCATTTTTCCGGTGACCAGCAGGCCGCGCTCCGTGAAATTCAGGCCCTGCTGGATCGCGCCGTTGATGAAGACAGTCAAAGAGCGCCTTTCCGTTTCGGACTGGATCAGCGAGTGGCCGGCTGGGCCTTTCTGGTGCGTGCGCTATGGGTGACCGGCGATATCGCCAGGGCCAGGAGAGCGGAGCAGTTGGCGGTGGAGGAGGCAAAAGAACTCGATCATGCCTGCTCACTTTGCGCCGCGCTTGCGGAAGGTAGCTGCACCCTGGCGGCCCTGACCGGAGATATCGATCGGGTGCTGCTTATTGCCTCGCAGATCGAGACGATTGCCGTTGAGCACGGCCTGGGATTCTGGCGGCTGTATGCCTCGGCCTTTATGTTCTGGGGCAGATTACGCAGACAGCCGGAAACGATCCTCCCCCAGCAAATCCACGCGATGCTGGCAACGTTGCGAGCCAACGGCTTTGATCCCGCTTATTCGCTATTCCTCTCTGATTTTTCCGCCGCTTTGGCGCAGAAAGGCCGGCGGGAGGAAGCGGATGCGCTTATCAGCGAGCGTTTGTCAGGACTCGACATAAACCAGTCGCTGTGGAACCTGCCCGAGCTGATGCGGGTGCAGGCGCAGATTCGATATGCCGGCAGGCCAGAAGATGTTCTGGAATTCAGTGCGGCGCTACAGTCCGCGCTATTACTGGCGAAGAGCCAGACGGCAAAAGGCTGGGCTCAGCGCATAGAAGCCGACCTGAGCGCGCTCTGATCATCGTGCCAGTATCAGGCGGTAAAGAACTGACTTGATTGTCATCCCCATCATCATTAAATCTCAAAATAAGATCCATATAAAAATAATGCTCTTTAATTTAGATTGATATGGGCTATGACAATGCATTTCAGACCAGAGAGTCGTGCGCTGCTGCTGGCCGGTGGTCTTGTGATAACAGGAAATTCAAAGGTTACTGGCTGAGGCCAGCACCTGCTTCATCGCTTCCAGTGCGGGGGAGCCGTAGCCTTTACGCCAGACAAGCTGGGTGAGGGCCTTTGCAACAAACTGTTGTCGGCTGTCCTTCGGCAGGGCAAGAGTTGCGGCAACGCTTTCCGGCAGCACGCAGCTGCAGCGCCCGGCGGCAACGTTGGCAACCATAGAATGGTAAGAACTCACCTCCTGCACCTCAACGGCGTTTAGCCGGTTAAGTAAAGCTTCGCCGCGAGCCCGGTAGGAACAGCCTTTGGGAAAAGCAGCAAGACGGGCTTCGCTGTTGCTTTCGGAACCCGGTGCGAGCAGCACTAAGCTTTCGCTGAACACATTAATAAACTCAAGATCTTCCGGGCATTCGATAAGGCCTTCCGGGTTCGGCAGCAGGCTAACCAGGGCACAATCCAGCGAGGCATTACGCACTCGCTCGAGCAGCTGCTGGGTAGGCATAGTTATTAATGCCAGACAGACCTCGGGGCACTGTTGGTGAAACTGCTGAAAGACCGGCATCAGGCGGCTGGCTGCGGTCGCCTCCATTGAGCCGATATTCAGCGTGCCAGCCGGTTTGCCCGGATGCAGAGCCTGCCTCGCTTCTTCGGCGAGGCTAAGAATTTTTTGGGTGTAGGAGAGAAAGCTTACTCCCTCCGGCGACAACGTCATTTTCTTGCTGTCGCGCACGAACAGGGAAACGCCAAGCTCTTCTTCCAGCTGCTGGATGCGGGTGGTGATGTTCGACTGAACGCGGCCAAGCCTTTTGGCCGCTTTTGTCACACTTTGCTCTTCGGCGACAATTTTAAACATTTGCAGTGTGGTGTGGTTCATGTTTTTAATTCTCATTCTCAAAACAATATTGATATTACCATCTTAAAATAAGATGTTAAGCCATCGCTCTCCCATTAACTCAGGTGCCGCCATGTCTTACAGACTTACCCAACTGCTTGCTATCGATCATCCCATCATACAGGCGCCGATGGCCGGCGTCTCAACCCCGGCTTTGGCGGCGGCGGTCAGCAATAGCGGAGGGCTTGGCTCTCTGGGTATTGGCGCAAGCAGCGTGGATCAGGCCAGAGCGGCAATTCTAAACACCCGGGAGCTGACCTCCCGCCCGTTTAGCGTAAACCTGTTTTGCCACGCCTCTGCGCAGCGGGATAACGCGCTTGAGCAAGCCTGGATTGAAAACCTGCGTCCGCTGTTTGCTGAGTTTGGCGGGATGCCGCCGGAAGCGCTATCCGAAATTTACAAAAGCTTTATCAACCATCAGGAGATGCTCGCAATGCTGCTGGAGACGGCACCCGCCGCGGTCAGTTTCCATTTTGGCGTGCCTGAACGCAGCGTCGTTCAGGCCTTGCACGACAGGGGGATTGTGACTCTCGCCACGGCCACTCGCCCTGAAGAAGCTCTACTTATCCAGGCGCGAGGTGTGGATGTCATTGTTGCTCAGGGCTACGAGGCCGGAGGGCATCGAGGGATGTTTGACGATAAGGCGCTGGACACACGGCTCAGTACTTTTGCGCTGGTTCAGCTGCTGAAAAAACAGGTCACGCTGCCGATTGTTGCCGCCGGAGGCATTATGGACGGCGCCGGCATCCGTGCAATGTTGACGATAGGGGCAGATGCCGTACAGCTCGGCACCGCGTTTCTCCTTTGCCCGGAGTCTGCCGCCGATGAAGGCTACCGGCAGCAGCTTAACTCCAGCCGCTCGCACCAGACGGACATGACCCATGCCATCTCCGGCAGGGCAGCCAGAAGCCTGGATAACGACTATTGCCGCCACGGACGCGCTACAGGTAAAGAGGCTGTGCCGGCTTATCCTGTGGCCTATGACATTGGGAAAGCACTCGCCAGCCTCGCAAAAAAACAGGGCCATCACGGCTACAGCGCACACTGGGCCGGGCAGGGCGTAAATCTCATCCGGGAAATGCCTGCGGCGGAATTACTGCAAACGCTGGTGCAAGAGGCCGGGCTATAAATTTCATTTTTTTAGCAATATTTTTAGCGCTGATTCGTCTACCTCATCACAAGTGATTATCAGTAACTTTATGAGGTAAAAATGATGAGAGATTTTGATATACACCGAGACAATCAGCGCCGTCGCGGCTTCTGCAGCCACCGCATGGGCAAGCCGATTCTTCTGTGTGCGGCGCTGTTTGTCGCGCTCGGCTTAATCGTAATGACGCTCTGGAATGCCGTGTTGCCGGGGCTGCTGGGTGTTAAAGCTATCGGTTTTTGGCAATCCTTAGGCCTGCTGGCGCTATGCCGGATCCTGTTCGGCGGCCTGGGCTTCCGTCCTGGTATGCTAGGCAAAGCCCGTCGCCGCATGCACGAACGCTGGATGCAGATGACGCCGGAACAGCGTGAGGAGTTCATGCAGCATCGTCGTGAGAAGTTTGGTTTTGGCCAGCCTGACAGCTGCGGCTGGCACGCTCGTCGGGATGAGAGAATGGACCCACGTCCGCAGCAGCAGGAAGAGAACAACGCAAAAAAACCGGATGCTGAGTGACGGAAATGAAAGCCGGAATGGCGAAGAATTCGCTGCTGATCACAGCGCTTAACGGCTGCCGCACTCGACTTAAAGCTTTTATCCGCGGGCGGACGGCGGTACGTGAAGATGCCGAAGATATCCTGCAGGAAGTCAGCTATCAGCTAATGAAAGTGGAGCAGCCGGTAGAAAATGTTGCTGCCTGGCTGTTCCGCGCCGCCCGCAATGAAATGACCGACCGGGCGAGGAAAAAGCGGGAGTTGCCTTTAGCGGGATGGTTCGGTGGAGAAGAAGATGACTATCCTGAGGATGAGCTGGCCGAAACGCTGTTCGGCGTCCCTCAAACCCCGGAGGATGACTATCTCAGGCAGCTTTTATGGGAAGAGCTTGAAACCGCGTTATCGGAACTGCCGCCAGCTCAGTGCGACGTGTTCATCAAAACCGAACTTCAGGGCTACAGCGTCAAAGATCTTGCACAAGAGTGTGGCGACAGCGTTCAGGCACTACTCTCCCGCAAACACAAAGCCGTTCTGTACCTGCGCACCCGGCTGCGCAACTTGTATGACGACCTGACTGGCCGCTGAAGCCGCCGCCGAATCGCCCCAGGGACGGGCGATCCGGTTTTTCCTCAGCAAATTACTCTCCCCAACGAGCCTTGAGGTAATTCACCGCCTGCTGCGTCTGGGGCTGATTCAGATAGTTTTCTCTGAACAAGATCGTGCCGCTAATCTGCGGTATGGAGTCGTTCAAATCGAGCTGCTTTTTCAACTCCGGAACGCCTCCATTTACCGTCCAGTCAGGTTCATTCTTCGACGGTTCCCCGACCTTATAAAGTGCAATGCCGATATAGAGACGTGTATTCGTTGGCTTCACGACGTCAGCCCACCATTTAGCCAGCACATCGTAGCGTGCAGCGCTGCGCGAGAAGGGCCAGTAGATCTGCGGGGCGATATAGTCCAGCAGACCTTTTTGCACCCAAAGACGCGTATCCGCAAACGACTCATCATAGGCGGCAGCGCCACGCGTCTGCGAGCCTGCCGGGTCATGAGATATGTTGCGCCATACGCCAGCAGGGCTGACGCCAAATTCAACGCCGGGCTTGAGCTGTTTGATGGTTCGTGAAACCTGCTCAATCAGCAGCTGGGTATTGTGGCGCCGCCAGTCTGCTTTTGACGCATAACCCTGGCCATAAGTTCTGTAGGTCTGGGTATCGTTGAGCATAGAACCGGGTGATTCGGTATAGAAGTAATCATCAAACTGCACGCCGTCGATGGCATAGTTTGAGACGACTTCTGCAACAATACTGGTTATCCAGTCACGCACGTCAGGAATTCCCGGATCGAGCACAAAGCGCTCGCCAGAAGTTCTTATCCAGTTACGGTGCAGCGCAAAGACGCTCGCGGGCTGGAGAGAAAGCGTGCGGTTCAAGGCAGCAACCGTACCGGGCGTGATGTTAGTTGAGACGCGGTAGGGGTTAAACCATGCGTGTACTTTGATGCCGCGTTTATGCGCTTCATCGAGCATAAACTGCAGCGGATCGTAGCCGGGATCGTCACCAATGCGGCCCGTCAGCATATCTGACCACGGCAAAATCTTTGAGCGCCACAGGGCGGTACCGTCAGGTTTAACCTGGAAGAACACGGTATTAATCCCCAGCGACTTTAGCTTATCCAGCTTGTCTTTCAATGCCTGCTGCTGTTGGTTAATTCGCACGGGCGCGCTGCTGCCGTTAACCGACGATAATGGCGGCCAGTCCAGTCGGGAGACCGTTGCCAGCCAGACACCGCGCATTGGCTGATTGCTTTGCGAAGTCGGCGGAACAGTCGTCTTACCGGAAGGAAAGGGCGTGACGAGAGAAACTGGCGGTTTGGAGGCGCAGCTGGCAAGAAACAGCGCAGCGGCAAGCAGCGCACAGGACTTTTTAACCTTCGTGACAGAGAGAAAGCGGCGTGAAGAGGCGATGATGTGCTCCAGATTTTTGACGAACGTTGGACAACACGAATTTTCTTACTATTCAACATCAAGTCAATCTCTAACACCGTTAATTAAAACAGACGCCGACTGATTTTGCTTCCGAAAAAATCCTGAAACAGGCTCACAGTAAACAGAACACGTTTCGTGTTTTATCCTATTACGGTTGTGCACCATGCCTTTACTGACAGCGCAATTAACGGATTGCTACTATTCCTTCACTGATTGCTCATTTTTTATCTGCGTGCCAGCACGCCGTTATTTTTGCTGTTAGAGAAGCAAGGTGACCCGCAATGAAGCCGAAAACGCTGTACGATAAAATCATCGATGCCCACGTCATCCGCCCTCTGGACGATCAGGGCAATGTCCTGCTGTATATCGACCGTTCCATCCTCAACGAATACACCAGCCCGCAGGCATTTAGCGGTCTACGTGATGCAAACCGCAAGGTCTGGCAACCCAAAAGTATTCTGCTTAACGTCGACCACGTTAACCCGACACGCCCTGAGCGCACGCCTGAAATGACCGACCCGGGGGGTGAGCTTCAGGTTCGTTACTTCGAATCTAACAGCCGTGATTTTGGGCTTGAACTGTTTGGCGTGATGGACTCCCGGCAGGGTATTGAACACGTTGTCGCGCACGAGCAGGGGATCGTATTACCGGGTATGGTGATTGCCGCGGGCGACAGCCATACCACGACCTACGGCGCTTTTGGCGCATTTGGCTTCGGTATCGGTACCTCAGAAATTGAGCATATGCTGGCGACGCAAACTTTGGCCTACAAGAAGCTGAAAACGCTGCGCGTGACGGTCAATGGTGAGCTGCCGTTTGCCGCGACGGCAAAAGACATTGTCATGCTGCTTATCGCTGAAATAGGAGCAGATGGTGCGACCGGTTTTGCCATTGAGTTTTGCGGCAGCGCCATTGATGCGCTCAGCGTGGAAGGGCGAATGACCATTTGTAATATGGCGGTTGAGGCCGGTGCCCGTGGAGCCTTTATGGCACCGGATGAAAAAGTATATGCCTACATCAAAACCGCACCACGGTTGCCTAAAGGTGACATGTGGGAACAGGCGCTGAAATACTGGCGCACGCTCAGCAGCGACAGCGGCGCGGTATTTGATAAAGAAGTTGTGCTCGACTGCGCGAAGTTAACGCCTCGCGTAACATGGGGCACCAGCCCGGATCAGGGCGGCAGTATTACGGACCTGGTGCCCGATCCCGCCGCGGAGCCCAGCGCAGCAAAACGCCGTGACATAGAAAATGCGCTGACCTATATGGGCCTCGAACCAGGAACCCCGCTGAGCCAAATCCCGATTACTCATGCCTTTATCGGTTCCTGTACCAACGGGCGTATTGAAGATCTCAGAGCCGTGGCGCAGGTGCTGCGTGACAGGAAAATTGCGCCGGGCGTAAGGGGGATAATCGTACCCGGCTCAACGCAGGTTCGCGCCCGCGCCGAGCGGGAGGGGTTAGCCAAAATCTTCATCGACGCAGGTTTCGAGTGGCGGCAGTCGGGCTGTTCAATGTGCCTGGCCATGAACGAAGACGTGCTTCAGCCGGGTGACCGCTGCGCCTCCAGCACAAACCGTAATTTTGCTGGCCGCCAGGGGGCCGGGGCGAGAACGCACTTAATGAGCCCGGCGATGGTTGCGGCAGCGGCAGTGGCGGGTCATCTGACGGATGTGCGTCCTTTTTTAAAGCAGGGGGAAGCGTAAATGGAACCCTTTAACCGTATAACCGGCGTGGCTGCGCCGCTGATGGCAGCCAACATTGATACCGATGTAATCATGCCGAAGCAGTTTCTTAAAGGCATCGAACGTAACAATCTGGACAGAGGCGTTTTCTTCGATAAGCGTTTCCGGGCAGACGGCTCGCTGAACCCGGAGTTTATTCTTAATCAGCCTGCGTGGCAGGGGGCAGCTTTTCTTATTGTGGGCCCTAACTTCGGCTGCGGCTCCAGCCGTGAACATGCGGTATGGGGGTTACGGCAGCTCGGCATCAGGGCGCTTATCGGCACCACCTTTGCCGGTATCTTTAACGACAACTGCCAGCGTAACGGCGTGCTGACCCTGACATTACCGGCAGCGGACATTGACCATTTGGCTCAGGCAGCAGGCAATCCCGAAACTAACAGCATTACCGTCGATCTCGCCGGGCAGCAGATAAGCGTTGGAGGCAGCCAGATTGCCTTTACGGTCGATGAGCTGAAAAAACACATGCTGCTGGAGGGCCACGACGCCATTAGCTATACGATGCAATACCAGCAGGAGATTCGGGAGTTTGAACAGCGCCATTTTGCCGCGTATCCGTGGCTAATGACCCAGGATTAACCTTCAATGATGAAAGATAACGCTGACTTTATTCGCCACAGGGGTGACTCTCCTTTCATCTCTGGCTTCCGGCTAATGGATGTAATACTGGAAAACGGTATTTCGATTCGCGCCGCCGTTGCGGGACAGGGCGAACCGCTGGTGCTACTGCATGGGCACCCGCAGAACCACGTAACCTGGCGTAAAATTGCCCCATCGCTGGCACAGCATTTTACCGTCATCATGCCGGACATTCGCGGCTACGGCGACAGTGACAAGCCCGCCAGCGACGATAATCATCGCAGCTACTCCAAACGTGAAATGGCGAAAGATATCATTCTGCTGATGGCAAGACTCGGATTCCACGACGGCTTTGCTTTGGTGGGGCACGATCGCGGGGCCAGGGTCGGGCATCGTCTGGCTCTGGATTATCCTCAGCAGGTTAAACGCAGCATCTTTATTGATATCGCCCCGACGGCCACCATGTATGCCCTGACCGACAAGACGTTTGCTACCCGCTATTTCTGGTGGTTTTTCTTGATCCAGCCTTCGCCGATGCCGGAAAAAATGATCGCAGCGGACCCGGCGTTCTTTCTGCGCAAACACATCGATGGCCAGCTTAAAACCCCCGGCGCTACGGAACCGGAGGTGTTTGCCGAATACCTGCGTTGCTACCAGAACGCTGATACGCTGCGTGCTATCTGCGAAGATTACCGCGCTTCGGCTACTCTGGATTTGCAGGATGACGAAGCCGATAAACACCTGCGCATCAGCACTCCTCTGCTGGTGCTCTGGGGCGAGAAAGGCACGGTTGGCCAGCTTTATGATGTTATCGCAACGTGGCAGGAAAAGGCGCTGGATGTTCGTGGTAAAGCAATGCCGTGCGGACACAGCCCACAGGAAGAGTGTCCCGATGCGCTGCTCGGCGCTATTATGCCGTTCTTGACCTGATTCTGAACGATGGCATAACCATGAGCTCCAGTGAAAATCCGCGCGCCCCGTGGCCGCTTGTTGAAGACCTGAACGTCTTTGTCACCGTGGTGCGCCAGGAGGGCTTTGCCAATGCGGCGGCGGAGCTGGGCCTGTCGCCGTCTTATGTCAGTAAACGTATTGCGCTGCTGGAAAAAAACCTGGGCATGCGTCTGTTCCATCGTAGTGCCCGCGCCATTCATTTAACGGCAGACGGCCACAAAGCCCTCACCGGGGCGCTTTCGGTGCTGGAGAGTATGGGCGATTTTGTCTCGGGTCTTGCTGCCTGGCGGGATACGCTCGAAGGCAACATTCAGATGAGCTGCTCGTTTGGTTTTGGCTCGACCTATATGCCTGACGCGCTTTCAGCGCTTGCAGAACGCTACCCGGCGCTTAATATCAAGCTTACGCTGACGGACAAAGTCGTTGATTTGATGGAAGAGGGCGTCGACATTGAAATTCGCGTTGGCGACGATATTAAAGATCTCTATATCACTCGCCAGCTCTCCACTAACCATCGCGTACTCTGTGCCTCTCCGGACTACCTGGAAAAGCACGGCACCCCGCTGCATATAGCCGAACTCAGGCACCATAAATGTCTTGTTATTCAGGAGCGCAGCTCACAGTTCGGCGTGTGGCCGTTAACCAACGGCGTGGAAACGCTACAGACTCACGTCAGCAGCCAGCTCTCGTCCAATAACGGCAGCGTAGTCTTAAGCTGGGCGCTGAAAGGGCACGGAATTATTCTGCGCTCGCAGTGGGAGGTGCAGCGCTATATTGCCTGTGGCGAGCTGGTGCAGCTTTTACCGGAGTGGTACCAGGCAGCCAATATCTGGGCAGTCTATTCCAACCGCACCAGCGGCTCGGCAAAACTCAAGGTCTGTATTGATTTTCTGGTGGACTATTTTCAACGATTTCCGCCTGTGGAAGCGTTACGCACAACTCAATAAGCTCAATCCCTGAATACTTCAGGCGGATGTCAGATTATGCTTTATCATAAAGCGCACTACTTCGTTGCTGGCCGAGAGTGATGCAGAGATAAATGAGAAGAAACAGAGTCACCGCCCTGATTTATTCCTGTCTTAAGCGAGGGATGACCCTTTCAGCAATATTCCTGCTGGTGGGCTGCGCCCGTTCCGACGCGCTGTGGGGCGTAGTCGATAAGGTCTGCATGACCCACTATCAGCAAACGAACAACCCGGCACCCTGCCAGCAGATCTATATGCCGGAGGGAAAAGCTCACGGCTTCAGCGTTATCCAGAATCCGCGTTACCCCTACCACTTTATTCTTGTCCCCACGGCAAAACTGAGCGGTATTGAAAGTCCGCAGCTGGCGCTGGAAGGGCGCACGGACTACTTCGGTTATGCCTGGCTGATGCGCCATCTTTTAGCCTGGCAGTATGGAGCCCCAGTGCCTGACGACAGGCTCGGCCTGGCTATTAACTCGGCGTATGGACGTAGCCAGAATCAGCTGCATATTCACCTGACCTGTCTGCGGGAAGACGTAAGGCGCCAGATGCTCGCCGAGCGCCCGTACATTCAGGAAGAGTGGCGGCCGCTGCCCGATAAATTACTGCGCCATACCTGGTACGCGCGGCGGGTGATGCAGCCAGCGGTGATGGGTATCTATCCGATTAACAGCGTCGCTAGCTATTTCCATTTATCGCCCGAGCAGTTAGCGGAGTGGGGCGTTGCCGTTATTCCGACCACCTACGGCGAGCAAAAAGGATTTATTTTGCTTACCACAAAACGCGGCTGGGACAGAAATAATCGTGCGTCGGTGGAATCGCTTCTGGATAAAGAGTGTACGATTTTGCCGCCTGCAAAACTTTGATGAAATAAGTAGCAAAGGAAGTATTTAAACATAGGTTATGTCTTTTTCTTATTTGCCAGCTTCAGCATGGTTTGAAAAACTCTCGTCGCCGCACCATGCTGGTGTGTAATTTCAAATTGGCTGTTTTTATTGGTTTAAGGAAGACGTTATTTATGCGCACGGCGATAAAAAATACTGTAAAAGTGTCTCTGCTGGCGGTTGCCCTGACGGGGGCAATGCTGATTACCGGCTGCGGCCCGAAGCAGGACGCTAATCATATTAAAGTGGGTATCAGCGCCGGGATTGACCAGCCGCTGTGGGACACGGTTAAAAAGGTGGCGAAAGAGAAATACAACCTCGACGTAGAGGTTGTGACCTTCACCGATTATGTGCTGCCTAACTCGGCGCTTAGCAGCGGCGATATTGACGCAAACTCCTTTCAGCACGGTCCTTATCTGGATAAACAAATAAAAGAACGTGGTTATAAGCTGGCCGCCGTGGGCAATACTTTTGTTTATCCGATTGCTGGCTATTCCCGCAAAATTAAATCCGTCACTGAGCTCAAGGAGGGCGCTCAGGTAGCGGTGCCGAATGACCCAACCAACCTTGGTCGTTCGCTGTTGCTACTGCAGGTGCAGGGACTTATCAAACTCAAAGATAACGTCGGTCTGCTGCCGACGTCCCTGGATATTGTGGAAAACCCTAAGCATCTTAAAATTGTTGAGGTGGAGGCCGCGCAGCTGACCCGCGCGATTGATGATGACAAAATCGATCTTGCCATCATTAATACCAACTACTCCAGCCAGATTGGGCTAACGCCGGCCAAAAATGGCCTGTTTGTAGAAGATAAAAACTCGCCCTACGTGAACATCATTGTTGCCCGGGAAGACAATAAGGACAGCGAAAACGTGAGGAATCTGGTGAAGGCTTACCAGACCGATGAAGTCGCTGCAGCTGCTGACCAGGTTTATCAAGGTGACGCCGTAAAAGGCTGGTAATTCTTAAGGTGGGATCCCGGCGACCGGGGTCCCCACCAGACAAAAAATTCTTATTGGTTGGCTCCATAATATCCCCGGCATGCTTCTTGCTTTATCCACTGCATGACCATGGTTTATCAGGCCCGCCTATGCCACTCTCAGCACTCAGTTTCGTCCTTGCCTCCAAAAAAAGTGAAATCATCTGCCTGCAACAGCTGCTTGAAATGGGCAGACTGGTCGGCGTGGTCAGCCAACTGATCCACGTCCTGCAACGTGAGCGCGGCACGGCCAACATCTTTTTATGTTCCCACGGCGAGCTGTGGGCAGATAAGCTCAGCGAGAGTGCGTTACAGGTGCAGCTGGCGGAGCATGCGGTCGACGATCTGCTGCAGGCGCTGGATCTGAGCGGGCAAAGCATGTCCAACGCGCCGCGTCTGTTTAGCCGCATTGCCGCTGTGTTGCACAGTCTCAGCACGCTGCCGCTGCTTCGCCGGCAGGTTCAGGCGCAGGAGGTCGACCAGCCGGAGGCTATGCGTCAGTACAGCGACGTGATCCGGACGCACCTGGCGCTGGTATTTGAAGCGGCGGATATCTCCGGCGATCCGACCATCTCCCGGGCGCTGCTTGCTATGTTCAGCTTTATGCAGGGTAAAGAGCTGGTCGGGCAGGAACGCGCGCTTGGCGCGGCGGGCTTTGCCGCTCGGCATTTTGATGAGGTGCTGCAACAGCAACTCCTGGATCTGATTGAAGGCCAGGAGCGCTGTTTTCTGACCTTCAGCGAGTTTGCCGATGCCCGCTGCCTGGCACTGTGGCAGCGGCTGCTGGACGCGGACAGCAGCGAGTTTGAACGCCTGCGGCGCATTGCCTGTACCCGCACGATCCCTGCAGATAACGGCGGTGAAACCGCGCTGCGCTGGTTTGAAGTCACCACCGCGCGGATCAACGACATGAAAAGGGTGGAAGATCTGCTGGAGGATGTGCTGATGGCCTGCTGTCGGCAGCGGATTAGTGACGCGCAGGCCTCGCTGGCGGTGCAGCAGCAGGATATCGGGCAGATACCGTCACCCGAGCCGCACTATTCGGCGCTGATCCCGCCGCAGCTCAGCCGTGCGGTGCTGGAGCTGGTGGAAAAGCAGTCTCGCCAGCTACAGGCGCAGGACGCCGAGCTCGCAGAATTACGCGCCACCCTGGCCGAGCGAAAGCTGGTGGAGCGCGCCAAAGGGCTGCTGATGCAGCATCACGGTATGACCGAACCGCAGGCGCATAAAATTCTGCGTGATATGGCGATGAACCAGAACCGAAAGCTGTCGGATGTCGCGGAAGCGATGTTCGCCATGTCGGCCATATTGAGTAAAAAAGGCGACTAACCCCAAAGGAGTAGCTGCACTGTTAGTGCGCTATTGCGGAGTGCAACGCGTGCCGTGGCGGTGCAATAAACGGCGAGAAACGGGAAAATAATCCGCTAACCCGCTGCATTTTTAATAGCCAATAAGTTGGCATATAAGCTGCATTGTTAGCCATAACGATTAAGCTAATGGCGGTTTAGTCAAAGTTACGGATAAAGGCGTCCTTCAGCGTTCAGGAAACTGAGCGGTGACAGGGCGCTTTTTTTTTGCTCATTTTTCAACATTACAGGAAGCCGCAATGACGCAAGACGATAAAAAAACGACCGTGCAGTTTTCCCGTCGCCGCTTTCTCGCCGGCAGCGCGGCGCTGACTGGCGGTCTGCTGCTGCCGGGCCTGATGAACAGCGTCTGGGCGGCTGGTTCCGATGCGCCCGAGAAGAAAGAGGTCCGCGTTGGCTTTATTCCGCTGACCGACTGCTCCTCGGTGGTGATGGCGGCGGTGAAGAAGTTTGACGAGAAGTACGGCATCAAAATCATCGTCAGCAAGGAGTCGAGCTGGGCGTCAATGCGCGACAAACTGGTCTCCGGCGAGCTGGATGCGGCTCATGTGCTGTATGGGCTGGTCTACGGCCTGCAGCTGGGCGTCTCCGGCCCGCAGCATGATATGGCGATGCTGATGACGCTGAACAATAACGGTCAGGCGATCACCCTGTCGAATCAGCTGAAGCAGGCGGGTGTCACCGATGCTGCCTCGCTGAAAAAGGTGGTCGATGCTGGCGCGAAAGGCACCTACACCTTTGCGCAAACCTTTCCCACCGGCACACACGCCATGTGGCTCTACTACTGGCTGGCGAATGCCGGAATTCACCCCTTTAACGACGTCCGCAACATCGTGGTGCCGCCGCCGCAGATGGTGGTGAACATGAAAATCGGCAATATGAGCGGATTTTGCGTTGGCGAACCCTGGAATCAGCGCGCCATTCAGGATGATATCGGCTTTACCGCCATCACCACGCAGGAGATCTGGCCGGATCACCCGGAAAAAATTCTCGGCACCACCGCATCCTGGGTGAGCGCCAATCCCAATGCCGCACGCGCGCTTACCGCTGCGGTACTGGACGCTTCGCGCTGGATTGACACCTCGGATGCGAACCGTATCGAAACCGCGCAGGTGGTAGCGACCCGGGCGTACATCAATACCCCGGTGGAAACCATCCAGGGGCGGATGCTTGGCGATTATCAGAACGGGCTGGGCAAAAAGTGGAAGGACGCCCACGCCATGCGCTTCTTCAACGATGGCGCGGTCAACTATCCGTATCTCTCCGACGGTATGTGGTTCCTGACCCAGCACAAACGCTGGGGGCTGCTGGACCATGACCCGGATTATCTGGCGGTGGCGAAAAAAATTAACCGGGTCGACATCTATAAACAGGCAGCCAGCGCGGTCGGCGGCATCAACCTGCCGTCCGGGGAGATGCGCAGTAGCAAGCTCATTGACGGGAAAGTCTGGGATGGCAGCAACCCTGCCGACTACGCCAACAGTTTTGCCATGAAACGCTAAGAGAGGTCGCTAATGTCCGTCAATGTAAAAACGCCTAACGTTGTGCCGATCGAAGCGGCAAGTGCAGAGATTGTCTCCATTGTTCCGGCCACGCTGAATGCTGCACCGCCGGCACCGATGGCGGCGGTTAACTCATCGTTCGCTGCCTCGCTCCGTGGCGTGCTGCAAAAAGTCCTCCCGGCGCTGCTGGGGCTGATCGTGCTGGTTGTCATCTGGCAGATTGCCGCGATCGGGAGCAAAGGATTTCCCACCCCGTTGAAAACCTGGGAAGCGGCGAAAGTGATTTTCGCCGATCCGTTTTACGTCGCCGGTCCCAACGACATGGGCATCGGCTGGAACGTGCTGGCCTCACTGAAAAGGGTAGCGCTGGGCTTCGGGCTGGCCGCGCTGATCGGTATTCCTGCCGGTTTCCTGATTGGCCGCTTCAGTTTTATCGCCAGCATGCTTAACCCGATTATTTCCCTGCTGCGCCCGGTCAGCCCGCTGGCGTGGTTACCGATTGGCCTGCTGCTGTTCCAGCGTGCTGAACCAGCTTCGGCGTGGACCATCTTTATCTGCTCGATCTGGCCGATGATCCTCAACACCGCCGAAGGGGTGACGCGTATTCCACAGGACTACCTCAACGTGGCGCGAGTCCTGAATCTCAGCGAATTCACCGTGATGCGTAAAATCCTGTTCCCCGCCGTGCTGCCGTACATCCTTACCGGGGCACGCCTGTCGATTGGTATTGCCTGGCTGGTGATCATTGCCGCCGAAATGCTGACCGGCGGCGTCGGCATCGGTTTCTGGATCTGGAATGAATGGAACAACCTCAATGTGGAAAACATCATCGTTGCCATCCTGCTGATCGGCGTGGTGGGCATGGCGCTGGAGCAGGGGCTGATGGCCATTGCTCGCCACTTCAGCTACGACAACCGTTAGGAGCCCGAGATGAAAAACGACAAAGCTATTATTCGCGTGCAGAACATCAGCCAGAGTTTCGCGACGGCTAAAGGTCCGTTTCTGGCTCTCGACAACGTCAGCTTCGATATCGCCATGGGCGAAACGATCAGCCTGATCGGCCACTCCGGCTGCGGCAAATCCACATTGCTGAACCTGATAGCCGGGCTAAGCCGCCCGACTGAAGGGGTACTGCTGTGCGATAACCAGGAAATTACCGGCCCAGGCCCGGAGCGCGGGGTGGTGTTTCAGAACCATTCGTTGCTGCCGTGGCTGACCAGCTTTGACAACGTGGCGCTGGCGGTCAATCAGGTGTTCAGCGGCACGATGAGCAAAGGTGAAAGGCGCGACTGGGTTAACCACAATCTTGAACTGGTGCATATGGCGCACGCCGCCGACAAACGCCCGGGGGAGATCTCCGGCGGCATGAAGCAGCGGGTGGGCATCGCCCGCGCGCTGGCGATGAAGCCGAAAGTGCTGTTGATGGATGAGCCGTTCGGTGCGCTCGATGCGTTAACCCGCGCGCACTTGCAGGATGCGGTAATGGAGATCCAGGCGCGACTGAATACCACCATCGTGCTTATTACTCACGATGTTGATGAGGCGGTTCTGCTTTCCGATCGGGTGATGATGATGACCAACGGACCGGCGGCAAAAGTCGGTGAAATCCTGCAGGTGGATCTGGCGCGACCACGGTCGCGACTGGCGCTGGCTAACGATCCGCTGTTCCACCAGTACCGTCAGCAGGTCCTGCAGTTCCTGCATGAAAAACACCGGGCGGTGGCCTGATTTATCAGGCGGGATACGTGCAATGAAAAAACTCACCCTGATCGTAGTCGGTAACGGCATGGCGGGCGCACGACTGGTGGAGCGGCTATGCGAACGTGCGCCGGGGCGCTATCGCATCCTGATCGTCGGCGAGGAGAACCAGCCTGCCTATAACCGCATCCAGCTGACCCCGGTGCTGTCCGGTGAGAAACGCTTTGCCGATATCGTCACCCACGACGCGAAGTGGTATGCGACGCACGGCGTAACCTTTATTGCTGGCGTGCCGGTTACGGCAATTGATCGCGTCGCCCGCAGGGTGACCGCCGGCAACCAGTTGCTGGCCTATGACCATCTGGTGCTGGCCACCGGCTCGCGGGCGTTTATGCCGCCGTTGCCGGGGGACGATCTGCACGGCATCCACGGCTTTCGCGATATGCAGGATGTGGAAAACATTCTCAGCGGTGACGTTGCCGGACAGCCCGCGGTGGTGATTGGCGGCGGCGTATTAGGCGTGGAGGCCGCCGCCGCGCTGGCGCTGCGCGGGATGCAGGTCAGCCTGCTGCACCGTGGTCCGCATCTTATGGACGCCCAGTTGGATGCGCATACTGCCGAACTGCTGCAGCTCAGTCTGGCAACACGCGGCATCACGACAGTGCTGCAGTCGCAGACCGCCGCTTATCTCGGTGATGTCTCAGGCCGCGTGCAGGCCGTGGCGCTGCGTGACGGGCGGGAGATCCCGGCGCAGCGCGTAGTTGTGGCCGCCGGTGTTCGGCCCGAGATCGCCCTGGCTCGCTCTGCCGGACTGGCCTGCGACCGAGGCATTCTGGTCAACGACCAGCTGTACACCTCTGATCCTGATATTTCTGCCATCGGTGAATGCTGCCAGCAGGGGCAGTTGACCGTCGGTCTGGTTGCGCCGTGCTGGCAGCAGGCAGATACGCTGGCCGCCAGTCTGGCGGGGGAACCTGTCGCTGCCTGCATCAGCCAGGCGTTGGCGCTGCGCCTTAAGGTGACCGGTATCGACATGTTTTGCGCCGGTGAGCTGCACGGCGGAGATGCCGCACAGATCCATACGGCGTCCGATCCGTTCGATGGCCATTACCGCCGCCTGCTATTGCGCGATAACCGGCTGGCCGGTGTGGTGCTGTGGGGAGATATCAGCGACGGCCCGGACTATCTGTCCCAACTGAACCAGACCGCCTTTTTGCAGATGCCACCGAGTGTCTTCGGTCCCGGCGATAAACCGGCCGGGCATGGCCCGTCGTCCGTTAAATCAGAACAGTTGCCCGTTGAGGTAAAGAGGAACAAAGCAATGTCGAAACCCGTATTAGTGATGGCCGGACACGGCATGGTAGGCCACCATTTTCTGCAGCAGTTGGTGGAGCGTGAACTGCAACTACAATTTCAGGTGATAGTCTTTGCGGAAGAGAAAGCCCCGGCCTATGACCGGGTACATCTCTCCGAATATTTCTCCGGACGCAGCGCGGAATCGCTGTCGATGGTGGCAGACGACTTCTTTGAGTCGAGCGGTATTGAGCTGCGCCTGGGGCACTGCGTCAGCCATATCGATCCCCGTCACCGTTTTGTTGTCGACCATCAGGGAAGGCAGACCGCCTGGGATGTCCTGGTGCTGGCGACCGGTTCCTATCCTTTTGTGCCGCCGATCCCGGGCAGCGATGCGCCGGGCTGCCTGGTTTACCGCACGCTGGACGATCTGGCGGCGATCCAGGCTTGCGCCGCAACGGCGAAAACCGGCGTGGTGGTCGGTGGCGGCCTGCTGGGGCTTGAAGCAGCCAATGCGCTGAAGCATCTCGGGCTGCAAACCCACGTGGTGGAGTTTGCTCCACGGCTGATGGGCGTGCAGCTGGACGAGGGCGGTGCGGCGATGCTGCGGCGCAAAATTGAAGCGCTGGATGTTCAGGTGCATACCGGGAAAGAAACCCGTGCCATCGTCGCCGGGGAAACTGGCGGCTATCGTATGGAGTTCGCCGACGGCGACCATCTGGATACCGATCTGGTGCTGTTCTCCGCCGGTATCCGGCCTCGGGACCAGCTGGCGAAAGAGTGCGGGCTGGAGGTCGGGCCGCGCGGCGGGATCGTCATTAACGATCAGTGCCGAACCTCCGACCCGGCGATTTATGCCATCGGTGAATGCGCGCTATGGAACGGGCAGATTTTTGGTCTGGTCGCACCGGGTTATCAAATGGCGCGCACCCTGGCCGATACGTTGGCCGGGAGCGAAGTAGCCTTTAAAGGCGCGGATATGAGTACCAAACTCAAACTGCTGGGCGTGGAGGTCGCCTCGGTGGGCGATGCACATGGCCGCACTCCGGGCTGCCAGAGCTACAGCTGGGTAGACGGGCCGGCGGAAGTGTACAAAAAAATTGTCGTCTCAGAGGACAAAAAGCGCCTGCTCGGCGCGGTGCTGGTCGGCGACAGCAGCGAATACAGCACGCTGCTGCAGATGATGCTCAACGACATGCCGCTGCCCGTCAGCCCGGAAACGCTCATCCTGCCCGCCAGCGCCGGCGCGGTGCCGCAGACGCTAGGCGTAGCGGCGCTGCCGGACGGAGCGCAAATCTGTTCCTGCCACAACGTCAGCAAGTCGGATATCTGTGACGCGGTGCAGGGCGGCTGTGGCGATATGGCGGCGGTCAAAGCCTGTACCAAAGCGGCGACCGGCTGCGGTGGCTGCGCGGCGCTGACCAAACAGGTGATGGAGTTCGCCCTGACCGAAATGGGCGTGGAGGTGAAAAAAGACATCTGTGAACACTTTGCCTTTTCCCGACAGGAAATCTATCACCTGGTGCGTGCGGGCAATATCCGCAGCTTCGAGGAACTGCTCCACAGGCACGGCCAGGGCAGCGGCTGTGAAATCTGCAAGCCGCTGGCCGGTTCGATCCTGGCCTCCTGCTGGAACGACTATCTGCTCAAGCCGCAACATCTGCCATTGCAGGATACCAACGACCGCTACTTCGCCAATATTCAGAAAGACGGTACCTATTCGGTGGTGCCGCGTATTCCGGCCGGCGAAATCACTCCCGACGGACTGATTGCCATCGGTCAGGTGGCTAAACGCTACAACTTGTACACCAAAATCACCGGCGGCCAGCGTGTGGATCTGTTTGGCGCACGCCTGGAACAGCTGCCGGAGATCTGGCAGCAACTGGTGGACGCTGGGTTTGAAACCGGCCACGCCTATGGTAAGTCGCTGCGGACGGTAAAATCCTGCGTTGGCTCCAGCTGGTGCCGCTACGGCGTACAGGACTCTACCGGGCTGGCTCTTCGGCTGGAGAACCGCTACAAGGGGCTGCGCTCACCGCACAAAATCAAAATGGCTGTTTCCGGCTGTACCCGCGAGTGTGCAGAAGCGCAGAGCAAAGACGTTGGGGTAATCGCCACGGAAAAGGGCTGGAACCTTTACGTCTGCGGCAATGGCGGCATGAAGCCGCGCCACGCGGATCTGCTGGCGCAGGATATGAGCACGGAGGATCTCATCCGTACCGTGGATCGTTTTCTGATGTTCTACATTCGCACCGCCGATCGCCTGCAGCGCACCAGTACCTGGATGGATAATCTGGAAGGTGGACTGGACTATCTGCGGCAGGTGGTGCTTGAAGACAGCCTGCACATCGGCACTGAGCTGGAAAAGGAGATGGATGCGGTAGTTAACACCTACCAGTGCGAGTGGCAGACCACGCTGGCCAGTCCGGACCGGCTGGCGCTGTTCCGGCCGTTTCTTAACAGCGACGAACCGGATGAAGCGGTCGTGATGGTCACCGAGCGTCAGCAGATCCGCCCGGCGACCTCGCAGGAGCGTGCAGAACGTCTGGAGCAAGTCGTGACTCAGCCGGTGAGTGAGGTGCTGGGCTGGGTGGATCTGTGTGATGTGCAGGCGATCCCGGCTAATGCCGGTATGGCGGCGCGGCTGGGCAATCGCCAGATTGCGCTGTTCCATCTGCCGACGCATCCGCAGCAGGTTTTTGCCCTGAGTAACTACGAGCCGGACAGCGATGCCAACGTGCTGGCTCGCGGGTTGCTGGGTGACGTAAAGGGCGAGCCGGTGGTGATTTCACCGCTCTACAAGCAGCGTTTCCGCCTGTCTGACGGCTCCAGCGTGGACGATAGTCAGCCTGCGCTCAGCGTCTGGCCGGTTAAGGTGGAAAACGACCGCGTCTGGGTGCGGGGAGAGCCAATAGCGGCGTCGTCAGGCGCCACGGAAATCATCGCGACGGTCAACGTATGAAACCCGTCGCCTCGACAGAACCAACGTCGACCACCTGCGCATACTGCGGCGTGGGGTGCGGCATCAATATGCAGCCGCAGGCCGAGGGGTTTAGCGCCAGCGGCATAAAAACCCATCCTGCCAATATCGGACGTGTATGCGTGAAGGGTAGCGCATTGGGGGAAACGCTGGGGTTGCAGGGACGGCTGCTGCATCCGGAGATCGACCGCCAGCCGGTCAGCTGGGCGCTGGCGCTGAATACGGTGGCGGATCGCCTTTCTGCGATTATTGCAGAACATGGCCCGCAGGCAGTAGCGTTTTACGGCTCCGGCCAGCTGCTGACTGAGGATTACTATGTCGCCAATAAGCTGATGAAGGGCTTTATCGGCGCGGGAAATATGGATACCAATTCGCGCTTGTGCATGGCTTCCGCCGTCGTGGGCTATAAACGCGCATTCGGGGCCGATGCGGTGCCGTGCCGCTATCAGGACCTGGAGCAGGCCGACTGCGTGCTGTTAACCGGTTCGAACACGGCGTGGGCACATCCGGTGGTCTATCAGCGGCTGGCACAGGCCAAAAAAGATCGGCCCGAGATGAAGATAATCGTGATCGATCCGCGTCAGACCGCCACCTGCGATATTGCTGATATGCATCTGGCGCTGCGCCCCGGCAGCGATGCCGCACTGTTCTGCGGCGCGCTAAATGCGATGGCCGTGGGGGGCGGGCTGGATAACGATTTTCTTCAGCATCATACCCAGGGGGCGGAAGAAACGCTGCGGGCGGCGAGTGAGTGGACGCTTGCGCGCACTGCTGAATTCTGCGGTCTGGCGGAGGAGCAGCTGCAGGCGTTTTACCGGCTTATCGGCACCAGTGAGCGGCTGGTGACGCTCTATTCGATGGGCATTAATCAGTCCAGTTCCGGGGTGGATAAATGCAGCGCTATCATCAATCTTCATCTGGCCACCGGGCAAATCGGGCGCGAGGGCTGCGGGCCGTTTTCGATAACCGGTCAGCCAAATGCGATGGGGGGACGTGAAGTAGGCGGGCTGGCAAATCAGCTGGCTTGCCACATGGGCTTTACGCAGGAGGATATCAGTCGGGTGGGGCGCTTCTGGGGCAGCGAGAACATCAGCAAGTCAGCCGGCCTGAATGCGGTAGACCTGTTCCGGGCCGTGGAGGACGGGCGGATCAAAGCAGTGTGGATTATGGGCACCAATCCGGTGGTGTCGCTGCCGGATGCCGACCGTGTGCGGGGCGGGCTGGCGCGCTGCCCGCTGGTAATCGTTTCCGAAATTATGTGCGACACCGATACCACCCGCGCGGCGCATATCTGCCTGCCTGCTCTGGGCTGGGGTGAAAAGGATGGCACGGTGACCAACTCCGAGCGCTGCATATCGCGGCAGCGGGCTTTTTTACCGGCTCCAGGGGAGGCAAAACCGGACTGGTGGATACTTAGCCAGGTAGCACAGCGGCTGGGGTTTGCTGAAGCCTTCTCATATCAGCATCCTGCGGAGATCTTTCGTGAGCACGCGGCGCTTTCCGGTTTTGAGAATAACGGTTCGCGGGCTTTTGATATCAGCGGGCTTGCTGCGTTGTCGGATGTGGAGTGGGATGACCTGCAGCCGATACAGTGGCCGGTCAACGTGGCTAACCCGCAGGGCACGGTACGGATGTTCCACGATAAACGTTTTTACCACCCTGACGGTAAGGCCCGGTTAATCGCCGTGACGCCGCGCCTGCCGCTCAGCGCACCGAGTGAAGCCTATCCGCTGGTGATGAATACCGGACGAGTGCGTGACCAGTGGCACACCATGACCCGTACCGGCAAGTCGGCGCGGCTGATGCAACACCTCAGCGAACCCTTTTGTCAGTTTCATCCCGAAGATGCACCGCAGATCCGTTCCGGCGATCTGATGCGCGTTTCCTCCTCGCACGGTTGGCTGCTGCTGCGCGCGCAGCCGGATACTCTGCAACCGCGCGGCAGCGTATTTGTGCCGATGCACTGGAACAGCAACTTCAGCCAGCAGGCGAGGGTTGATGCTCTGATTGAGGCCAACGTCGATCCTTTATCCGGGCAACCGGAAAGCAAACATATGCCGGTCAGCATTCGGTACTGGCGAACCGCGTGGCAGGCGGAACTGTTTGTACGCGGTGAAAATATCGAGCCGCCGATTACCTCGTACTGGAGTCGTATTACCCAGCCGGGCATTGCGCACTTTACCCTGGCGGACACATCACGGCCTGCAGACTGGCTGGCGTGGGTGAGCGGGCAGTACGCCATCGACGGCTATCTCTGCCACACTGCCGATCTGGGCGATGACGGTTACAGCCTGCTGGCCTGGGCCGGTGGCGAATTACAGCTGGCGTTTTATGCCCGCCGCAGGCCACCGTCCGTGGATCGTCAGGCGGTTGTGGCTGCTTTCAGCTCGCCGCCGGGAATAGCATCGCAGCGTCTGGCGCTGCTCGGTGGCCGCGCCGGGGGCGATAAGGCGCCAACTGGTGCCATTATCTGTAGCTGCTTTTCCGTCGGCGAAATCCCGATTGCCGACGCCGTGCGGCAGGGCTGCCACAGCGTGCAGCACCTGGGTAACAAACTCAACTGCGGCACCAACTGCGGCTCCTGCATTCCCGAACTCAAAAAAATCATTGCCGCTCAGCTCAATACGCTGAGGGCAGGAGAGGCCAAATGAACACACTTCAGCACTCGCTGCGGATGCAGGAAATAGTGAATATTCTGGCAACGGGGGATCGGCAGCAGCCGGTACGCGGCGGCGATGTCTGGCTGGTCGGTGCGGGGCCTGGCGATGTTGAGCTGCTGACCCTGAAGGCGCTGCGGGCGATCCAGCAGGCGGACGTGGTGGTGTTTGATCGGCTGGTTTCCGCGCAAGTGATGGCGCTGATCCCCGATCAAGCACTGCGCATTAACGTCGGGAAATCGATGCGCGATCACACCCTCGGCCAGGATGACATTAACCAGTTGCTGGTCAACCTGGCGCAGAGCGGCAACCGCGTGGTGCGCCTGAAAGGCGGCGATCCGTTTGTATTTGGGCGCGGCGGCGAGGAAATGGCTCACTGTCAGCGGCATGGAGTGCCTTGCCATATCGTGCCCGGCATAACGGCAGCGATGGGCTGTGCGGCTGCCAGCGGTATTCCGTTAACCCATCGCGACCTGGCGCAGTCGGTGCGCTTTATTACCGGCCACGGAGCACAGGGCGAGCCGGAAATTGACTGGTTGGAGCTGGCCTCGGCGCGGCAGACGCTGGTGTTTTACATGGGTATTAGCCACAGCGAACATATCAGCCAGCGGCTGATGGCGAACGGTCTGCCTGCCGCCACGCCGGTGGCGGTGATCGAACGCGGCACCCAGCCAGAGCAGCGAGTACTGACCGCCACGCTGAATACCCTGGCACACGTCGTCGCCTGCGAACAGGTCAAAACGCCTGCGCTGATCATCGTCGGTGAGGTGGTAAAGATGTACCGCGGCGATTTCGTCCAGCGCGATACGCTGCTTCGAACCTGTACTGAAAGCCAGATTGAACGTTCGGCGCTATAGAGGGAATGAATATCTGTGGGACAGGAGCAGGCTAGAAATAACAGAATAATTTACTGCCCACAAACAAGCTCGGATCTGCCAGGATGGGATTGACCTAGACCTGTGCCAGAACGCTGGATTCTCTCATACGCCTTAATGGTGCGCATAATGTATATTATGTTAAATTTAGTATCACCCTTATAAACAGCGCATGCATCATGTCCTAATTCCTCAGCTCGGTACGCTACAGAGGCTGCTGATCGGCTGGAATGTATTGGCCTGGCTTTACCTGATTTTTATCTGGTTTCGTATGCTGCGGACTGACGTCAGCCAGATTCAGCGAATTGCCAGAATACAGGACCAAAGCGCCGCACTCGTGTTGAGCCTGGTTATCGTTGCCTGCATGGCCAGCATCGTGGCGATCATGAGTGAGCTGCCGTCGCTGCGTTCTCTGTCCGGAACTCCGCTTGTGCTGCATATAATTCTGACGACAATGACGCTGATTGTGTCATGGACATTGTTGCCGAGCGCTTTCGCGATGCACTACGCACATCAGCATTATTTGCGTCGCAGCAAAGAGATCACGCCGATGATCTTTCCAGATAAACCGAGCAATCCGGATTACTGGGATTTCCTTTATTACTCATTCACCATAGCCGTTGCTGCGCAGACGGCCGATGTGGCGACTGGTACAACGGGCATGCGCAAAATAACCCTGCTGCAGTCAGTGATCTCCTTTATCTTCAATCTGGCGATTTTGGGACTGTCCGTCAACGTAGGTGCCGGTTTGCTTAGCTGATCGGGAATCAAATTGACAGCGAGCAGGATCTCATTAAGGTGAGAGGTATTTTGTGCAGTGCTGCTGGCCACGCTTCAGGAAAACTATGAATTCAACGCTTCAGACTTTTGCAGGCAGTTTACTTCATGACCATAAAACCCTGGTCGCTTCTTACGATCTTGAGTCTTTACCGCCTGCCCTGATAAATACTTTTCAGCTACAGGCGCTGCAGCAGCCCGATATTTACAACTATGCTTTACGTCCCTTCTCTCTCGACTACCGTAAAGTTAAACGTCTCTGCGTTATCAATGGGATGGGCGTCACGCTGGGGGATTCGCTGATCGGTATTGCGGCACTGCACGCTATTAAAGTTATCAATCCCGGGCTCCACCTGACGCTACTCCGCCCTCACACCTGCCAGCCCTGGGTCGAAGAAATTTATCAGCTTGCGGGAAACATTATTGATGAGCTGCACTATATGCCTACAGAACTCGCTTTGCTGGAAGGATATGATGCGGTGATTGACGCTGGCAACCAGCTTTTCCGTGACGACTTCGCCAATCTTGAAATGCACGACTTCTTCCTGTTGCACATGGGACTCACGCCAGGGTCAGTCGCACCGGAGATCAATACCAACCGCTGGCTCCGGGACGCGATGCCGCATCAGATCAGCCCGTTTGATTCGCCCTATATTCTGTTCAATCACCGCGCCAGTACTCCACTTCGCAATATCCCTGAAGCAGTTCTCGTGGAATTTGTAGAGCGCATCTGGCAGCGCCACCGTCTTCCTGTTGCAGGATTTGGCGGGATAGATCATCCACAGTTTGTCGACTTATCTTCGCGTTCAAAAACAACTCAGGATTTTATCGCCATCATTCGGCATGCAAACAGGCTCTATACCTGTGACTCATCGGCTCTGCACGTTGCCGCCGCATTTAACGTGCCTACGGTGTGTTATTTTAACGCCATCAAACCTGCGCTGCGTGCGGCTTATTACCCGCTATGTGAAAGTGTGGATATGGGGACTAAGCGCACTGCGTTGCTGCATCAAAGCGAAGACCAGCAGTTACTTAGCGATATTAACAGCAATTATCAGCGCTATTTAGAGTCACTTTACTAAATCCCCCTCTTCCCTTAAATATCATTAAATCCCCCTGTTTTTACCCTTCTTCCTGCCCGGCCTGAAGCACGCTTCAGGCCCCATTGATCCAGCATGCATTCCCCTCGAGGCATCATATATGATATAATTTTGACCAATTCATTGATTTTAAATAAAAGTAAACAGGTTGTATCAATATGAAACAACTCTTGCTGGCGCTTTGCCTTTTAACACCATTTAAAATTTCCCTGGCCTCCGTCAGCGGAACCTTTGATGTAAGAATGACTATTCTTTCAAATCCGCTGCCGCCAAAAGTGATTAAAGTGAAACTTTCAGCGGATACGGTAATGATCGTTAATGAATGGTAGTGTTTTTGTTCATAAACGCGTCTCTCCAGCACAACTCTGCATCCAGTAAAAAGCCGCTGACGGATAAATCCACCAGCGGCTTTTTTATTGGGCTAATGCTTTCCTGAATACAGAGACGCCGGCCGATCCTTACAGCGACCAATCACCGTTTTGCAAAACAACCCGGTAATTGTCGTGGTCGATAAAGGTTGCCCCCCTTCACATCCCAGTAAGGATTAAAGGCCTCATGACGAATAAAACCGGCCTCCAGCATTCTGGCGCAGGATGCTTCCCACTCGGTAGCGTCGGGGACGTAAAGCACCAGCAGATCATCGGCGGTGGGTCCCGGAGCCAGAGAGTGATTATGGCAAACGGTGAATTCCAGGTGCCAACCCAGTGACTGACGGCCAAGCATCACGCCGCTAAAACCGTCGTGATCGCTAAAGTCTGCTATCTGCTCAAGACCCAGCCCCGCGCAGTACATTTTGCTGCTTTTTTTGAGGCAGGTCACCGGCCGGGCAATACGCATATGGTTGAAGTTCATCATTTTTTCCTGTTATGACGCTCTCACAACCTTAACGATATTCCCGGAACACAATTTTCCTTACAGTGCGGTTTCAGGTTTTAAGCCATAGCTCGGGATCGTTCTGGTTGTCCCCGTCAGGCTGTCAAAGACGATGTGCTCCATCGTAACTATCCCCATGCCGGACTGCCTCAGTACAGAAATGTCGGCTGCAACGCGCTGTAAACCAAACCAGAACAGCCCGTCCAGGGCATTTACCTGTAGCCCCGTCTCCAGAGCGATTTTTAACCTTTCCCTGGGGTTTCTGACCTGCAAAGCGATCTGCTGATAGGCCGTTGCCGGCGCCCCGCCCGGCTCCACTCTGCGTATGCGGTTGGAAAAACGATAGCGAAATGCATCCGGTACGGCGCTAAGATCTCTTTTTATGCTGTAGACTTCACCGCGCCTGTTGTCATTAATGATCACGCTCTTCTGGCTAAGCTGAAGCTCGCTACGCATTTTGTCGATCAGCTGAGGTGCCCGCAAAAGTAACAGGTGAAAAGGCAGTTCGAAGCTGGTGACGTAATCCACGTTGAGTAACGCAAGGCGCAGACGCTGTTCCGCGTCCTGAGGTTCTCTCTGGAACTCCTCCTTGACCTCCTCCCACTGTCGGCTTAGGCGAGGAGTCTCTTCAATTTCCTTGAAACTGTACTTTTCAATCTGATAATCGATGCGGTCGTTCATGAGGGCACCTTTTATAGGTTTGAATTGAGGTCAAAGCTCGCAAGTCATGTCGAAGCAGCGCAGTGATGCTCCGGCCAGTGAAGAAGGGTAAAAACTCTCTTTCACCACGCTAAAACCTTGCGCCAGATAAAAGTCACGGGCGTTAGGTGTGGAAGATAGCGTTAGCGTACTCATCCCTCGCAGTTTGGCTTCTTGCTTAATGGCGCTAATTATCTGCTTTGCCAGACCTCTTCCTGTATAAGCCGGCAAGGTAAATATCGCTTCTACCGAACCGCTTTCCACATCAAGGTAACCGGTAGCGATAGGCTCACCGTTTTCATTTTCGGCCACAAAAAAGGGATTATTGATTATCTCTCGAAGGTAGCCCGCTGGCATTTGCTCTGGCGTCCAGGCTGTCAGCACATCTCTGGAATAAACCTCACGGCAACCGAAACGAATGGCCTCGTTTCTAATTATCCACAGCGCCTCCGCTTCATCGGGTATGGCTCTATCGTCAATGGATGATCTCCGAAATGCTCCGTTACTTAAAGGAAAGTAAGTCCGATGTCTTAGCGCAATAAGGAATGTTACCCTTTGATGAAAATAGCATTTAATTAAGGTCTGCTCGATGAAAAAAATCTCTGCCGTGTCCGTTTCACTGGCGCTGCTTTTAAATGCCCCGGCGTTTGCCGCCGACGGTAAACTGCCAGCCCCAATAGAAGCGTTGGAAAAACAGGGCTTCGAAATAAAAGGGGAATTTAAAGCTCCCGGAGAGCTTCAGGGATATGCGATGCAGTACCAGGGACAAGGCACCACCGTTTACCTCACGCCGGATAAACAGCACGCCATCATGGGTAACATGGTTGACGGCGAAGGTAAAAACCTCAGCGACGCCGAAGTCGAGAAGTTAGTTTATGCGCCAATGGCGAAAGAGATGTGGCAGAGCCTGGAAAAACACCGCTGGATAGCCGCAGGGGATGCTAAAGCATCGCGCATTGTTTACGTATTTGCCGATCCGTACTGTCCTTACTGCACCCAATTCTGGGAGCAGGCCCAGCCGTGGCTGAAGTCCGGTAAGGTTCAGCTGCGCGTCCTGTTAGTCGGGATGCTGCGTCCGGACAGCGGACAAAAAGCTGCGGCGATTCTCATGTCGAAAGATCCGGCTAAAACTCTGGCCGACTTCGAGAACAGCAAAGGCAAACTTGCACTCCAAAAACCGGAAAAAATCGATCCGGTAATTGGCGAGGCGTTAAAAGATAACCTGACGCTGATGGATGATCTGGGCGGCAACGCTACACCTTCAATTTACTATCTGAATGCTGAAGGCCGTCTGCAGCAGCATCAGGGCATGCCGGATGCCGAAACGCTCAAGACCATTATGGGCGATAAATAACGCTTAAAGTTTTAACAGCGGTTTGCGCTGGCGACCGGGTTCACGAAACCGCGCCAGCGCCAGCCGCCACTCCTCAAGCTTAAAGACCTCAACTTCGGGCCGCTGAGTCTGAAGCAGCAGCGGCCACAGAGAATTGAACCAGCTCCGCCACTCCTCAACAGGCGTCACCGCCAACGCATCCCTCAAATGAAAGCGCTGCGCAGTTATATTTTTTCCTCGTGGAGAAAACCCCTTACCGCTGAGCAGGCCGTAAGAAACCATCTCCGCCCGGCTATTGAGATGATCGAGCATCAAAGTCGCTAATTCGCCCCCCACCGCGTCATAAACCCTATCAACCTGGCTGACGGCTTCTGCGATTGCCCTTTCGTCATCAATGCTCAAAGGGATCACGCCAAGATTGCGTAGCCCCGGTATATGCTGCGGTGAGCGGTAGATGCCATAAACTTCCACCGCGCCCTGGCTTTTGGCCCACTGAGCCAGCAAACCTGCGCAAGCAGATCCCGCCGCAGTAACCAGCACACGTTTTCCTGCAACTGGCCATCTTTTCAACATCAGCCAGGCAGCCAGCGGATTGATATAACCGCATGCGGCAAGCTCATCCGAAATACTGTCCGGTACGGGCACAGCCCACTGAACCGGGCAATCAACCCAGCGCTGCCAGGTCCCCTCGCCACGAAGAGGTAACACTCGTTGGCCGATCCATTCCGTAGCTTCAGCTTGCTCAACAACCCCAACCCCCTCATAGCCGGCAATGCGAGGAGGAAAAACCCGGTGTCGATAAGCGCCGGTAATGGGGATCTGATCGGAAGGATTAACCGGTGCATAGCGCATTCGCACCCTTAACGTGCCGTAAACAAAGGGTGCTAGTGGTGTATGTTCAAGCGTCAAAGCCTGTTCGGGTTCACCAAATTGTCTGAACCAGAGCGCTGTGTTTTCCATACTTAAGTGCCTGAAACTGCCATATTGTGCGAACTATAGCATGCCTGCGGTGGTTAAAAGTCGATGAATAAGTGACGGTGTCACTTTATTGATGATAAATTTCGGTAGTAGAAGGTGGTGGAACAAGGGCTTCCGTCCGGCATTAGCGCATAGTTCGGCAGATCCCCTACGCGCTGCCAGCCCATTCCCTGATAAAAAAGCTCCGCAGCGCTGCCGGTTGCAGTGTCCAGCACCAGCACTGATTTTCCCTGGGATCTGGCAACGGCTTCGAGATAGTTCATTAGCCGCTGAGCAATCCCCTTTCGCCGCGCCGTGCTATGCCCCTCTCGCTTTGATAGAGACAACGCCTCATCTCCTCGGTTAATACACCCTATTAACTGGCAGACGTAAGCGAAATTTTTGCCACCTTCGACAGCCCAATGCATCCCCGGCAAGATTTGCCGCTAAAGATTCAGACTTATCGCCAAATAATAATTAGCAACCTCAGGTTTAACCGATGTTTAAAGTGACTGCCTTATAGTCGCTGAAAGTATGATTTCCCGGAGTCGAAATGCGTAAAACACCGTGGGCGGAACGATTACTCATCACCGCCATTATGCTTACCGTGCTGGCAACCGTTAGCCTGGTTGGCGTGCTATGGCTGCGCATACCGGGATTATTACTGCTGTAACTCTAAATCTGCTTAAAAAATAGAACGTCCAATACGCTGCGAAAGTATTTCCAGCGCTGCAGTTCCCGCCAAAGAGTTACCGGAAGCATCCAGCTCCGGACACCACACGGCAATCGACATCTCATTCGGCACGTTGGCGATAATCCCGCCTCCCACGCCTGATTTCCCCGGCAGTCCTACCCGATAAGCAAATTCACCCGCGCCGTCGTACATCCCGCTGGTGATCATCAGCGCATTTATTTGCCGTGCGTGCTGGGCGGAAATAACCGGTTCATCGATACCCAATGCCCGCCCTTGATTTGCCAGGAATAAGAACGTCTTGGCTAATTCGAGGCAGCTCATTTCCAGGGAGCAATAATGGAAATAGGTTTGCAGCACCGTAATCACGTCATTTTCAAAATTGCCAAAAGACTTCATCAGCCAGGCAATGGCGGCATTTCGGGCGGAATGCTCAAATTCAGAACGGGCCACCCGCGTGTTGTAGACTAAATCCTCTGCGCCCGAAAGCTGGCGAACCACCTCGAGCATGCGCTGTTTAGGCGCGCTAAGGCGTGTTTGCAGCATGTCACAAACCACAAGCGCACCTGCATTAATAAAAGGGTTTCGCGGTTTGCCCTGCTCAATCTCGAGCTGTAAAAGAGAATTGAAGGGCTGCCCGGAAGGTTCTTTGCCTACGCGCTGCCAGATTTCGTTCTCTTCGTAGCGCCCCATCGCCAGCGTCAGGCTCAGCACTTTTGAGATCGACTGAATAGAAAAGCGCTCGGCGGCATCTCCGGCACTGTAGAAGTGACCGTCCACGGTACAGATAGCAATACCCAGCTTATTGCCGGGAACTTCTTCCAGCGCAGGAATATAGTTCGCGACTTTACCTTTTCCCAGTAAAGGACGAACCTGGTCGAGGATCTCTTCCAGTAACTGATTGTCTAATTGAACCGGCACCGTGCTCTCCTGAGCGATATATTAAGCGGCGGAAGTATATCAGAGCCACGGGCCGATAATAAAATGAACTCAGGCGATCATCCGGAAGCGAGCAACGGCTTTTTCAAGGCGCCGGGACTCATCCAGTAAACGCTTAGAAGTATTTGCCGACGTTTCTATCAGCTGTCCCGTTTGATGCACCACCTGATTAAGCGAGGTGATCCTCGTGGTAACATGATGCACGCTGGCGCTCTGGTCTACGGACGCGCTGGAGATTTCATTTAACACCCCGCTAAGGCGCGTTACCAGCGAGATAACGTTCTTCAGCTGTGTTTCAAGCTCAGACACGGCCTCACTGCCCTGCTCAATGCCCTGCAGTGAGTTATTGATTAATAACTGAATATTTTTTGTGGACTGGCTGCTTTGCTTCGCCAGCAGACCCACCTCACGGGCAACAACGGCGAAGCCGCGCCCCTGATTGCCAGCATGAGCAGCCTCAATAGCAGCATTGAGCGCCAGAATATTGGTCTGGAACGCCACATTATCGATCATCGCCACAATGCCCCGCATTTCCGATGAACGGGTAACAATGTCCTGCATAGACATATTCACCGTATGCATCATCTGGTCGCCCCCGGCGACCATTTCACGCGCTTCATCAGCCCGCTGGTTAGCCTGTATCGCGTACTGGCTGTTCTCCTGCACACGAGACTCCAGCTCGGTAATATGCAGCGTCACTTTCTCCAGCTCCTGCTCCTGTCGGGTAGACTGAGTGAACAGCTCGTTATTACCTTCGGCAAGCTGACCTATGTTGCTTAATAAAGTCGCGGACGATTCACGCACCTCCAGAACCAGTTGCTGAATGCCCTGCTGCATTTCCAGTACGCTTCCGTGAAGCTCTTTGACCTCACGATTAACCAGTTTTAGTTCCACAGGCAGGCGGGACAGGTCACCGGCGGCCAAAATATGCAGATGCTCAATAAGGCCTCGCAGCGGTCGAATAACCCAGCCCGAGACGCCCAACCAGACGGCAATCGCCACCACCAACAGAATGCCCAGCGCGATGATAAACAGCGTTTGTGCCTTACTAAGGCTATCAAGCAAAGCAGTATTGGCCTGAGCCGTTTGTTTCTCGCCTCCCGTCTGATAATGCGCATACTGATCGTTGAAATCAGCCTGGAAGGCCTGCACGGGCACCTCGAAGAACGCATCGATTGAGGCATGTTTCTGCAGGCCTTCGAGCTGCTCTTTTAGCCCGCCCGAGAAGAGCTGATAGCTGTTGGTCAGCGCCTCGCCGCCTTCGGGATGAAGATGTTGCCAGGCCACGAAATTTTGCTGTGAAGCTTTAAGTGCCGCATCAGCTTCATCCACCAGGCTGTTCCAGCTGCCAACGGAGCCTGTTTCTTTGTCCTGCATAAAGTAAACGCCAGCCCGGTTTAACAGGTCGCTGGTCATCAACAGAGAGGTTCGGGCTTTCTCCATCACCACCTGCTGCTGATGAAGCTGATTGCTTTCAAGGACGCTCTGGCGGGTGTCGTGAAGGATACTGGAAAGGGAGACGGTAGAGAGAATTTGCAGCACGGAAAAGAGGGCGATAACGGCAACCACCCCACTCAGTAACCCAAACTCGCGAGGACGTCGGGCGAAAACCCGGCCGGGAGATAAACGGCGAAAGATTTGGCTTATGCTCATGATTTTCTTCAGTAACACAACATGTCGGGAGTGTACTGAGTGAAAATGACAGAATTATTTCACTATGAAGATGAGCAAGGCCACCTTCCCGGTGGCCTTGTCGCAGGGGAAACTAGCGGCGATCTTTCCACACGGTCTGAATATTACAGAATTCATGCAGGCCAAAGTGGGAAAGCTCACGGCCAAACCCGCTCTTTTTCACTCCGCCAAACGCCACGCGCGGATCGCTGGCGCTGTAACCGTTGATAAATACGCCGCCGCACTCGAGGCGGGCTGCCATATCCAGCGCAAGCTGCTCATCGGCGGTATAAACCGTGGCAGAAAGGCCGTAATCACTGTCGTTCGCCAGCTCGAGGGCATGTTCGCTGTCGCGGGCGACGGTAATGGCGGCCACCGGGCCAAACAGCTCCTGGCGGAAAGCGGCCATTTCTGCCGTTACGTTGCCCAGCACGGTTGGGGCATAGTAGTTGCCTTCTCCGGGCAGTTTATCTCCGCCGATCAGCAGTTTTGCGCCCTGTTGAAGTGACGTTGTCACCTGATCATGCAGCTCATCACGCAGATCGTAACGCGCCATCGGCCCGATGCGGTTGGCCTCTTCTGTCGGCGTTCCCACCTGATACTGCTTCAGTTCGGCAATAAAGCGATCGGTAAATGCTTCGGCAATACCGGCTTCGACGATAAAGCGTTTTGCCGCGGCGCAAACCTGCCCGGTGTTCTGGAAGCGCCCCGCCACGGCGGCTTTTACGGCTTCATCCAGGTCGGCATCGTTGAGGACGATAAACGGATCGGAACCGCCCAACTCCAGCACGCATTTCTTCAATACCGCCCCGGCCTGAGCGCCAATCGCCGAACCTGCTCTGCCGCTGCCTGTTACGGTCACGGCGACAACGCGCGGATCGTTTATCGCCTGGCTAACCCCGTCCGGGGTAACGTTAAGCAGCTCGAACAGCGACGTCAGGAAACCCGCATCAATAAACATCTGGCGGATAATTTCGGCGCAGCCCATCACATTAGGCGCATGTTTCAGAATATAGCTGTTCCCGGCCAGCAGAATCGGCACAGCACCGCGCAGAACCTGCCACAGGGGGAAGTTCCACGGCATCACGGCCAGGATGGGGCCAAGAGGACGATACTCGATAACCGCGTTGTTATTTTCAACCTGAGTAGCTTCCGCACCTAACATCGCCGGGCCATGCTCAGCGTACCAGTCGCAGAGATTCGCTGACTTCGCGACTTCGGCACGCGCCTGTAAAATCGGCTTGCCCATTTCGGCGGTGATCATTTGCGCCATGGCTTCGCCGTGCTTGCGCACCGCAGCGCCTAAATCACGTAGTTTCTGCGCACGAGCGGTCAGCGGCGTGACTCGCCATGCGTTAAAAGCCTGATGGTTGCGCGCCAGGGCAGCATCAATCTGTTCTGGGCTCTCGAAAGGATAAACCGCAATGCGCTCACCGGTGGCGGGATTGCGTGAAATAGCGTGGGTTTGTCCGGTTACTGATTGCATGGTGGTGCCTCGACAGGTGAATGAGAAGTTAACAGTAGCCTTGAGGCGAAGAGTTTAAAAATGAATAATACTAAGCAAACCCTTCACGATTTGAGAAAGCTATGGATCTGACCCAGCTGGAAATGTTCAACGCCGTTGCCGAAACAGGCAGTATCAGCGCCGCCGCACAGCAGGTGCATCGGGTGCCCTCTAACCTGACCACCCGCATTAAGCAGCTGGAGGCCGATCTGGGCGTTGCGCTGTTTATTCGCGAGAATCAGAGGCTGAAGCTCTCTCCGTCCGGCCACAGTTTCCTGGCCTACAGCAAACGTATTCTGGCGCTGGTGGATGAAGCGCGGATGGTGGTGTCCGGCGATGAGCCTCAGGGGCCGCTTGCTCTGGGTTCGCTGGAAAGCACGGCGGCGGTACGTATTCCCGGCCTGCTGGCAACCTTTAATCAGCGCTACCCGAAGATTCACCTTTCTCTGGCTACCGGACCTTCAGGCGATCAGATTGACGGCGTACTGGAAGGCCGGCTCTCTGCCGCCTTTGTTGACGGCCCGGTGCTGCATCCCTCCCTGGAGGGGGTGGCGGTATATCGCGAAGAGATGACTATTGTGGCGCCAGCGGATCATCCCCCGATCCACAGCGGCGCAGACGTGAACGGCGCGAGTATCTACGCGTTTCGGGCTAACTGCTCCTACCGCCGCCATTTTGAGAGCTGGTTTCACGAAAGCCAGGCGATGCCGGGCAAGATCCACGAAATGGAGTCTTATCATGGGATGCTGGCCTGCGTGATTGCCGGTGCCGGTCTGGCGTTAATGCCGAAAAGTATGCTGGAGAGTATGCCGGGCAGCCATCAGGTGAGTACCTGGCCCCTGCCGGAGGAGAAGCGTTATCTGGATACCTGGCTGCTGTGGCGAAGGGATGCCAAAACCCGCCAGCTTGAAGCCTTTATATCTCTGCTGGAGTAGCCCCCGCAAACGGGGGCCAACGCCATCAGCCTTTCTTAACGGTGATGCTCCAGCTGGCGTCACCCACCTGCTGGTAATCAGAAATGCTGTGCCCTTCTTCGGCCGCCCACTGAGGAATGCTCTCTGTGGCCTGGGTGCAGTCAAAATCAATCACCAGCTCATCGCCGCTGTTCAGTTCGTCCATCGCCGCTTTTGCCTCAATCAGGGGAAACGGACATACCAGACTCACAACATCTAATTTTTTAACGGTCATTCAACTCTCCTTTCTGCTACGCCGAAGCGGCCTGTGCTCTGGCCTGGCGCTGCGGGCGTACAAATAGATACCAGGACGCAGTCCACACGCCAAGGATCATGAAAATCAGGCCAATCCAGCCCTGCCAGGTCATCACCGCAGTCATGACCAGGCCATTGCCGATGGAGCAGCCGCCTGCAATGCTGGCGCCAAAGCCCATCAGAATACCGCCGCCGAAGCTGCGGACGGACGTTTTTGCGTCAGCGGCACGAATGCGGAATTCGCGGCTGGCCTTTGCCGCAATAAACGAGCCGATGAAAATGCCGAGAACCAGGAACACGCCCCAGTTAAGGTACTTATCATCACCCGCGACCAGATACTGCATGATGTTAGCGCTTGGCGAGGTGATGCCCAGGCCGAAAATACGCCCGGTTGCCACGCTCAGTGGCCAGGCGAGGGTCGCTATCAGACCAATCAGAATGGCGGTCACAAACGGATGCCAGCGTTTTTCAAACAATAAATGTGCAAGCCCGGTTCTTTTCGGCGGCAGCGAGGCGATCTTCAGCTTCGGCTTGCGCAACTCTTTGATAACCACCCAGGCTGTCACCGCCACCAGCAGCGCAATGAAAGGCCAGACAGGTAGCCCGAAGGTGTCGGGAATGGAGTTATGTGCGGTGCTGAGCGCCTGAACCTCTTTGTTAAAGCCGGTCAGATGGCTGGAACGCATCACCGCGCTGGTGAGCATATAGGTAAACAGCGCGATCCAACTGCCGATCAGCCCTTCGCCTGCCCGGTACCAGGTACCGGTCGCGCAGCCGCCGGCCATAACGATGCCGATGCCAAAGACATAGCCGCCAAACACGGTGCCAAACCACGGGAATGCGCCAGCGTCATAGCTGAACTGGCCGCTGGCGATCATGGCGAAAACGCCAATGCTCTGAATGGAGATGGCAATGAGTAAGGCATAGAAGATGCGGTTATTTTTGGCGATATACATATCGCGGAAACCGCCGGTCAGGCAGAAACGGCCACGCTGCATCACAAATCCCAGCAGCGCGCCGCATATCAGGCCACTTAACATCATGGTAATTACGCTTCTTAATTTTTAACGAAGCGATCATTATTCCTTTCTGGCCCGTGAGAGAGCCAATAACCAAAATGTATAATATATTCCAGAGGGTAATATCCTCTAGCGCAGCAGCGCTTTGCCTATCAGATAAGTGACGGCCTTGCCGCCTATCAGCACGCGATCGCCTTTGAACTGGCAGCGCAGATCGCCGCCCCGATAAGAGACCTGCCTCGCAAGCAGATGCGTTTTATTCAGCTTATCCGCCCAGTATGGGATCAGCATACTGTGGGCTGAACCGGTCACGGGATCTTCCGGCACCGATTCGCCCGGACAAAAGAAGCGGCTGACAAAGTCATACTCGCCTTCACCCGGAGCAGTAATGCAGACCATTTTTTCCAGCGGGAACATGGCGTGGATATCCGGCTCAATAGCTTCTACCTCTGCCTGACTTTCCAGTACCACAATGTAATCACGCCCCACGCGAACCTCTTTGCAGCTGCTAATTCCAAGCGTTGCCAGCAGCGCCGACGGCGGTGCTATCTGCTGCGTTTCCCAGGCAGGGAAATCCAGCGTCAGCCATTCGCCGCTACGCGTGACGGTGAGCGGGCCGACAAAGCGCGTGCTGAAATGAATTACCGGCTCCGGGTAATCCAGATGTTCGAAGATAACGTGCGAAGCGGCAAGCGTGGCGTGGCCACAAAGATTGATTTCCCCCTGGGTGGTAAACCAGCGCAGCTCGAAGCCCTCATCCGTGGTGACGAAAAAGGCAGTTTCCGACTGGTTATGCTGCTGCGACATTTTCAGCAGCGTTTCATCGGGGAGCCATTCGCTTAGCGGGCAGACGGCGGCGGCATTGCCGCCAAAGGTGGTATCGGCAAAGGCGTCTACCATATAAAAGTCAATTGCTTGCATTATGATAACTCCTGCTTTTCATTGTTATTTTCTCTCCATCTACCATGACACACTCGCCCGCCCCTTGCTGGTTTATTTCTGCTTTACATCGCCAGAGTTGAAAATGAGATATAAATCACAAATTGGTTGTACCCTCGATTTGTTGGTTTTATGATCTGTCTATTCCTCCCTTTTATTTACCTGCCTGTTCCCTTATGACAATCACTACCGTCTCACGCAAAACGGCGTGGCTTCGGGTTGTAACTCTCGCGGTTGCCGCCTTTATTTTTAACACTACCGAGTTTGTGCCGGTGGGACTGCTGTCTGATATTGCCCAAAGTTTTGGCATGGAAACCGCGCAGGTTGGGATCATGCTGACTATTTATGCCTGGGTAGTGGCCCTGATGTCACTGCCGTTTATGCTGATGACCAGTCAGGTTGAACGCCGTCGCTTGCTGATCGGCATTTTCCTGCTGTTTATTGCCAGCCACGTGCTGTCGTTCCTCGCCTGGAACTTTACCGTGCTGGTGATTAGCCGCATCGGTATCGCTTTTGCTCATGCGATTTTCTGGTCGATCACCGCTTCTCTGGCTATTCGTATGGCGCCGGCGGGTAAAAAAGCGCAGGCGCTGAGCCTGCTCGCTACGGGCACCGCGCTGGCGATGGTACTGGGCCTGCCGCTCGGCCGCATCGTCGGCCAGTATTTCGGCTGGCGTACCACCTTTTTTGCCATCGGCGTAGTGGCTGCCGTTACGCTGTTCTGCCTGATAAAGCTGCTGCCAAAGCTGCCCAGCGAGCACTCTGGTTCACTTTCAAGCGTACCTGAACTTTTCCGCCGTCCGGCGCTGGTTAATATCTATGCGTTAATCGCCGTGGTGGTCACCGCACATTACACCGCCTATAGCTATATAGAGCCTTTCGTTCAGCAGGTCGTGGGGCTAAGCGCCAATTTTGCGACGCTGCTTTTACTGCTGTTTGGCGGCGCGGGCATCATCGGCAGCGTGCTGTTTGGCAAGTGGGGGAATAAACATGCTTCAGGGCTGGTTTCCGGGGCGATCGCCCTCCTGGCCGCCTGCCTTATCCTGCTGCTTCCTGCCGCGGGAAGCGAGCTGACCCTCGCCGGGCTTAGCCTGTTCTGGGGCATTTCTATTATGATCATTGCGCTGGGTATGCAGGTCAAAGTGCTGGCGCTTGCGCCGGATGCGACCGACGTGGCGATGTCACTGTTCTCGGGGATTTTTAACATTGGCATTGGCGCTGGTGCGCTGGTGGGCAATCAGGTCAGCCTGCATATTTCGATGTCGGATATCGGCTTTATCGGCGCCGCACCGGCGCTTGTCGCGCTGGTCTGGTCAATTCTGGTGTTTCGTCGCTGGCCGGTGGCGCTGGAAGAACAACATCAACCAACACATTAACTAAAAAGCCCTCGTAATGAGGGCTTTGCTATCGTTCTGTCTCAGTCAGGCCGGGTAAGTCTTAATAATTTCCAGCACGCCGTTGATAATAAACTGCACGCCCATACACACCAGCAGGAAGCCCATCAGGCGTGAAATTGCCTCAATGCCGCTTTTACCCACCATGCGCATAATTGCCCCTGAACTACGCAGGCTCGCCCAAAGAATCAGCCCGACGGCAAGGAAGATCAGCGGCGGCGCCACGGTTATTACCCAGGTCGGGAAATCCGACCCCGCGCGAACGGTAGAGGCAGAACTGATAATCATCGCGATGGTCCCAGGCCCTGCCGTACTCGGCATCGCCAGCGGCACAAAAGCAATGTTCGCTTCCGGCTCTTCGCTCAGCTCTTCCGACTTGGTTCTCGCCTCCGGTGACTCATGCGCCTTTTGCTGCGGGAACAGCATACGAAAACCGATAAAGGCGACAATTAATCCCCCGGCAATACGCAGGCCGGGAATTGAAATCCCGAAGGTGTTCATCACCACCTGGCCGGCATAGTACGCCACCATCATAATGACAAACACATTCACTGAAGCCATGAATGCGGTACGGTTACGCTGTCGGCTGTTCATGTCTCCGGAAAGCCCAAGGAACAGCGCCACGGTCGTCAGCGGGTTAGCCAGCGGCAGCAAGACCACCAGGCCAAGGCCTATGGCCCTGAATAAATCCATCATATTTTATCCTTTTTGTTCCTTTATAGAGCGGGCTAAGCAGGTTTGAGTATAGCAGCAAGCAGTTTACCGACGCCGGGTGAAGCGTTTTAGCTTTTCGTGGCATCGGCTGACCCCTCACGTTGACTTATACTTGCCTCAGCAATAATATCTGCCGTGACTAATCTACTTGCCTGGGCAAACATAGTGAAAAGCACCTGTGATCTGTTTAACGAAATCATTCCCCTCGGGCGATTGATCCACATGGTGAACCAGCACAAAGATCGCCTGTTAAACGACTCGCTCTCCCCGCTGGATATTACCGCTACCCAGTTTAAGGTGCTGTGCTCTATTCACTACGAAGTTTGTATCACCCCAGTCGAGCTGAAAAAAGTGCTTTCCGTTGACCTCGGTGCGCTAACCCGCATGCTGGATCGCCTGCTGTGCAAAGGCTGGATCGAGCGTTTACCGAATCCCAACGATAAGCGCGGTGTTCTTATCAAGCTGACGCCGGAAGGTATGACGCTGTGTGAAGAGTGCCGAAGCCTGGTGGGGTCAAGCCTCCACAAAGAACTCACAAAAAACCTGACGGATGATGAAGTTGAGACACTTTATCGGCTGTTAACAAAGGTATTGCCGTAAACCTGCAAAGAGGTGAAACGATGTCCAGACGCAACAATGATGCGGTTACGATTCAGAGCATTTTGGGGTGGATTGAAGAGAACCTGGAAACCCCACTCTCGCTGGAGAAGGTTTCTCAGCGTTCTGGCTACTCCAAGTGGCATTTGCAGCGGATGTTTAAGAAAGAAACCGGCCACTCGCTGGGCCAGTATATCCGCAATCGTAAGCTGACCGAAATCGCGCTCAAGCTCAAAGAGAGCAATGAACCGATTCTTTACCTGGCCGAGCGCTATGGCTTTGAGTCGCAGCAGACGCTAACCCGCACCTTTAAGAACTACTTCTCGGTGCCGCCGCACAAGTATCGGGTGACCCGTCTTGCCGGAGAAGGCAAGTATCTGCATCCGTATAATCAGTACTGTAGTTTGTGTAATTAATGCATCACCGCCTGTTTTACAGACGTAATCGAGGAAATATGAAATTCATCTCCGCAGCCACCCTTCTTCTTCTGGCTATGGCATCGACAAACGCTCTTGCGGAGCAGTCCGGCAGCTTCAACGCCACCCAGGGTAACTACGGCAACATGATCTCCTGTTCAGGCGGTCAGCTGTCGAAAGGCACGCAACAAACCGCTGCCGAAAAATCCGAGGCACTGGGTTCTCCGTACTATCACGGCAACTCACGTTCATAAGATGCAGGCTAACCCGCCCGACGCTGGGCGGGTGCCGCGAACGTCAGGAAGAGACGCTTTTCACCTGGCGACCAAAACGCAAACCAAAGACGTTGATATACAGCCCGCCCATAATCAGTACCGCTCCCAGCAGCTGCATCACCGTCAGCTTCTCCCCTAGCATCACTGCGGCGCTTGCCATGCCCACCACCGGTACCAGAAGCGAGAGCGGCGCCACGCGCCAGGTTTCATAGCGTCCAAGTAGAGTGCCCCAAATGCCGTAGCCCACGATGGTAGAGATAAATGCCAGATAGATAAGCGAAAGGATCGTGGTGATATCGATATTCACCAGGCTTTGCAGCATCGTCCCGGGCCCATCCAGCAACCAGCTTGCCGCAAAAAACGGCACTACCGGGATAAGCGCGCTCCAGACGACAAGCGACAGAATTGCCGGGCGCCGCTCGTGCTGCATGATCATCTTGTTGAAGATATTGCCAAAAGCCCAGCTCAGACCTGCCGCCAGGGTAAGCATAAAGCCGAGCAGCGCCACCTGCTGCCCCTCAAAACTGCCTTCAATCAGCACCAGTACGCCAAATACCGCGAGCGTAATCCCGGCCAGCTGTTTTGCCTGCAGGCGTTCACCAAAGAAAAAGGTACCCAGAATAATGGTGAAAAACGCCTGCGACTGGAGCACCAGGGACGCCAGCCCCGCGGGCATGCCAAATTTAATGGCGGTAAACAGAAAGGCGAACTGCCCAAAGCTGATGGTTAGCGCATAGGCCGCCAGCAGGCGGAACGGCAGCTTAGGGCGGGCAACAAACAGCAGCGCGGGAAACGCCACGAGCAAAAAGCGCAGCCCCGCCAACATCAGCGGCGGCATATTGTGTAGCCCCATCTTGATCACCACAAAATTCACGCCCCAAATCACCACAACCAGCAACGCCAGCAGTCCATCTTTACGCGTCATAACCCCGCCCCGTATTTATTATCAATTTGTAAAAAAATAGACCTTATCCGGCTAAGCAAACAGATACAGATCCCACTTTTTGCTGAGGGTACAGATGTGTTGTATCGTGCCTTCTCTATTTTTGCTCGCTATACCAGGCTGATTTTTCATGATAAATCTTTCATATATTTATCTCATGACCACTAAAACAGGCAGCCATGACCGCCCTCAGCAAACTGTTTTCAGGCAGACACCTTGCAACAACTGTGTTACTTATTTCTTCGCTGCTGCTGACCATTGGCCGGGGGCTTACCCTGCCGTTTATGACCATCTACCTTTCGCGCGAGTACCACATGGCGCTGAAGGATATCGGCATGGCCATTACCGTCGCGCTGGTAACCGGCGTGGTTTTCAGCCTGTGGTTCGGCATCCTCGCGGATAAATTTGACAAGAAAAAGGCCATGCTGTTGGCCATCGTTATCTTCCTCGGCGGTTTTGCGGTTATTCCTCTGGTGCATCATGCCGGGCTGGTCGTACTGTTCTATTCCATCATCAACTGCTCTTACACGGTGTTTTCCGTGGTGGTTAAGGCGTGGTTTTCCGACTCGCTGGACGCTGGCCTGCGGCCGAAAATCTTCTCCCTCAACTATACCTTCGTTAACGTCGGCTGGACCGTCGGCCCGCCGGTCGGCACTTTTGTGGTGATGTACAGCACCAACCTGCCTTTTTGGCTATCAGCCATGACGGCCCTGCTGCCGATCCTGATGATTGGCCGCTATGTAAAAAGTCAGCCAGTAAACGCCAGCAGCCTTTCTGATATGGAAGACAAGGTTCTGCCCTCGCCACGAATCATGCTGCGCGACAAACAGCTGATGTGGTTCACCGCCTCGGCATTTTTAGGTTCGATGGTTTACGGCGCTTTCGCGGGCTGCCTGTCGCAGTATGCGATTGTTATCGGCGATACAGGTCTGGCGGAAAAGGTCGTCAGCGTCGTGCTGTCAATAAACGCCATTGTGGTCGTCGCTTTCCAATATTTCATGGGGAAAAAACATTCGCCCCGATAACATCAAAAAAATGATGTTCTACGGCACGCTCTTTTTCGTCTGCGGCCTCGGCGGCTTTATGATGTCAGGCACTAACCTGTGGCTTTGGGGGATCTCTTCGGTGGTGTTTACCCTCGGCGAGCTTATTTATGCGCCAGGGGAATATCTGTTGATCGACAACATCGCTCCGTCCGGGCTTAAATCAAGCTATTTTGCCGCCCAGCAACTGGGCTGGCTCGGCGGTGCCTGTAACCCGCTGGTCACGGGACTGCTGCTCAGCTGGCTGCCGCCTTATATGCTGTTTGTGGTGCTGATGGGGACGATATTACTGGCTTACTACGCCATCGTAATCGGCATGAATACGCCGCCCCGCCAGCCCATAACGGCCTGACGAGGCGCTGGTCATTACACGGCTTTATCGTACTTGATGAAGCCCGACTTCTGCGCCACTTTGTCATACAAGGTTTGCGCCGTAGCGTTGGTCTCATGGGTATGCCAGTAAAGGCGTGAACTGCTGTTCGCTTCTGCGTGCTGGCGTAGGGCTTCAATCAGCGCCCGGCCCACGCCTTTACCTCTTGCGTGCGGAGCCGCATACAAATCCTCGAGGTAGCAATAGTGAGTTGCTGACCAGGTGCTGCGGTGGTACAGGAAATGGGTGAATCCCAGCATGTTCCCCTGCTCATCAAAGGCCCCGAATCCCCAGATCTGCTCTTTCTCTTCCAGCATGCGTTGCCAGGTTAGATTAGTGACGTTGTCACTTAGTTGCGTATCATAAAAGGTCAGATAACCCTGCCAGAGCACCTGCCACTGCTCGCGATCGCTTGCCGTTAACAGACGGACGTTTAGCGAATGATCGGACGCTCTCTTTTGACGGCTTAGCGCATCACGAAGCGCCGCCAGCCCCTGCTTTTGCCTGCCGTTGGTCAAATTTTCCGGAGAAAGCCAGTGTTCAAAAGCGAGCTTCACCTGCGGCCATTCCCCGTCGGTGATGGAAAACCAGGCCGTATCGCGTGTTCGCCCTTTATAAATCAACACCTGGCGGAAAAGACCTTCAAAGCGAAAACCTAAACGCAATGCCGCGCGGCGGGAAGGCTCGTTAAGGCTGTCGCACTTCCACTCGTAGCGGCGGTAGCCCAGCGCCTCAAAAGCATATTTCATCAGTAAAAAATGGGCCTCCGTGGCCTGCACGGTACGCTGCAGCAGCGGCGAGAACAGCACAAAGCCGACCTCGACACTGCCGTTTGCCGGGTCAATACGCATAAGCGAGAGCGTGCCGAGCGCTTTTCCACTCGCGTTATCCACGACGGCAAAATGAAAAGGATCCTCACTTTGTTCTGCGCCGGCAATATAGCCGATGAAATCGGCTTCATTGTCGAACGGCCCAACGCTCAGATAAGTCCAGCCGCGTGAATCTTCTGCCTTGCTCCACGCCTGCCAAAGCTGGGCCCCATGCTGAAGCGCACTCAGCGGTTCAAGGCGGCAAAATTGTCCGCTTAAGGTGACGCGATCCGGCAGCGGGCGGCGCTGCCAGTCTGGAAGTGAGTGGCCAATCGGCTGCTGGAAACGGTTAAAGGTAAATGACATGCTAACCTCTGGAATTCGATAGTGAATATCCAAAACTATAGGCTCACAGAGGTTCAGCCGACAGAGCCACAATTACTAAATTTTTGTGGGCCACTTATATAGTCACCAGCCCCCTGACGCCCTCCCGCTCCATTGCGCCACCGTCTCCGCGCTGAACGATCTCGCCGCGCGACATTACCAGATACCGATCGGCAAGCTCCGCTGCAAAGTCGTAGAACTGCTCCACCAGCAGGATAGCCATATCGCCTCGCCCGGCGAGATGGCGAATGACCTGACCAATCTCCTTGATGATCGACGGCTGTATTCCTTCCGTTGGCTCATCCAGAATCAGCAGCTGCGGTTTACAGGCCAACGCACGGCCAATCGCCAGCTGCTGCTGCTGCCCGCCAGAGAGATCGCCGCCGCGCCTGAGCCTCATCTCTTGGAGAATCGGAAACAGCCGGTAAATCTCTTCCGGCACGGCCTTTGCCTCACGGCCGGAAAAGCGCGATAGTCCCATAAGCAAGTTTTCTTCCACGGTCAGCCGTGGAAAAATTTCCCGCCCCTGAGGAACATAGGCAATCCCCGCCTGAACACGCTGGTGCGGCCTGCGCTGGGTTATCGTTTGCCCCTGCCAGCTGATGCTTCCGCCCTTCACCGGGATAAGCCCCATCAGGCATTTCAGCAGCGTGGTTTTCCCCACGCCATTCCGTCCGAGCAGGCAGGTGACCTCTCCCACACGTACGTCAAAGCTCACGCCTCGCAGAATATGGCTACCGCCGTAGTACTGGTTCAGTTCGTTCACCTGCAACATTTTCGCTCCTTAACGGCCAAGATAGACCTCGATAACCTGCTCATTTGCCTGCACCTCGCGCAGCGAACCTTCCGCAAGCACCTGCCCCTGATGCAGCACGGTGACGTGGTCGGCAATAGTCTCGACAAAGCCCATATCGTGCTCAACCACCATCAGCGAGTGTTTCCCTGCCAGGCTGCGGAACAGCTCAGCCGTATACTCCGTTTCAGCATCCGTCATTCCGGCTGCTGGTTCGTCCAGCAGCAGCAGATGCGGCTCCTGCACCAGCAGCATGCCGATCTCCAGGAACTGTTTTTGCCCGTGGGAAAGCAGCCCCGCCCGGCGATGGCGCTCGCCCGTCAGCCGCAGCGTGGTTAACATCTCGTCGATGCGATCCCGCTGCTCGCCGCTGAGCTTTGCCCGCAGGCTTGCCCACACGGATTTATTATTTTTCTGGGCAATCTCGAGATTTTCAAAAACCGTGAGCGCTTCGAAAACCGTCGGTTTTTGAAACTTACGGCCAATACCTCGCTGGGCGATTTCGATAGGCTCAAGCCGCATAAGATCGATGGATTGATCGTAAAAGGCTTTGCCGCTCTGCGGTTTAGTCTTACCGGTGATCACATCCATCAGCGTAGTTTTTCCGGCACCGTTAGGGCCGATCACGCAGCGCAGCTCGCCCACGCCGATGTTCAGCGATAAATTGGTCAGCGCCTGGAAACCGTCAAAGTTAACGTTGATATTTTCCAGCGCCAGCACCGGGTCGGTTTGCTCGCGAAAGCGGTCGGTAGGATGCTGACGGGTAAACAGAGGGTCGGCAGGCTGCATCATTTCTCTCCTTTGCGCAGCAGGCCAATCACCCCGCGCGGTAAAAACAGCGTCACCAGAATAAAAATCAGGCCGAGAAACAGCTGCCAGTACTCCGGCACCGCCATGGTGAAGTAGCTTTTGGCGCCGTTTACCAGCCCAGCGCCTACTACCGGGCCAATCAGCGTGCCGCGGCCGCCCAGCGCCACCCAGATAGCGGCCTCAATAGAGTTGGTCGGCGACATTTCGCCGGGATTAATAATGCCGACCTGAGGGACATAAAGCGCACCTGCAAGCCCGCAAAGTACGGCAGAAAGCGTCCACACCAGCAGTTTGAAACCGCGAGGGTCGTAACCGCAGTAGGTCAGCCGGTTTTCCGCATCGCGCACCGCCGTCAGAATGCGGCCAAATTTACTCCGTGCCAGCCAGAACCCGATGGCTACGCTTGCCACCAAAAGCAGAACGGTGGCGATAAATAGCCCGATACGCGTCCCGATGGCCGTTACCGGCATCCCTAACAGCGTGGTAAATCCGGTGAAGCCGTTATTGCCGCCAAAGCCGGTTTCGTTGCGGAAAAACAGCAGCATCCCAGCCCAGGTCAGCGCCTGAGTCATGATCGAGAAGTAAACGCCCTTAATCTTTGAGCGAAAGGCGAAAAAGCCAAAAACAAACGCCAGCAGCCCCGGAACCGCCATAACCAGCAGCATCGCCCAGGCAAAGTGTTGGGTTCCCCACCAGTACCACGGCAGCTCACTCCAGGAGAGAAACGACATAGAACCAGGCAGGCCGTCGCCCGCAGCCTGGCGCATCAGGTACATCCCCATGGCGTAACCGCCGAGGGCAAAAAACAGGCCATGGCCAAGAGAGAGCAACCCGGCGTAGCCCCAGACAAGATCCAGCGCCACCGCCACAACGGCATAGCAGAGGATCTTGCCAGTCAGCGTCAGGGTGTAGGTCGACAGGCTGAGCGGATGGCTGGCGGGCAGCAGCGTCAGGAACGGCAGCGTTAGCAGCATCGCCACCAGCAGAGTTCCCACGACTAAAGTCAGACGCGGAGCCTTGCGCCCGAGCGTCAAAGTCAACGGCATAGTCATCAGTCAATGACCCTCCCTTTTAGCGCGAATAGCCCCTGCGGACGCTTCTGAATAAACAGTACGATCAGTACCAGAATCAAAATTTTGCCCAGTACCGCGCCAATTTGCGGCTCGAGGATTTTGTTTAAAGATGCCAAGCCCAAACGCCGCGGCCACGCTTCCGGCAAGCTGCCCAACGCCGCCCAGCACCACCACCAGGAAGGAGTCGATGATGTAACCCTGGCCAAGCTCGGGGCCGACGTTCCCCAGCTGAGACAGCGCCACGCCCCCCAGACCGGCGATCCCGGAGCCCAGCCCAAAGGCAAGCATATCCACGCGCCCGGTAGATACGCCGCAGCAGGCCGCCATGGCACGGTTTTGCGTCACCGCGCGCACGTTCATGCCGAGTCGAGTTTTGTTCAGCAGCAGCCAGGTAAACAGCAGTACAAGCAGCACAAAGCCCAGCACCACCAGACGGTTCCACGGCAGGATCAGGTTCGGCAGCACCTGCAGACCACCTGACAGCCAGCCAGGGTTAGCCACCTCCACGTTCTGCGCGCCAAACAGCATGCGCACGATCTGAATCAACATCAGGCTAATCCCCCAGGTGGCGAGCAGCGTTTCCAGCGGGCGACCATACAGATGGCGAATGATTGTGCGCTCAAGCGCCATCCCTATGCCGGCGGTGACAGTAAAGGCAACCGGCAGCGCGACGAGGGGATAAAACGCCAGCCATGCCGGAGCGAACTGCTGGAACCCTGCCTGAACCAGCCATGCCGAGTAGGCGCCCAGCATCAGCATTTCGCCGTGCGCCATGTTGATAACGCCCAGCAGACCATAGGTAATCGCCAGGCCAAGGGCAGCAAGCAACAAAATAGAGCCAAGGGAGAGCCCCATAAACGCCTGGCCGAGAATTTCGCCCAGCCGCTGACGGTGCTCAATTTTGCGCAAGCCCTCTACGGCAGCCTGCCGTACTGCCGTATTCGGCTCCGCGCTCGCGTCGGTTAATGGCTTGAGCAAGGCTTCCGTTTCCGGGTCAGAGGACTGCCCCAGAAGCTTTACCGCCTGCAGACGCACTTCAGGCTGCAGGCTAGTCAGCTCCAGCCGAGCGGCGGCCAGTTCCAGGGCATTACGTACATTTTGGTCTTTTTCGGCGTTTATACGCGTCTGAAGGACCGGCAGCAGCTCCGGCGGGGCCTCTTTCTGCAGGGCCTTCGCTGCACTCAGGCGAATAGTGACATTGTCACTTATCAGCTGATGACTTGCCAGCGCACCGGCGGCCAGTACACGCAGGCGATTGGTGAGCCGCAGCTTTTTTGTCTCGCCCTGCGGCGTTGCTTCCTCGCCCAAAGGAGAGAGTCCCGCCTCAGTCTGGTTAAAAGCCGAATGCCCGTCGGTAACCAGCGTTTCCTGCTTGAGGGCATTGAGCAGCGGTAAACGCGAGGGATCGGGCGATAGCGTCCAGCTTTGCAGCAGTACCGCCTGATCCGAGCGATTTGCGGCCGCAAACGTCTCCGCGTCACCGGCGGCGGCAAGCCCCGGCAAGAATGCGGCCACAACCAGCAGCAGCCGGGCCAGTGATGCTAATGTCATGGCGTTCTCCTGTGTGACTATACCCTGTTGCCCCTCACCCTAACCCTCTCCCCACAGGGGATACTTCTCTTCCTTCCCTGGAAAGAGCCGGGGTGAGGGTTAAAAATCAGTTGCTGGCGGTCTTCACCGGCAGGTCAGATTTCTTATCATTCCCTGGAATAAACGGGCTCCATGGCTGAGCACGCACTGGTTTGTCGGTCTGCCAGACCACATTGAACTGGCCGTTGCTTTCGATCTCGCCGATCATCACTGGCTTATGCAGATGGTGGTTAGTGGCGTCCATCGTCAGGGTAAAACCGGACGGCGCGTTAAAGGTCTGCCCGGCCATTGCCGCGCGGACTTTATCCACGTCCGTTGTCCCGGCTTTCTCCACCGCCTGCGCCCACATATGGATGCCGACGTAAGTCGCTTCCATTGGGTCGTTGGTCACCACGGTATTGGCGTTCGGCAGGTTGTGGGCCTTGGCGTAGGCCTTCCACTCGCTGACAAACTGTTTGTTGGTCGGGTTATCGACGGACTCAAAGTAGTTCCAGGCTGCGAGGTTGCCCACCAGCGGTTTGGTGTCGATCCCGCGCAGCTCTTCTTCACCCACGGAGAAGGCCACCACCGGTACGTCGGTCGCCTTCAGCCCCTGGTTTGCCAGCTCTTTGTAGAACGGCACGTTGGAGTCGCCGTTGATGGTGGAGATCACCGCCGTCTTACCGCCAGCGGAGAATTTTTTGATATTGGCTACGATGGTCTGGTAATCGCTATGGCCAAACGGCGTGTAGACCTCTTCGATATCTTTGTCCTGAACGCCCTTTGAGTGCAAAAAGGCGCGCAGGATCTTATTGGTGGTGCGCGGGTAAACGTAATCCGTTCCCAGCAGGAAGAAGCGTTTTGCCGCCCCGCCATCTTCGCTCATCAGGTATTCCACCGCCGGAATCGCCTGCTGGTTAGGCGCTGCGCCGGTGTAAAACACGTTCGGCGACATCTCTTCCCCTTCGTACTGCACCGGGTAAAACAGCAGGCCGTTCAGCTCTTCAAACACCGGCAGCACCGATTTACGCGAGACGGAGGTCCAGCAGCCAAAGACCACAGCGACCTTATCCTGGCTCAGCAGCTGGCGAGCTTTTTCGGCGAACAGCGGCCAGTTGGACGCGGGGTCAACCACCACGGGCTCCAGCTTTTTACCGAGCACGCCTCCCTTCGCGTTAATGTCGTCGATGGTCATCAGCGCCACGTCTTTAAGCGGCGTCTCTGAAATGGCCATGGTCCCCGACAGCGAGTGCATGATCCCGACCTTAATGGTATCTGCCGCCTGAGCGGCAAAGGCCAGCCCGAGGCTGACGACCGAAGCGGAAAGCGCGAAAGCTTTAACAAAGGTACGACGTTGCATAAGTCTGACTCCCCTGAAGAAACATTAAATGGTTAACTCAGCTTGAGCTGCCGAGCCTGGTGCAGCATATGAAGCGTGATCTGACGAACCTCTTTCTGACTTGCGGCAATGTGGTCGTGTAGTCGGGTCTGTGCCTCCTCAAGGTTGCGGTCCCAGACGGCGAGCAGAATTTGCCCATGCTCGGCATAGGTCGCACTGACGCGAGGCTGGCGGGTAAAGTCCAGCCTGCGCACAATGCGAATTTTCTCGGTGATCTCCCGGTGAACCCTGGCCATTTCGGAGTTGCCCGCCGCAGAGACCAGCGTCATATGAAAAGCTTCGTCATGCGGCGCGACGTTGATTCCCTCCTTCAGCGGCGGTTCATCCAGCCAGAACTGTTTCAATGCCTGCAGCGGCAGCATTGAAACGGAATCATTCCGCAGGCAAAGCCGCTTCACCGCCTCCAGCTCCAGCACGATGCGCAGATCGTAAAGCGCCTCGAGATGATCGAAATCTACCGCGCGGATCTGCCAGCCGCTGCGGGGTTGTACGTCGACATAGCCTTCCTGCTGCAGCGCATAAAGAGCCTGGCGGACCGGCGTGCGGCTGGCGCTCATCCGCTCCGCAATTTCGTTTTCGCTAAAGCGGTCGCCCGGCAGCAGAATAAAGTCGAAGATTTCCTGCTTTAGCTGCTGGTAAATGCGCTCCGCTACGGCTTCTGGTCGCTTTGGCATAGTCGCCTCTTGTGTCATTTTTACCCTCACCCCGGCCCTCTCCCTGGAAGGGTGAGGGGGAAATATAGTGAGTGCGTTTCTCTGTTTTATTCCCTCTCCCCTCTGGGGAGAGGGTTAGAGTGAGGGGCGGCCCTACACCGCCTCCAGCCACAGCAGCGCATCACCCGGCCCCACCGGACGCCCCTGCTGGCACTGAATGCGCACGACTTTGCCGTCGCACGGCGCGCTGACCAGCAGCTCCATCTTCATCGCCTCGACGACGATCAGCGGTTCGCCCTGCTTCACGCTCTGGCCCGGTTCAACGAGGATCTTCCAGATATTGCCGTTCAGGTCGGCGCTGACGAGCTGACCAGCCTGTTCCTCCTCAGGGAGCTCCGCCGCCGCCATCGCGCTTTCCACCGCCGCGCTTTCCTGCTCTTTCCAGTGCGCTACTTCGCTGAGGAAAGCTTCCTGCTGGCGGCTGCGGAAGGCGGAAATGTCGTCGGCGTTGTCCTCAAGAAAACGGCTGTATTCGGCAAAATCGAACTCAACCTCTTCGATCTCAACCCGGGCGCGCCCTTCACGAAATGCCGTGCGGAACCCGGTCAACTCCTCTTCGCTCACCGGGTAGAACCGCACCTGGTCGAAGAACTTCAGCAGCCAGGGTTCGTCGCCAAACTGTTCGTTTTTGAGGAACTTGTTCCAGATGGGCAGCGTGCGCCCCACCAGCTGATAGCCGCCCGGGGAGTCCATGCCGTAGATACACATGTACATGCCGCCGATCCCTACCGTGCCTTCTGCGGTCCACGTACGCGCCGGGTTGTATTTCGAACTTAACAGCCTGTGGCGCGGATCGAGCGGCACGGCGCAGGGTGCGCCGAGGTAGACGTCCCCTAAACCCAGTACCAGGTAGCTGGCATCAAACAGGATCTGTTTCACCTCGTCGCGGCTTTGTAATCCGTTGGTGCGCTGAATGAAGTCCACATTGTTCGGCAGCCACGGTGCGTCATCCCGCACCGTCTGCTGGTAGCGCTCCACCGCCGCCAGCGTTGCGCTGTCTTCAAAGGCCATCGGCAGGTGAACAATGCGTGAGGGAATTTTGAGGCGCGTAACATCGCCAAGCTGTTTTTCAATACTCAGCAGCAGCGTCAGCAGCTGGTTCTGAGAAATACGCTGGCTGTCATAGCGGATCTGCAACGAACGAACGCCGGGCGAAAGCTCCTCAATACCCGTTTGCGCCGCCTGGTTAATCGCCTTCATCAGCAGGTAAATACGCAGCCGCAATGCCAGGTCGAGCACGTTGTCGCCGTATTCGATCAGCACATAGTTGTCGCCCGCCTGGCGATAAACCACCGCAGGCAGCGTTTCATGAGCAGGAATCTCCGCAAGGATCGCAGCGCTGGTCGTCACGCCTGGCGCAATAGAAGGATGCAGGTCTGGCAGGCTTGCGCCCGCACACAGGTTAGTCACCGCAACCTGCTGGGCAATTTCCAGAGACTGCGCATGTTCAAAGCTGATGGTGTGAAAACGAATGCGGTCGCCAGGTTTAACCTGCCCGACTTTCCAAAGTTCTGCTTTAGCAATCGTCACCGGGCAGACAAACCCGCCCAGGCTTGGGCCGTCGCGCGTCAGGATCACCGGGAAGTCGCCGGTAAAGTTCACCGCGCCGATGGCGTATTCGCAGTCGTGAACATTGGAAGGATGAAGCCCTGCCTCACCGCCGTCGGCTCTCGTCCACTCCGGTTTCGGCCCTACCAGCCGCACACCCAGGCGATTAGAGTTATAGTGCACCTGCCATTCGGCGCTGAAGAAGGTTTCCATCGATTCAGGGGTGAAAAAATCCGGTGCGCCGTGCGGGCCGTAAAGCACGCCGATCTCCCAAACGTCGCCGTACTGCGGGATTAACGCGGGTTCCGGCGCCTGCGGGAGGCTAATCGGTGCAGGCGTCGTACACGCAGGCAGGCAAGGTTGAGAGATAGCCAGCACATCAGCCACTCGCAGCGTACGTCCCGCATGCCCACCAAACTGGCCAAGCGCAAAGGTGGAGCGGCTGCCAAGATAGACAGGCACGTCAAAGCCGTTGCGCACTGCCAGATAGGTTCTGCAGCCGCTGCTCGCTCTGCCTAACGTGAGGATCTGTCCCGCTTTCACTACGGTCGGCTGCCAGAACGTCACAGGGCGATCGTCAAGCATTGCCGGACAAGGTGCGCCGGTGAGCGCTATGATTGCTTCGCTGTGGAAGCGCAGCGTTGGCCCCTGGAGGGTAAACTCCAGCCCGGCCGCAGACGGATGGTTGCCGACGATGCGGTTAGCCAGACGGAAGGCAAGATCATCCATCGGCCCGGACGGTGGTACGCCGATATCCCAATATCCGAGGCGGCCCGGACTGTCCTGAACGCTGCTCCAGGTGCCCGGCTCCAGCACCTCTATGGCCTGCGCCTGATAGCTCACGCTGTCGAGTAAACGAGTCCACATTATGCCCGCCTTAAACTCCGGCAGGCGGACGATCTGACGCAGATAATCGAGATTGGTTGCGATCCCGTGGAGCCGGGTTGCCGCCAGCGCGTCGTTTAGTTTACTTAACGCCTGCAGGCGGTCCTCGCCGTAAACGATGATCTTGGCGATCATCGGATCGTAGAACGCGCTCACTTCGCTGCCGGTACTAACCCATCCATCAACCCGCACGCCCTCAGGGAAATAAACGTCGGTCAGTACGCCCGGTGACGGCTGGAAGTTTTTCAGCGCGTCTTCCGCATAAATACGGACTTCAATGGCCGCACCCCGTGGCGCTTTGGCCATTGCCTGCCAGTCCGGCGAACTGCCTGCAGCGACCAGGATCATGCATTCGATCAGATCCAGACCCGTGACGCACTCGGTCACCGGATGCTCAACCTGCAGGCGGGTGTTTACCTCCAGAAAGTAAAAGGCATCACGCGCCGCATCGTAAATAAATTCAACCGTACCCGCGCTGCGATAGTTAACGGATTCGCCCAGCGCCACCGCAGCACGGTGCAGTGCCTCACGCGTTGCCTGAGGAAGATTTGGCGCAGGCGTTTCCTCAACCACTTTCTGATTACGACGCTGCAGCGAGCAGTCACGCTCACCCAGGGCAACAACCTTGCCTTTGCCATCGCCGAAGATTTGCACTTCCAGATGACGGGCTTTGTCGACAAAACGCTCGATAAATACGCCATCATCGCTAAAAAACTGCGCACCCATGCGCTTCACGCTTTCCCAGGCCTCAAGCAGCGCCGGTTCGCTGTCGCAGCGGGTAAGGCCAATACCGCCCCCGCCCGCCGTGGTTTTTAGCATCACCGGATAACCGATTTCTGCCGCCGCCAGCTGCGCTTCTTCAGGCGACTTCAGCAGTCCGGTCCCCGGCGTCATCGGCACCTCTACCCCGGAGGCCAGCTCGCGGGCACGGTGTTTAAGACCGAAATCGCTGATTTGCCGTGCCGTTGGCCCGATAAAAACGATGCCAGCCGCTTCGCAAGCCTCGGCAAACTCCGCACGCTCAGAGAGGAAGCCGTAGCCGGGGAAAATAGCTTCCGCGCCGCTTTCTTTGGCCGCGGCCAGAATTTTGTCGATGCTGAGGTAAGTGTCGCTGGCTTTATCCCCGCCCAGCGCGATGGCTACGTCAGCATCAAGCACATGCTGTGCGCTGGCATCCGCATCGGAATAGACGGCAACGCTGGTGACGTTCATTTTCTTCAGCGTGCGAATAGCGCGGCAGGCAATCTCTCCGCGGTTGGCAATCAAGACCTTGCTAAACATATTCCCTCTCCTTAAGCGCCAGGTTGACGAGCAAGCCAGGCTTTCCAGCCGCCCCATGGGGTAATGTCCGTTGCGCCTTCTGTTGCGCACGGTTCACAGATAAAGCCCTTCACGCTGCGCCCATCCTGCAAAGTCAGCGTGCCAATACCCAACGGGGCCGGAATTTCGGCAACAAACTCGCCGAATCGCGCGAGCGGGATGTCCCAAAGCTCAACGGCTATCGGCTGCCCTTTTGTGGAGCGAACCAGCCCCGGCTTAGGCGGCTGGGTGTTTGCGAGGGCATAGAGGCGGTAGTTTTCTGCGGTTTGCGTTTCTTCAATAAACACAGCATTGCGGCTAATCAGCTGGTGATTGAGTGGCATACCGCGCAGATGTGCGCCTACCACCGCCACGCGAACAAAACCGCTGGCAGGCGTACTGGCCTGCACCGCAGGCAGCTTCTGTGACGTTGCCCCGACCGGGAGATCAAGCTGCGCCTGCCACGCGGCGCCAAAGTGGCTAAGCGCCGCATCGTGCCAGGCCGGAGCGATCAGCGTGATCCCCGCAGGCAGGCCATCAGCACGAAAATCACCCGGTAGCGCCAGCGCGCTTAGATCCGCGAGATTGGTAAAATTGGTGTAGGTGCCAAACCGGGAGTTATAGCGGACAGGTTCATCGCGCATTTCAGCCAGCGTGTGAATGGTCGGTGACGTCGGCACCACCAGGGCGTCAAATCCGGAAAGCTGCTGGTTGATGCGGCGGGCTAATTCAGCGCGGGTATATTCGGCCTGCCAGGCATCGCAGGCTGAATAGCTCAACCCGCTGGCAACGATGCCGCGTACTGTCGGGTCCATGGCATCAGGATGCTTTTCCAGAATCTCTTTTACCGCCACGGTGCGCTCGGCCACCCAGGCGCCGTTATAAAGCTGGTCGGCGAGATTAGTGAAATCGCTGAAATCCACGGCAACCAATTCAGCGCCCATCGCCATCAACCTCTCCAGCGCCTGCTGAAAGGCCTCTTCGCTGAGTTTGTCATCGAAGAACGTAAGCCGGTCAGGAATGGCAAAGCGCAGACGCGGACTAAACCGGGCGGGAGCGGTATGAGGATTAGGCCGGGAATAAGGATCGAGCGGATCGTATCCTCCAGCCACGTTCGCCACAACGGCAGCATCTGCCGCCGAGTGAGCAAAGATGGAGACGCAATCATTAAGGCGGCAGGCAGGAACCACGCCAGCATTAGAGAGCCAGCCTTTGGTGGGTTTTAAGCCGACAATATTATTGAAGCCGGCGGGCACTCGCCCGGAGCCTGCGGTATCGGTTCCCAGAGAGAAACAGACCAGCCCCCGAGCCACCACGGAAGCTGAACCGGAGCTTGATCCGCCGCTGACGTAATCCGGGTTGAAGCTATTGACCACTGCCCCGTACGGGGAACGGGTGCCTACCAGCCCGGTCGCAAACTGATCGAGGTTGGTTTTACCCACCACAATCGCACCGGCGGCGCGCAGGCGCGAAATAACAGTGGCATCGTCAGCCGGGTGATAAGTAAATACCGGGCACGCTGCGCTGGTCGGCATGCCGGCGACATCAATATTATCTTTAACCGCAAACGGCACGCCAAATAATGGGAAATCTGCCGGCGTTTTCTCACCGTCATTAATGGCCTGCAACAAAGCATTTATTTGCTCACTAATTTGCTGTTCGCTGGCAATGTATATCCAGGCATTGTCCTGCCGTGAAATACTGGTCATTAATTGCCGATAAGCGCCCGACAGCGAATGAGGCTGCTGCCGGTAATCGGTGATCCACTGCGACATTAAAGCGACTGACATAAGCTGGCATCCCACCTGGTATACAAGATGGTATAGCTAAAGCAATTACGGTGCCATTTTTATTAGCTGATGATCGGGAAGGGTTTTTAATTTAAAAATAAGTTTTTATTATATTCAATGCACTGCCATAGCGCGTTATTTTAGTGCGGATGAATAATTTAGGGGATATATCTGGCGGCGAATATGCAATATTACTATTCGCCGCCAATACGGCTTATTGACCGCTGCGGCGAGCGGAGACGGTGGCTAAAGCTGCCCAGTCTAGCTGCTCGTCGCCGTGCGCCAGGGCATCGAGATAGTTATCCCTCAGCACGCCAGCAAAACCCATTGGCACATTTTTACTTTCTGCCGCCTGCTGTGCCAGACGCACGTCCTTCAGCCCAAGCTTCATGGTAAAACCTGCCGGGCTGTAGCGGGATTCGGCAATCATCGCCCCATAGTTTTTATAGGCCGGAGCTGCAAATAATGTGCTGGTCAGCATACCGAGGAAATCCCCTGCCGTAACATCATAGGCGCCCACCAGGGCGGATGATTCCCCCATCGCTTCGATGGCGCTTGCCAGCATAAAATTAGCCGCCAGCTTCACCGCCGCCGCCTGCTCCGGGCGCTCCCCAAAGCGCCAGGTTTTCTGCCCCAGCACATCAAAGATCGGCTGCACGGTATCCAGCAGTTCCGCCGGGCCTGCGGTTAGAATGTTAAGATTCCCCGCCGCCGCGACGTCCACACGCCCCAGCACGGGCGCAGCGATATAGCGATGGCCGCCGGCGCTGGCCTTTTCCGCCATCTCGTTGGTAAAAGCGACGGAAACCGTGGCCATGTTGAGCCATATTGCCCCCTTTGGCAGCGCAGCAAGCGCTCCCTGCTCAACCACGACCCGGCGACTGGTATCATCATCAGCAAGCATGGTGATCAGTACTTCGCTTTCGGTAAACTCCGACGGCGTCGCGTAAATTGTCGCCCCTTTTGCTTTTAAGGCTTCCGCAGGTGCCTGAGAACGGTTCCAGACGGCAACCTGATGCCCGGCTTTCAGCAAGTTTTCTGCCATTGGCTGGCCCATGCCGCCCAGTCCGATAAATCCAATACGCATAACAACTCCCGGCTAGATAATGGTACCGCCGCGGGTTAACTGCTCGCGGCGCTCTTCAATTTCTTCTCTGTGATGATTGCCTTTGTGGGCAATGGCGATACGCAGCCGCTGCTGCTGGGCATAGCGCTCTTCTCGCGTCAGCTCGGCATCGTCGCTAAGCTCAACAAGCAGTTCGTTCATGGGGATGATAACGTCTGCGGCGATGGCGGCGTCTACGCGGCTGATAACGTCTGAAAGATGGGTCATGGCGTGTTCCTTATCCTGTTTTACCCCTCACTCTAACCCTCTCCCAAAAGTGGAGAGGGAACAATAAAATCAGCATCCGTATTCCCCCTCTCCCTTGCAGGGAGAGGGCCGGGGTGAGGGTTTACCTGGTTAATCCAGCTTCGCTTTAGAGAAATCGCTGCCGGCAAGGCTCACGGTATAGCCGCTGACGTTGCTGCGGGTCGCATAGAAGGTTTTACCGTTTGCCAGCGCGATCCACGGGGCCTGCTGATAGTAAATCTGCTGAGCCTGGACGTAGAGCTTGGCGCGGGCTGCCGGGTCGCTGGTTAGCTTCGCCTTTTGCACCAGAGCATCGTAGTTTTTGTCACACCAGCGGGCGACGTTCGAGCCGCTTGCTACGCTGCCGCAGCCTAACAAGGTATCCGCAAAGTTGTCCGGATCGCCGTTGTCCGACATCCAGCCAAACAGCGCCGAAGAGTGTTCCCTTTACGCATTCCGGCCAGATACTCGCCCCATTCGAAGGTGACAATTTTGGCGTTTACGCCCACTTTCGCCCAGTCGCTCTGGATCATCTCCGCAATGCGGCGCGAGTTCGGGTTATACGGGCGCTGCACCGGCATTGACCAAAGATCGGTATCAAACCCCTTCTCCAGCCCCGCCTGCTTCAGCAGCGCTTTGGCTTTTTCCGGATCGTAGCCGTAATCCTTCAAATCTTTGTCGTAGCCGAGCATAGTTGGCGGGATCGGCGATTTTGCCACCGAGCCGGAGCCCATAAAGATGGCGTTAACGATGGCTTTTTTGTCCACCGCATAGTTTAGCGCCTGGCGCACCAGCGCGTTATCGAACGGCTTCTTGCTGGTATTAAACGCCAGGTAACCGACGTTCAGGCCATCAATGCTGTGAAGCACCAGGTTTTTATCCGCCTTGATGGCGTCAAACTGTACCGGACTCGGCGCAGGGATAATCTGGCATTCATTTTTCTGCAGCTTCGCCAGACGAGTTTGCACGTTAGGCGTGATGGAGAAGATCAGTTGCTTGGTCGGCACCTCGCCCTTCCAGTAATTTGGGTTGGCGACGTAGCGAATCACAGAGTCAATTTTGTAATCCTGCAGCGCATAAGGCCCGGTTCCAATCGGGTTGTTATCCACCCGCTCCGGCGTGCCGGCTTTCAGCATCGCATCCGCATACTCGGCGGACAAAATAGAGGCGAAGTCCATGCCCCAGTCGGCCAGGAACGCAGCATTCGGCTCGCTGAGGGTAAACTGGACGTGATTGTCATCCAGCTTTTTAACGTCAACGATGAGTTTGTCCAGGCCGACGTCATTAAAGTATTCGTAGTTCGCCTGCGACACCTTGTGGTACGGGTTGTTGGCGTCTTTCTGGCGCATGACGGAGAAGACGACGTCGTCAGCGTTGAAGTCGCGCGTTGGCTTAAAGTATTTGTTGCTGTTGAACTTCACGCCCTGGCGCAGGGTGAAAGTGTAGGTTTTCCCGTCGGGACTGATTTTCCATTCCGTTGCCAGCGACGGCACTGGCGTGTTGTCTTCCGGGTTGAAATCAATCAGGCGGTTATAAAGCGTTTGCGAGCTGGCGACAAAGCTTGGGCCGGAGCTGGCAATCTGTGGGTTAAAGGATTCAGGAGAGGCTTCGGAGCAGTAGACCAGCGTACTGTTTGCCGCAGCCATCGCGCTACCTGCGGGGAGGAGTGCGCTCAGCAGCAGGCCGAGCAGAGTTTTCCCTGGAGACATATTGTTTGCCTTTTATTTGCTTGCCAAAGGGTTGAGCTACTTATGATTACTCACAGTAATAACAGCACAGCCCTGAACGACAAGCAAATGGCAAACATCCCCTTTTCTATACAATTGTGGCGGTTAACATGGGGTTTCAAGCTGCGGGCAAAATAAAACGCTGCAAAATTGCTCTGGCCTCGGGTGTTTCACTGACCTCGTTCAGCAGCGCCTGCTTATTTTTGCCCTTCAGCGCCGCCCGCTCGCCGCGGCTGGAGATAATCTTATTCATCACCCCGGAGGTGAACTCCGGGTGAAACTGCACCGACAGCGCATTGGCCGTATAGCGGACGATCTGATTAGGATCGTGTGAGGATGAAGCCAGGCATACGGCACCGGGCGGCAGCGCGAGGACGCTTTGCTCGTGGCTTAAAAATACCGGGAACGACTCTGCCAGGTGACTCAGCGCCGGATCGTCTCGCCCGGCCTCGGTAAGCGTTACCGGTAGCTGCCCGATTTCGCTGCCCTGCGGATGATAATCCACTCGCCCACCGAGCGCGTAGGCCATCAGCTGGTGCCCATAACAAACGCCAAAAAGCGGTGTACTAGCGGCAACCACCACTTTTATCCATTCCGCCGTGCGCTCGCTCCACTCTTCATGTTCCGTCACCATTGACCATGAGCCGGAAATCACCGCAGCCTGGAAGGCGCCCGGCGCGGGCAGCGGCTCGCCAAGAAAGGGCCGCACGATGAGCAGCTCAACATCCGGGTGTTTTAAAGCCTGTTCAAACCATGATGGCTGATCCCCCACGGCTTGTTGAATATCTTCGGGGGGGACGGCCCCATCTGCACCAGTAAAATTGGCAATTTTTGGCTCATACTTCGGACCTCTGCAACTACATAGAATGCTCCAGAATTAGCACAGACGGCCCGGCTTGTCTCAGATAAAAAAGCGATAACCTGGAAGACTCAGCTCAGGGCCTTCACGCCCTGGCCGGCAAAGTCACGCCACAGGCAGGTCAGCACGGCAATCGCCATCAGAAGAAGCGAAACCAGTGCCGTTGCCGTGAAGCCGCTGTCGGTATAGAGCGGACCATAGCTGCTGCTGCCGGCGAATACCGCCAGATAGGTGACGGCGCTGTTCAGCCCCATCAGCGTGCCGCGTTTAGTCGGATCGATCGCCGTCAGGCGCTGAATTAATAAATTCACCCCCAGGTGATTCACCAGGCCGAGCACAAACAGCAGAAGTATAACGCCCACCAATGAGGCGCCAAACAGGGCCAGCCCCAGGTAGACGCCCGCGGCCACCAGCAACACCAGCGGCATCAGGCGTTTTGTACCGAATCGGTCTACCATTCCGCTTAGCAGTGCCGCACAGCCAAACCCTGCGCCATAGGCAATGGCCACCGCGCCGTTTGCCGTCACCGGCAGGCCGAGATCCTGATGAAGATGGTCGCCCAGGTAAGCGTACAGGCCGTAAAACGCAGTCATAAATGTTCCGCACATGACCAAAAGCGACTTGATACCCGGCAGCCCCAGAGCCGAAAGCGGCGACGGCGCAATCCCCGCAGCAGGACGATCCTGCATGTTGAGTCGAATGAGCGCAACCAGCGCCAGCGCGGCCAGACAGCTAACCGAAATATACACCGCGCGCCAGCTAAGGAGTTCGGCCAAAACAACGGAAAACGACACGCCGGCGATCATGCTCAGCGTCCACCCTGTCAGCACTTTGCCGATTGTTCGGCTTTCATGCCCTGGCGGAGCGATAGCCGCAGCGCTGGCGTAAATCGCGGGTAGCGCAACACCTGAGGCCACCCCGGCAATCAGCTGTGCAGCGATAAACAGCCCTACGGAGGGCGCTGATGCGCAAAACAGTAGCGCGGCTCCCAGCAGCGTCATGGTGAATTTGAGCATTCTGGCCGATCCCACCAGGTCGATAAGCCTGGCCAGGAAGAGCGCGCTGGCCGCAGTGCCCAGCCCGAAGGCGGCGGCGGCCATCATCACTGCGGGAACGGTCGCGCCAATGGATGATGCCACCGAGGGAGCGATTGGCCCCAGCACCATAGAGTTAGCGCCGATGACGCCGACGCAGCCGGTCAGCACATAAACGGCTTTGCCGGGAGACAGAGACGGCTCTGGATGCAGATCCAGACACTGACTATTTTTCATTTCACTTCCTGAACAATGATTAAAACTTGACTTAAATTCGATAAAAACCAATTTTAAACGAATGAAATTCAGCGTCATTAGCGAGAGGCGATATGAAAAAAGAAACAGACGGTATTAAGCAGAACGGTACTGCAGAGCGAAATATTGATGCCGCAGACCGAAGAATATTAGGCGCGCTGGTGGATGATGCGACCATCAGCTATGCAGAGCTTGGAGAAAAAGTCGCGCTTTCGGCTCCGGCGGCACACGAAAGGGTTAAGCGCCTGAAGCGCTCCGGGGTGATCCAGCAGACGGCAGCGCTGATCGACCCGAAGGCCATCAACAAATCTCTGCTGGCGTTCGTCCACATCGATACCAAAGGCTGGGGGAAAACGCCGGATCTGCTGCGCATTTCCGCCTACCCGGAAGTGGAAGAGATCCACTCCGTAGCCGGCGACACCTCCATGTTGCTTAAAGTGCGAACGGAAGACTCCAGAGCGCTTGAGGCTCTCCTCGCCCATCTGTATGAGATCAACGGCGTGCTGGCGACCAGAACCTATATCGTGCTGTCGACCTACCTTGAGCGCCCTGTCCAGCCGGGCATTACCAGTACCTGGCCGGAGCAGGAGTAGCGTCATTTCACGACATAGCGCGTTGAGGCGAAATTATTCAGCACCTTGTGAATAATAAACGTGACGGCCAGCGTGCCGATAATCGCCACAGAGACCGAAGAAATCCGGTACAGCGCGCTAAAGACAATGTCCTGGTTAGGGTGCATATATTGCCCGAACATCAGCGCCAGGGTCGTCAGAATAGAGAATCCGACCCCCGGCCCCACCTTTTCAAATACGTGAATGCGTGCGGCCAGCAGCAGGCCCAGGCTAATCAGCGGCATAAGCAGGATCAGGTGGCGGCTGAAATCATAGATAACCAGCTGCACCAGAATCGCGTAAAGACAGCCGGCGATCACCCCGACAATGCGCCACCAGGAGGAAAGAATCGCGCCCCGGAAGTGCATGGGAAACAGGGCAAAGATACCCGCCATCAGCGCGGCAAGTGAATCATTCAGCGTGTAGACCTGGAACACGGTGAATAAGAGGGTTGCCGTAACGGAGGCCAGCAGCGTCTCATGCATCACGCGCGGCCCGTCTTTTTGAATGGCAGGCGGCGGCTGGCGTGGTTCTACGTCCGGCAGTAAATAGCAGCTAAGCGCCGAGAGCCCTACCGCCAGCAGGCTGCCAATGAGGTTAGAAAACATCAGATCGCTCATGTCGGTGGTCGGATAGCTCAGGAAGTTCGCCATCACGCTCAGGCACACCACGCCCATCGAGCCAAACAGAAACAGCGGCCCCCGGCTCATCAGATAAAAACGCGTCATGTACATCAGGAAGACAATCAGCGTCATCGGCAGCGGATAGTTAGCAAAAACGGCAAACAACAGCGTCATTTCAACGCAGTTAATCAGCGCGTTCGCGATCATTTGCCGGGCAATATGGCCATTAAAAATGGGCACCAGGCCGGTAAGCATTATGGGGTAAACCACATAAAATACGCCGTACTGCGTATTGACCCAGCTGTAGACAAACATCCCCACGCAGCCGGCCATTACGATGCGCAGCATATGGCGGAAGTCGTTGCCGCTGAACGCCGTCGGCGCGCTTCGCTTCAGCGGGCCGAGAATAAATTTAATAAACATAATGAAGGTAACTCACCAGCCTGATTTGCATCCCGCCGATAAACGCAGCGAAAGCAGACGAGGAATTGTAAAGCTGCACCGTCGCCCGGGCACCCGCCGGCAGGTCAGGCATCTCACCCTCTTCCAGCAGCAGATGGATACGCATGCGCTGCGCATCCCTGACCCAACGGTTAGAGTTTTCTGGGGCGGAGAGCTGCCCGTTAATCGCCTGCTGACCCTGTAATACGCCCGCATCCCTACTGGCTACGTGAGCTTTAAATACCTGCCCCGGTAGCCCGTCAAACACGATATCTGCCCGAGTGTTCGGCTGAGTTTTGCTGAGGCTCTTCTCGCGGAAATCGGCAACAATATCCAGGTTGTCGTTCACCAGCGCCAGCGCAGGGGCGCCTGCCCCGGCGTACCACCCCTCTTTCAGCTGCAGGTTGCTGACGGTCCCGTCGCTGCTGGCAACTACGCGGGTGTAGTTCAGGTTTAGTCGGGCGTCGTTCAGCAGGTTGCGGTACTTCTGCAGGGTCACGTTTTGATCGCTGCGGTCACCGCGTGAAATCACCAGCTGTTCCAGAGATGCCTGCAGGTTAGTCACGTTTTGCATCGCGCTTTGCCAGCGCGTAAAGGCCGTATCCAGATCCTGCTTCGAAATCAAGTTGCCGCTGCTCAGCCCGTTGTAGCGGTGATAGCTGCGCCCGGCGTTGTCGGCATCAAGCTGGGCGGCCTTGATTTTTGCGCGGGCGGCGGCGATTTGAGCATCGATTTGCTGGTTATCCAGCATTGCCTGCTGGTAGTCGATTTCCGCTCGTTCCAGCTGGATTTGATAAGGCTTATTATCGATTTCAAACAGGACGTCGCCCTTCTTCACGGCGCTGTTATTGCTGACGTAAATGTGCGTCACGTAGCCCGATACGCGAGACGAAACCGGGGTCACCACCCGCATCACGGTGGAGTCCGGCGTTTGCGGCACCCAGATATCGGCGGCAAGAAAATAGCAAAACATCGCGGCAAACAGCGCCAGCGTCACTTTTACCCAGCGGGTAAATCGTTGTTCAGGGGTCATAACTACTCGCTAAATGAGAAATGCGCCAGCAAACCTGGCGTTTAAGAACTACCGAATCTTGATCATGTTGGCCGCCAGCTGATTTACCGTCTGGCTGAGCTGTTCAAGCTGCTGGGCTGGAATACCGTGGGTGACCTGGCTCTGACAGCGCTCAATGGTTTCGCTCAAGGTTTTAAGCACCTCTTTGCCCGAGGGCGTCAGCGAAATGAATTTCACCCGGCGATCTTTTTCGTCCGCCATGCGGGTGATGTAGCCTTCTTTTTCAAGCTGTGCCAGCGTGCGGGTCAGCGGCGGCAGGTCAATGCCCTGCGCTCTTGCAAGATCCGTCACGGTGATTTTCTCCCCCGACACGCTTAGCTGCATCAGCACTGTCCAGCTGCATTGCGTCAGGCCGGTAAACGAAACCGCGTCATCAATGATCCCACGCCACAGGCGCACCAGCATCGCCATACGCATCCCCAGCGGGCGGTCGGCAAAACCGGCAATGTCGTACTTATCTTCATGCATAGCAGCATCCAATGGATAAAATAGTTACCTTGATAATTATCATGATAAGTATTTATCCGAGAAATACAACAGAAAATCATCAGGGGAATGGCCGGAGAACTCAAAAAGAAAAAGCGCCCGCAGGCGCTTTGGCAAAGAAAGGGGACGTTAGCTCAGGCGAGCGGCAACGTCGGCAACGCGTGCGCCATATTTCACGGCGGTGTCCAGGTCACCCTGGGCAATTTGCTCGGCGCTGGCATCTGAAGGAGACTGCACCAGCAGGCCTACGGAGCCGCCCAGATTATTCACGTCTTCACGGGTTGCCGCCAGGGTGTTGGATGGCAGCTGACCCAGGCTGACCCAGATGCCGCCGTGCTGGGAGGCCAGGGTTTGCATCCACTGCAGGCTCACCTGCTTGTCGCCGTTGAGGCTGGCGCTGTTGGTAAAGCCGCCGAACACTTTGTCCTGCCAGCCGCGAGTGAACCAGACTTTGGAGGAGGCATCGGCAAACTTCTTAAACTGCCACGGCACGTTGCCCATGTAGGTCGGTGCGCCGAAGATGATCCCTTTAGCCTCATTCAGTTTCTGCCAGTCCGCCTCCTGGATATCTCCGTTACTGTCAACGGCAATCAGTTCGGCATTTGCACCCTGGGCAACATGCTCTGCCACACGTTTGGTATGACCGTACCCGGAAAAGTAAATCACAACGATTTTAGCCATAATGTTTCTCGACATGGTTAGAGGGAAAGCTTCGGCCCGCGGGCCGTGAAAGCGAAGATTATCGTGTCTTTCTTTTTCTTTCGGGTCAAGAAGTTACCCATCAGTAAGTGACTTACCCTCGGGTAAGTATCGCGGCCCGACATTGTCTAATAGCCAGATAATTTACCCATTTTGCCGTCTCTTCAGCCGTTTGACTTAGGGCCGCTTCGTTAAACTGTAAAGCGTGAAGATGGCTCTCGGGTGAGCCGTTAACAGCAGGATTGATGACGTGGCAAAAACTTTATTGCGCAGCGGGTGCCTGGATGACTTTCTCGCGCTGGGCGAAAACGGTCAGGCGGTATTTGATTCGGCGTTTCAGATACGCGAAACCTTACGCCTTCGCAAACAGCAGGCCGTCGCCGATGCGCTGGCCATTCCCCAACCAAACGACGAAGGTGACCGGGTAGACTGGTACGCCCCCCAGGAAGGCAGCGTCACCAGCTGGGCCGCCGCCAGCGATGAAGAACGCCGCACCGCCCTTCGTTATCTGGACAATTGTTTATCTAACGTCGCCTCGCTCAGCGCCCGCTGCCAGCAGGCCGAAAAGACCTCAATACGCCTGTTTGGCGCACTGCTGGAAAAAGCCCTGCAGTTTCCGGGCAGCCAGCACGTCTATCTGGTGAACGGCAAGCCGGTGATCACCTTCTGGGGCTTTGTCAATCTGAACCAGGGCGCACGGGAAGATGTGCTGGAATGCCTGCGCGTTGCTGAGCCGCGCGAGCCGGAAATCACCTTTATTCCGGAAGAACCCCTGCCGGAGCCAGAGTCCCTGCCGGTAGAGATTAGCGAGCCAGAAAAGCCTCTGCTGGAAACGCCGCTGGCGGTTCAGGCATCCGAAGACTCGCCGGTTTACAGCCTTGCGACAACGCCTCTCAAAGCCGTATCGGTCGAAGAAGAAACCCCGGCACAGCGTCCCGAACCTGTTGCTGTGAAACAGAAACCTCGCCGCCGCTGGCTGTTGCCGGTAGCAGCGGTGATTGCCGTTGCTATTGCGGCCCCCGTGGGCTATCTACTGCTTAGCGGTAGCCAAACTGCACCGGTGGCCATCGCCCAGGCCGAAGTCCCGCCTAAGCCTATTGCGCCAGCGCCAATTCAGGCCGTAGAGGTGGCTAAAGCTACCCTGCCGTTGACCCCCGCCGAAGTTGTTGCTCCAGCTCAACCGGAGCCCGCGCCGGCGGCGGCAGCACCAGAGCCAGAACCCATTGCCGTTGCGGCCGACGTGCCAAAAAATGCCTTAATTTTACCGGCTGAAGCCCTGAAAATTGGCTCCACCAAATTCCTCAACGGGACGTGGCGCGCGCAAATTAATTTCAGCGACCCGATCACCGGCAAAGCGCCGAGCCTGCGCTACCAGATAGCCAACAACAAAGGCACCGTACGACTGGTTCACGGCGACAACATCGTCTGTAAAGCCGAAGTTTTCTCCGGCCTCCATCAGTCCGGTTCGCTGATGATTAAATCGCGCGGTAGCGCACGCTGCAGCGACGGAAGCCGTTACCCGATGCCAGAGGTTACCTGTAAAACCGGCAGCAACGGCGCCGCAGAATGTACAGGCCGCTACGAAGGCGACAAAGTCGTCCCGATCACCTTCCGCAAAGTGAGTAACTGATCATGCTGGCGACTCTTTTTCACTACAAGCCGAGCGTCACGCTCATCAAAGACAGCGGCATTCAGTTCCTGGATTTCGGCCTTGCGCCGCAGATGAACGCCGCGCATGCAGGGCGTTTTGTTCGCCAGACGGCCAACGGCCCGCTTTTACGCCTCGACTACGACGTAGTCCCGGGGAAATTCACTCTGCCGGGGGAGAACGGCTCCGCACCAGAAGTGGTCAAACCCGAAAGCACCATTACGCTGGGCCACTCCCTGCGGGTGATGGACAAAACCTGGCTGCCGCTGCCCTTCCTGCGCTTTAACCCTCCCCGCACCTTTGTCGGCGGCCCGGATAACTGGGCGCGCGTGCAGGTTCGGGTTCTTGATACACCGGATTCGGCGGGCAACACCGTACGTATTAGCATCGCGCTGGACAGCAAAATATACGCTGACGATCATCCTGCGGCCCATCTCGCGCCAACCGAAAGCGACGTGCGCAACGGCACCCGCTTTGCGCTGGCATGGCACAACCATGAGATCAAAGACTTCCTCGACCAGACCTGGGTTGACGGCTGGCTGCGTGAGGCGTTTAGCCAGTTCGCCACCCGCGTGGAAGAGCGTACCGAACGTGACCTCTCGGCTGCCATGAAAGCGTTTGAGTACCAGGCACACTACCTCAATATTCTTGAGCTTATCGGCAATCAGCTTGCGGTACCGGAAGTTAAGATCGTTACCGCGACCCTGCAATCTCCTCCGATTGACGTAGATTTAGTGCTCGACGTCGGCAACACTCACACCTGCGGCGTGCTGATTGAAGATCACGGCGAAGAGAACGATGGCCTGCGCCAGACCGCTGAGCTGCAAATCCGTTCCCTGAGCGAGCCACAGCTGATTAACGACGCGATGTTTACCAGCCGGCTCGAATTCAGCGAGGCGAAATTCGGCAAACAACACTTCTCCGTTGAGAGCGGTCGCGATGACGCTTTTGTCTGGCCCTCTATCGCCCGCGTCGGCGACGAAGCCCGCCGTATGGCCTGTGCTCGTCTGGGCACCGAAGGCGCCAGCGGGATCTCCAGCCCGCGCCGCTATCTGTGGGACGTAACGCCAGCCAGCCAGGACTGGCGTTTCAGCCAGATGGGACTAAAAACCCAGCGTGAGCCGCTCGCAACTGCTTTTCCGCTGATGAACCTGATGAATGACGACGGGCAACCGCTCTATGCCCTGCCGATGGATGAGCGTCTGCCGGTATTTTCCCCGCAGTACAGCCGTAGCTCGCTGATGACCCTGATGCTGTGCGAGCTGCTCTCTCAGGCGCTGATGCAGATCAACAGCATCGGTTCCCGCCAGAGCATGGGGCACCCGACTTCGCCTCGCCAGCTGCGTAACCTCATCCTGACGCTGCCTTCCGCCATGCCAAAACCGGAGCGCGAGCTGTTCCGCCAGCGTATGCAGGAGGCCGTCGGCCTGGTGTGGAAAGCGATGGACTGGCACCCGACGGACGAAGGCTTTACCCTGGAGCGCGACAAAAAGAAAAGCATCGTGCCGGTCCCCGAAGTGCAGATGGACTGGGACGAAGCGACCTGCGGCCAGCTGGTCTGGCTGTATAACGAAGCGCTGGTTAACTACGCGGGGCAAACCGGGCGCTTCTTTGAAAGTCTCGCTCGCCCCGACCGCGCGCTGACGCCGGACGAACCCGCAGGTAAAACCTTGCGCGTTGCGTCGATTGATATCGGCGGCGGTACCACCGATATGGCGATCACCCAGTATCAGCTGGATGACGGCGTCGGCAGCAACGTGAAAATTGCTCCGCGTCTGCTGTTCCGCGAAGGTTTTAAGGTCGCCGGGGATGACATTTTGCTGGATGTTATTCAGCGCTGCGTGCTGCCTGCTTTGCAGGCCCATATCCATAAAGCGGGCGTGGCCGATGCCCCTGGCCTGATGACCACGCTGTTCGGGGAGTCCGGCCGCATGGACACACGCGCCACGCTGCGCCAGCAAACTGCATTACAGCTGTTTATTCCGCTTGGCCATGCGGTGCTTTCGTTCTGGGAAGAGAGCGACCCGGAAGAACCAGATGCCACGCTGGAGGCGACGTTTGGCGAGCTCCTGTCACAGATGCCGACCCGCAACGTAATCAATTACGTCCAGCAAGCCGTGCAGCACGAGCTGCCTGCCGACGCGCCGCAGTTTGACATCATGAGCGTGCCGCTGCAGGCGGAAATTGCCGCGCTGCAGGATGCGCTGCTGGCGGGCCAGTTTACCCTTACCGCACCGCTGCAGGCGCTGTGCGAAGTGATCAATCATTATTGCTGCGACGTGCTGTTAGTGACCGGACGACCGGGCTGTTTGCCTGGCGTGCAGGCGCTACTGCGCCACCTCCAGCCGGTGCCGGTTAACCGCATCGTCTGGCTCGATAACTACCAGACCCACGAATGGTATCCATTCAGCCAGCAGGGCCGGATTGGTAACCCGAAATCGACAGCCGCTGTGGGTGCGATGCTGTGCAGCCTGGCGATGGATCTGCGTCTGCCGAGCTTCAACTTTAAAGCGGCAGATATTCAGGCCTATTCCACCGTGCGCTACCTTGGGATCCTGGACGGCAACGACAGGCTGCTGGAGGATAATGTCTGGTACCGGGATATCGATCTCGACAGCCCGCAGGCGAGCCTGGACACCCGAGTCCACTTCCCGCTGCGCGGCAACGCCTGCCTGGGCTTCCGTCAGCTTGATAACGCCCGCTGGCCAGCCACGCCGCTCTACACGCTGGCGATTAACTCGCCGCAGCTGGCGAAGGCCATAGCCGGGGACGGCGTACTCAACGTTCGCCTGAAGCAAACCCGTGAGGCAGAGTCGTTCCTGCTGGCCGAAGCCTGGCTTTCGGACGGCAGCAAAGTCCCTCTCGATCAACTGAGTTTTAAACTGAATACCCTCGCAGGCAGTTACAGCGGGGCGACGCATTACTGGATAGACAGCGGGAGCGTATACCAAAAATGAAGCAGCCAACTACCTCGCTCAACCCTCTGGTGAACTGGGTTCAGATGACCCGCACTTTCGCCCCCCCTGCTGGATAATGAAGCGGACAGCCTGCTCGTCAGCCTCCTGCAGATCGGTGAACGCCAACGTCGAATCCACTCGCTGGAAGAGGCTCCGCTGACGCTGGGCATTTATGGCCATGCTCTGGACGGCAAAAACCACCTGCTGAACACCCTGCAGGGCAGCCCGAATGGCCGCATTGATATTCAGATTGGCGATAAGCGTCTGGACTACCTCACGCATATCAATCCAGGCCACACTCCAGCTGAGATGGCGGTGCGTTTTAGCGCGCAGCAGCCGCCGGAAGTAGATAATTACCCGCTGCTGTTAACGCTGTTTAGCGAAGCCGAACTGGCTCAGCAGTTTATCAATCAGTACCACACAACCGCGACGCCTCGTCTTGCGACGTCGAGCGCAGTCACCCTGCGGCTGTCAGAGCTGGAGGGCCGTCGTCTGGCGGTGCCAAAGCCGGGGCTGACCAGCGAACAAACTGCCGATTTACTTCGCGGCTACCACCGTCTTCAGCGTCGTCAGAATCACCTGGATGAACATGTTTGTTATCAGATGGCCCAGCTTGCGCCTGCTCTTTCGGTAGAGGATCGGGCGTTGCTGTTCGCCCTGCTGTGGGGCGAGGACAGTGCGCTGACGGAAACCTGGCGGCGACTGGCCCTGGCGTTACAGCATCTCGGTAACGTTGAGCAGGTGCTGGCTCCCGCCAGCCTGGTCGTGGACAGCTTCCTGCTTCCCGCTGAAGGTTTTCTGATCCCGGCCGGGCCGGAAGCCGCTCCGGAGCAGGCGGACGTGATGGTATGCCCGCTGGCCGGATCGCTGCCGGGCTCACACTTAAGCCTGCCGCAAAATGACCTTGCGCAGCTGTGTGCCGAGGTCGTTTTCACTCTCAGCCAGCCCTCGGCGCTGCCAAAGGTGGATTTACTGGATATCCCCCCTCAGCGGCTGACCTGGTATACGACGCGTCTTCAGCCAGATACGCTGCTGGTCTGCAATGCCGTCAACGAGCGCAGTGAAGTTCAGCCTGCCGGGAAAGCGCTGTCCTGGTGGGTGGACCATACGCAAAGTCCCGGCCATAGCGCCCTTCCGGGCCTGGTATGGGCTATCACACCGTTTGACGCCCGCTTTACCCTGGGTACCAGCCTCGACGAAGGCGTTCAGCGCCTGGTCGGCTCTCCGGGCAAACGCTGGGGGACGCTGCAGGCGCTGGACAGCAGGAATATGCATCGCCTGCTGGAGTGGCTAATAGATGCTTTAAACACCCCCCGCCGGGAACAACGAATCACCGCCCTGCGTAACGAGCTTGACGCCCGGACGGTCGCCCTCTTCCGGCGCTTTAGCGATGCTCAGCAGGTTACGCCGCAGCAGGCTCGCCAACAGGCCGAAGATTTAGTCCGTGCCCTGCAGGCAAGAGCCACTCAGCACGGTAATCTGCTGGCAAGCCTTGTGCCGTCGCGCGATGCCCTCCAGCAGCGCTGGCTACAGCATCAACAGCAGCATCAGCCCAGGCCTGAAGGCTTTGCGCTGGAGATAGATCTTTTTGCCGAAAACACCGAGCACGAGTTACCGCAAAGCGACGCCATCAGCTACGCCCGAGCCGTACACCAGCTTTGGGTTAACCACCTGCGTCTTCTCGGCCACCGCCGCGAGGCTGCGCATCAGTTTGGCCTGGAAAGCATTCAGCTTCAGGCCCTGTGTGACGTCCTGATCGTCGCCAGCTACCGCCTGAACGTGCCGATGATGCTGGAACGCAGTATGCAAAGCGGCGAGTCCGGGCTTGAGCTGGATATTTCCCGCGCCAGTACGGTGCTGGGGGACTTTATCGCGTGGCTGGGTTACGCCAGCGTACCGGTTGCAGATCGCCCTGCAAGCCGCGTAAACAAGGGTCAGACGGTGTTTGCGCCTCCTGCCCAGGCAGATATCAGCCGCCGCCTGACAAAACTGGGCGAACAGCCAACGCGCGGCAACGCCAGCTACGTTTACGACTGGCTGGTAGCGCTCTACGCCCGAGCCACGGAGAATATCGGCTATCAGAACCCGCTGGATATCAACGAGAAACAGCGGCAGACGCTGTTGAAGCTGCTGGGGTAAAGCCCCTCACCCCAAAGGAGAAAGGGGGAAAACAGCTGGTGATCTATTCCCTCTCCCTTCCAGGGAGAGGGTTAGGGTGAGGGTAAGCAGCGACGCCGCACTAAAATGACTCGAAGCAAATTCTGGCAGGTGGCAGCCCATTCGCTTTCCCGCTACAATCCGCCTACCCATTAACTCAACGAATATTAAGGAGGATCCCCATGATGTCTTGTGAGCGCTTTAACCGTTCGCATACTTTTGGCGATCGTCACTGCTCAAGCGTTATCGGTTCCGTGCTGCGATAACTTCGGCTTGAGCGAAGAAACTTACTGAATCCCTTCTCTCGGGCTTACCGGGTTATCGTCAGCTTTATACGACGAGGCGTTTTCACGCCATAACTCTTGAGTAAGCACATATGAGCACCTTATTAACCGCCCAATCTCTGCACCTCGACACCGCTTTTGGTTCGCTGCTGGAGTCCATCACCTTTACCCTGAAGAAAGGCGACCGCATCGGCCTGATTGGCCATAACGGCTGCGGCAAAAGTACCCTGCTAAAACTGCTGGACGGCACCCTTTCGCCCACCAGCGGCTCGGTGACGCGAGCGGCGACCTGCCTGACGGCAAGGGTTGAGCAACACCTTCCTGAAAACCTGAATGCGATGACCATGCTCGATGCCGTGCTGGCTCAAATTGAGGAAAACCAGCGCATTAGCGAGCGCTGGCGAGTGGAAGCTTTGCTGGCGAGCATGGGCTTTAGCGAAGCTGACTGGCTGCTGGCTTCCGGCACGCTGAGCGGCGGGCAGCATACACGCCTGCTTCTGGCGCGAGCGCTGATTGGCGAGCCTGACCTGCTGCTGCTTGATGAACCGAGCAACCACCTGGATCTGCCTACGTTACTCTGGCTTGAGCAGTTCCTGCGCGGCTGGAGTGGCAGCTTTGTGCTGGTTTCTCACGACCGCAGCCTGCTGGATAACGTCACCAACGGTAGCTGGATCCTGCGGGATCGTTCGCTGCATTTCTTTGCGCTGCCATGTACTCAGGCGCGTAGCGCGCTGGAAGAGCGGGATAAGACCGACGCCCACCGCCACCAGGCGGAGCAAAAGGAAATTGACCGAATCACCGCCAGCGCCAAACGCCTCGCTATTTGGGGGCGGGTCTACGATAACGAAGACCTCTCCCGGAAAGCCAAGCAGATGGAGAAGCGCATCGACCGGCTGAAGGATGAGCAAACCGAGCTTACTGCCGGCAGTCAGTGGCAGCTTAAGCTGAAGGGCGAAGCGCTGGTAGCCGACCGGTTGCTGGAGCTGGAAGCAATCAGCGTGCGGCCTGCGCCGGAATGCGAGCCGCTGTTCTCTCTACCGTTGCAGAGAGTAAAAAGCGGTGACCGCGTCGCTGTACTCGGCCGTAACGGCTGCGGCAAGTCGTCGCTGCTTCGCCTGCTGTGGCAGCAGTACCAGCAACCGGAGCGTGAGGAAGGCATTCGCCTCCATCCTCGCGTCCACCTGGGGTATTACGACCAGACGCTTCACCAGCTTAACGACGGCGACTCGCTGCTTGATGCACTCGAGCCCTTCGCCCCGTTCAGCGAGCAGGACAGGAAAATGGCCTTAATTAGCGCCGGATTCCCGTGGCTGCGCCATCAGCAAACCGTCAGTACGCTGAGCGGCGGCGAGCGTTCACGCCTTCTGTTCGTCGGCCTGACGCTGGCGCGCTACTCCCTGCTGATGCTGGACGAGCCAACCAACCACCTGGACATGGAAGGCAAAGAGGCGCTGGCGGAAACGCTGCAAACCTTTGAAGGTGGCGTGCTGCTGGTGACCCACGACCGCGAGCTGATAGCCAGAGGCTGCAACCGCTTCTGGCTGGTGGATAACGGCGTGCTGAGCGAATGGCACGATCTGGACGCGCTTTACGCCCTGCTGACCGCAGAGGAAACCGGCCAGCCGGGGACCGAAGCGAAACCTCAGCCCGAACAAATCGTCACTGAGCATTACCGCGAAAGCGACGCGCTGCTGGAGCGGCTTATCGAGCTGGAAGAAAAGCTGGCGGAGGATATTGCGCGTAAGGAAAAGCACCAGAAACCTGCGCTGCAAAAGGAGTGGCGTGAAGAGATAGAGGCGCTAAATAAAAAGTTAGCGATTTAAACGTAAAGGCCATCCTCCGGGATTGGCCTTTTTTCTTAAGCACCGCATTGCTCAGCCAGCACTCGTGCCAGCCCGGCGGGGTTTTCCCAGGACATGGAGTGCCCGGCACTTGGCACAATCGCAGTGGCAACGCCGGCCTGCTGGAAGGCGGTAAAATCTTCATCGGGCAGCGAAAGCTCACCAAAAATAAGCGTTTTCGGGATCTTTAGCTGGGCGAAAAGCTGATGCCAGTCTGGATCAATGCCCTTAACCAGGCTGGAAGCCGCGCGCCAGGCCGCTTTTGCCTCGGTGCTTTGCAGGCTGCCTGACCACGGATTAGCTTCATTCGCCGCTATCGCTTTCTGGTAGCCATGGGTCACAAATTCCTCTTCGCTTTGCGCCGCAATCATGCGGCTATACATTCCACCGCCGGCATGGAAGTTGGGTTCCGACACCATAAGGCCGGCTATCTTCCCAGGCATTGAAGCCGCTACCTCGATGGCAATGCTGCCGCCCATGCTGTGCCCGTAAAGAAAGAAACGGTTTAGTCCCAGATACTCCACCAGCTCGCCCACGACTTTTGCCTGCTCGCTGGTGCTGTAGCCGTAATCCTGTGGCCTGTCGCTATAGCCGCTGCCGGGCAAGTCGATGAGAATACTGCGCCGGGAGCTCCAGGCCGGATCGCTGACAACCCGAGGATATTCATAGGAGGACGCACAGCCGAGGCCATGAATGAAGAACAGCGGCACGCCTCCGCCGGGTAAATCCAGATAACGCACGCGGCATTGCGCCGTGGTGGAGAAGAAGTTTTGCATTGGCATTCCCTTTCTTACAATAACTGTGTTTATATACAGTATACCGTATTTTCCTGCCACTCCTTGCTCTTAAATGCTCCAGCCCGCATGGCATAAACAGCTTGCTCCCTTACCGTAGAGGGCAAAGGAGCAATGGCGGAGGTTATTTCACCGGCTCTGGCAGCTTGATCACCCAGATGTCGTTTTGCGATTCAGGTTTTTCCAGCGGCTTCAGCACGATTTTTGTCGCCACTTCCGCGCCGTCTTTCAGCAGGTGGCCTTTACCGTCAATCTGATAGTCATCGGCGTTCTCCAGCACGGCCTGCAGGCCAAAGTCATTGTCGTTGATAACAGCAATCGTCTGATTATCAATCAGCGCCATCCCTTCGGCTTTTTCCTGCTGCCAGCCCAGTTTGCGCAGGTCGACAACCTCTTTTTTGCTCGCCAGCTTGATGCCGCGAGCTTTCAGCTGCCCGGCGTCATCAAACTCAGGGGCTTTCTCCTTATCAAAACTGGCCAGATCGGACGCGCCGTTGAGATCGACAACATACACCAGATTACGCATCTGTTTGTTTTTGTCGCCGCCCTGCTCGATCAGCAGCAGACGGTGGTTATCCAGCGCCACGATGTCGCCAATTTTTGCATCTTTGGCTTTTTTATAGGCGTCCACGTCAATCGGATAGCCGTACATTTGCGTTTTACCGGTCGCCGGGTCAAGTCTTACCAGACGGGTAAACTGCGCGCTGTTTTTGGTTTTGCCGTCAATATCCAGCGTGCTTTGCACCGCCGCAATAATGCGGCCATCCGGCATGCGGGTAATGCCTTCAAAGCCGCGGTTAGGCTGGCGCCATTTGACAATATTCGGCAATCCGCTCGCTACGCCCTGCTCACCGTGTTCAGCCTGCGGGCCATATTTCTGTATGATTTTCCCGTCAGCATCCACATGGATAACGAACGGGCCGTATTCATCGCACAGCCAGTAGCCGCCTTTGCCGTCCGGCGTTACGCCTTCGGTGTCCAGCCCTCGCTTATCGCTTTTCAGCTGATGGAGCGTATCACTCAGCGCAATTTCATTGGTTGCGCCGATAAGCCCTTCCGGCAGCGGCAGGCCGCTGACGGGACCCAGCTCGTCATGCAGCGGCTTCGCGTCTATGGCTTCGGCCCTGCCGTTGCCAACGCGAATAGTCATCAGCAGTGGCGTAAAGTCCGGGTTAGCGAAAATCTTTGTCTCTTTTTTCCCTGCTTTCGGCGAGTCGGCGTTTGGCCCGCGATCCGTCACCGTGGTAAAGATCAGGTCGTCGCCCTGCTTGCCCATAAAGGTCAGGCCCGAACCCACGCCTACCGGCAAGCCATGAGGGAAGTTAGCCGCATATTCTCCTTTATAGGCCACGCTATCCCCTTGCGGAAAAGTGACAACGTAACGATTAATCTGCACATCCGCAGCATAACCGGCCAGAGGGAAAACGGCACTGCAAAGTAAGGCAAGTATTTTTAATTTCATGGTTTTTATACATATCGGTAATTGAGGTACCGGAGTTATAAAATAGCCAGATGACAGCAATATTGCACTGTGCGCTATGCCTCTCGCAGGCTATTCTTTCGAGCTACAAAAAACGCTCCTGCGCTGGACCTCACCTCCAGGATATCCATCCCCGCCACAAGACTCTCCAGAGGCGCTCGGGGGGCCCATGTCAGCAATCCGTGGTGATAAATATTGATCTGCATCACAGTCTGCCGTTAAATACAGCCTCTTGTTACTATTCTGTTACTCATCATGATCGTTCGCCCACATCAACACTGGCTGGCTCGTCTGTTCGTCTGGCACGGCTCGGTACTGGAAAAGATCTATTCACGCCTGCTGCTGAATCTTGCCCTGTCCATTAGCGTAATTTTTTTCCTGCCGTGGTATGAAACCCTCGGGATCAAGCTCACCATCGCGCCGTTCAGCATTCTCGGCGTGGCCATCGCTATTTTTCTCGGGTTTCGCAACAGCGCCTGCTATGCACGTTTTAACGAAGCGCGTTTGTTGTGGGGGCAGCTGGCTATCACTTCTCGCTCTTTACTGCGCGAGGTGAAAACGCTGGCGGGTGACCAGCCTGAAGCGGTCCGGCAATTTGTGAATTTGCAGGTGGCCTTCTGCCACAGCCTGCGGATGACGCTGCGCAGAAAACCGCAGCAGGAAACGCTTAGCCGCTACCTTTCCCCACAGGATCTGGCCTGGGTAAGCGAAAGCCATGCGCCGTGTAATCGCCTCTTAATGCTGATGGGCGGTTGGTTAAACCAGCAGCGCGAGCGCGGCGTTATCTCTGACGTGCTGTGGCGTAGCCTTGACAACCACCTCAACGAACTTTCTACTGTATCCGGCGGCTGCGAGCGTATTCTTTCGACGCCTATGCCGTTCGCCTACAGCCTTATCCAGCATCGCACGGTTTATATCTTCTGCATCATGCTGCCGTTTGCCCTGGTGACCGACCTCCACTATATGACGCCGTTTGTTTCCGTATTCGTTTCCTACACCTTTATCTCACTCGACTCGCTGGCGGAAGAGCTGGAAGATCCGTTTGGCACCGAAGATAACGACCTGCCGCTGGATGCTATTTGCGTGGCCATTGAGCGTGATCTGCGAGATATGAACGGTGAGGCAGAGAAACCGGAAGCGCTGAAACCTAATCGGCATTATCGTCTTAGCTAGATTGTCCCTTATCCCGGAACGGGGATAAGCAGGAAGTGAGGAGCAAGGTTTATCTCCTCTCCCTTTTAGGGAGAGGCTGTGAATGTCAAAACGCCACACCAAAAGTCGCCGCCAGCTTGCGCTTACCGCTCTCAGACAGGTGCAGCTCGCGGCTAACCAAATCCCGCCGCATCCACCCTTTTTGCTCGCAGGCATGCAGCAGCGCCTTGCCTAACTGACCGCCCAGATGTTCGCGCCTTTCGCTCCAGTCCAGGCAGCCGCAGGCGTAGCGGCGGCGTGATGAGCCTGTTTCCGTATTTACACCAAGGAGCAGCAGCTGCTCTTTGCCGTGGGCAGTCACGGAATATTCTTCACCTTCCAGCCAGTTAAGACGAAACAGCGCATCGTGTAGCTCAACCGCAATTTCTCCCGCCATATGGTCATAGCAGGTTCTGGCGTAGCGAAGATTGGCGGGGGTTTTTGTGCGCATGGTCATGTTATCGCGCCCAACCAGCCCCATTAACCCTTCCAGCGCGCTGGCAATCTGGCCGCTATAAAGTCGGTAGTAGCGGTGCCGCCCCTGCTGTACGCAGGCAATCAACGATTGTTCCATCAGCTTTGCCAGGTGACTGCTGGCGGTGGATGGCGCCACCCCGGCCATAATACTTAATTCGGTTGCGGTCCAGGCCCGGCCATCCATCAGCGCGCAAAGCATACTGGCGCGTGTTTTATCTGCAATGGCAGCGGCGACGGCGGCAAGACCCGATTCCAGAAAATGTGTTTCCATATTTCGATGCTCAGCGAAGCGTCCTGTCCGGAGGTGAATTAGGGTTAGCACGACAACAATAAGGAGCAACCTGATGATCGCCGTAATTTTTGAAGTCCTGCCAGCTGAAGATAACTATAACCGCTATCTTGAACTGGCGGCAGAGCTGAAGCCGCTGCTGGCTGAAATTGAGGGTTTTATTTCAATCGAGCGTTTTCAGAGTCTTAGCGAACCGGGCAAGATACTCTCGCTTTCGTTCTGGCGCGATGAGGACGCCGTGCAGCAATGGCGTAACCGGGAGCTGCATCGCAGCGTTCAGCAACAGGGCCGTAGCGCAATCTTTACTGATTACCGGCTAAGGGTGGCAAGTGTGATTCGGGATTACGGAATGTTCGATCGTGAGCAGGCTCCCCAGGATAGCCGTAAAGCGCACAACGGAGAAGCTGATGAGTGATATTACGTTAACCCTGGCGATTGCCGCCACGTTTCTACTCGCAGGCACCGTAAAAGGCGTAACGGGCATGGGATTACCTACCGTTGCTATGGGTATTTTAGGCTCGCTGATTTCCCCGGTGGCCGCGGCTGGTATGCTGCTGCTGCCCTCTTTTTTGACCAATGTTTTCCAGCTCTATGAGGGCGGGAATCTTACCGTATTGCTCAGGCGTCTGTGGCCGATGATGCTGTCCATCGTGCTTGGTACCGTTGCCAGCAGCAGTCTGTTAGCTTCGGGCAGCAGCCACGCAACCACGATTGCGCTGGGCATCGCCCTGATTGTTTATGCTTTATGGACACTTTTTGCCAGGCCTCTGCAGGTGCCGGCTCGCCACGAACGCTGGCTTTCTCCCCTTGCTGGTTTACTCACCGGGCTGTTAACGGGTGGAACAGGCGTGTTTGTGATCCCCGCAGTGCCTTACATTCAGTCCCTTGGCCTCGAGCGCGATGAACTGGTTCAGGCGCTCGGGCTTTCCTTTACGTTTTCTACCCTTGCGCTGGCGGCCGGGCTTTGGTGGCACGGTGCCCTGCAGGAAATGGCCGTCAGCACGTCCATAATGGCGGTTATCGCCGCGCTTATCGGCCTGTTTGCCGGGCAGCGCATTCGCAGATGCATCAGTCCGCTGGCTTTTAAGCGCGGCTTTCTGGTCTGCCTGCTGCTGCTCGGCGGAGACATGGTGCTCCGTACGCTGCTTTAGGCGAAAGCCAGGCCTTCATTTTCCCAGCCGGTAATGCCGCCCGGCATTACCTTTACCAGTCTGCCGAGCTGCGCAAGCTTAAGTGCCGCTCGGTCGGCACCGTTGCAGTGTGGTCCGGCGCAGTACACCACAAACAGCGTATCCCCCGGCCATTCGGCCATACGGGTTTCGCTTATAAGCCGGTGCGGCAAATGAACAGCCCCCGGCAGGTGCCGACGAGCAAACGTCTCTTCGGAACCCACAACATGCAGCAAAACAAAGTCGATATCACCGCCGTGAATCGCCGCGTTGACGTCCGCACAATCGGTTTCTAACGACAGTTTTTGCAGGTAATGTGCAGCAACTTTTTCTGGAGTAGCTGCCGGATAATCAGTGACATAGCTCATCTAGTTCTCCTTTGGGTCTGAGCATTGATTCTGCCGCAGCGGCTGTTGCTTGACAGCTGGCATAAATGACGATTAGCGTAAAGATTATGACAAAATTATCCGCTAATCCTGATTCTCCGCTCGTCGTGGCCCTGGCCTACGACGGCCTTTGCACCTTTGAATTTGGCGTTGCCGTAGAGGTTTTTGGCCTGCCGCGCCCGGAGATGGGCGAAAACTGGTACCGGTTTGCCGTTGCCGGTATTGAGACTGGCGAGCTGCGAGCGATGGGCGGTATTCGGCTGGCCGTTGACGGCGGGCTGCCTTTACTGACCAAAGCCAGCCTGATAATCGTCCCCGGCTGGCGCGGCATTGATGAGCCCGTGCCTGAGACGCTAGTCGAGGCCCTGAAAGCGGCGCATATGCGCGGCGCCCGCATCATGTCCATCTGCTCCGGCGTATTTGTTCTGGCAGCGGCTGGACTGCTGAAGGGAAAACGGGCAACCACCCACTGGCGCTATACGTCTGCGCTGCAGGCGCGTTACCCGGATATCGAAGTCATTCCGGATGTACTTTACCTGGATAACGGAGACGTTTTGACGTCGGCGGGCAGCGCAGCGGGTATCGACCTCTGCCTGTATCTGGTGCGCCGTGATTTCGGTGCCGCCGCGGCTAACAGCGTTGCCCGTCGATTAGTTGTCCAGCCCCATCGCGACGGAGGCCAGGCTCAGTTTATCGAACAGGCTGTCCCCGTAGAGTACGAAGGTGAACGGTTTGCGCCGCTGTTTGACTACCTGCAGCGCACGCTTAGTAGCCAGCATTCTGTGGCCAGCCTCGCCTCTTTTGTTGGCATGAGCCCGAGGACTTTTTTACGCCGCTTCGAGGCCGCAACGGGCGTGACGCCTGCCCGATGGCTGCTGCAAACCCGCCTTAAACGCTGCCGGGAGCTGCTGGAAAACAGCGCGCTGTCGATAGAGCTTATTGCCGAACAAACGGGGTTTGGTTCGGCGGCGACGCTGCGCCATCACTTTCGGAAACACCTTCATACTTCTCCCGGCGCCTACAGAAACTCATTTACTCCGCAAAACGAACAATTTACCAGCGGTTAGCTGTTGTTTAAGTTGTGTACGCTAAGATGGTCTCACTCATCTGAGTAAACCCTTTTTTATCACGCGAGGTATTTCTATAGAAATGCAGTAATCTGGAGGATTAATTATGTTAGGGAACATGAACGTATTTATGGCAGTACTCGGATTCATCTTGTTTTCCGGTTTTCTTGCCGCCTGGTTTAGCCACAAATGGGATGACTAATGAACGGTGATCTTCCCCCACCTACGACGCCTCTCGAGAAATAAACTTTCCGGGAGGCGTTTTCTTTTCTGCTTTCGCCAGCGGCGGAGGATTTGCTAACAAAAAAATACAGCGCGTAATGAGTAAATCGGCACAATTTGTTGTCTTCCTATACGGAATCAACAAAAGCAGACTGGAATCACTCTGGAGAATTTATGCGCAAGTCAACAAAAGTAGCGGTTTTAACAGCGGTATGGCTCGCGGGCGCGCTGCCCTCTCTGGCCTTTGCTTATTCAGGGGATAAGCAGCTGAAAGCGACCGCACCCGGCACCTCCACGCAGTCCTATGAACTAAAAGAATTCTCCTCAGATTTCAAAATGTACAAGATCGGCGACATCGCGCCGGACATCTACCGCACGGAACCCTATAACATCAAAAGCTGGCAGCTTCGCCACCTTCCTGCGCCAAAGGCCGGTAGCCACTGGACCTATATGGGCGGCAATTACGTATTAATTACCGATGCCGAAGGTAAAATTCTGCAGGCATTAGCCGGGGATATATTTTATCAGCATTAAGGATAGCCCAACCCTGAGACTGGATATCCTTAACAGCGCCAGGGTTTAATTCAATAAATTTTTCAGGGGATCGATTTCAGCATACTGGTTATCGATCTCCAGCTGCCCGGCAATATCCAATACCTGCCTGTACTCTTCAGGAGTAATGCGAACCTGATAGTTTGCGATATGTCCACACAGCGTTTCAAATGCCAGTACATTTTCGGAAGAGTCGATATATTCCAGGGCGAAGTCAATAAGCGATGAATCCAGCCGATTTTTAAGCGCCTCACCAAAGGTTTTAATTTTTTCATTGATATCCATGTTGACCACGTAAAGGTAATTGTTATTTGCGTGCCATCATTGCGTCTGGAGGGAGGCATCCTGCCGAAATACATCCCTTTGGATATCGGATTGCGAAGGAATTTCTTGAGGGGTAAACGTAAGAGTTATTTTGTATGCCGATCCGGCGCTAGCTTTTTGCCAGCCATTTCTCGTAATGCTCAGGCCATTTCACCGTTGGCGTACCCGGCTTACCCATGCCAAAACCATGGCCGCCGCTGCTGTAGCGGTGCATTTCTACCGGAATGTGCTGCCGCTCGCAGGCTGCCGCCATAATCAGCGTATTTTGCGGATCGGAAATCGGATCGTCTTCCGCCTGAACCAGGAAGAACGGTGGCGAATTTGGCGTGACGTAATTCTGCACCGACCATTTGGCATTTTCTGCAGATGAGGCATCTTTGCCGACAAGAATCTTGTGCGTGGAAGTATGCTCGTAGGGTTTTTCCAGCGTAATAACCGGATAAATTAACGCGGCGCGATCGGCGAATGCTGGTTTGTCGTCTGAACGATCCTGCGCTGGGTATGAACTACAGCCGGTGCGCGTCGCGGCGAGGCCAAGCAGATGCCCGCCGGCGGAAAAGCCCAACACGCTAACGTTGTTTTCACGCTCGCGAACAATGCGCAACGCACGCTGCGCGTCCTGCAGGGCAACCAGGTTTCCATCAGCCCATCCCTCCGACGGTAAGCGGTAGCTCAGTACGTAGGCGGTATAACCTCGCGCCACCAGCCACTGTGCAGCAGGCCAGGCTTCTGTTCCCATTTCAATGCGCTTGTAACCCCCGCCCGCGGCCACCAGCACGGCTTGTCCATTTGGTTTTTCAGGCGCAATAACGGTGAGGATGGGGATGGCAATGTTGCTCTGCGCCCCCGGGCTGAAGTCTGAATACTTCCCGATGGTCCACCGCCGCCTGGTGGCATCCCCTTCCACAGCGGAATAGCCGAGCGCCTGACGCCAGACGAAGCAAAAGCCTGGCCCGTCTTCGCGGCCAATAAACCAGCGGTAACACAGGTAATAAAATGGCGACGATCCATAATAAGCTCCTGACAACACAGGCTTGTCACTATGCCAAAAGAGTGTGTCTAAGGAACCCACAATAGGTAACGAGCCGTTTCGCCCGGACTTACATTGATTGCTAAAAGCTACCCGGCCTCCCGCCGGGTAACGAATGTTATTTACCCAGCGATCTGACCTGGGAGAAACCGTGCTCAAACACGCTGTCAGCGGCACAGATAATTACGATAACGTCGCCACCGTTGGCTTCCTCCAGCAAACGCGCCAGCTCCGAGTCCAGCTCGCGGTTCATCTTCGGCATCGCCAGGTGCATTTCCCCTGGGTAATCCTCATCTTCGTCAGGCGGCATATCGTCAATGCGGCTGCCTTTGACCACATAAATAAGCAGATCGTTATTATTGTGGGTGAGCTCAAGCCTCAAGTACTTCCCAACCGGATGTTTAGCCATACATTACCTTCGATAGCGTATAAAATAATTTGTCGGCAATGTTAGCAAAGCAACGAGGATAAAACGATGCAGGACTGGAACCCCGCGCTTTATTTGCAGTTTGAAGCTGAACGTACACGCCCGGCCGCTGAGCTGGCAGCCCGTATTCACCACCCCAGCGCGGCCACCTTTACCGATTTGGGCTGCGGCCCCGGCAACTCCACCGCCCTGCTGCGTAATCTGGCGCCCAAAGCCACTATTACCGGACTGGATAACTCGCCCGCCATGCTTGAAAAAGCCAGCGCTGCACTACCCGACTGCCATTTTGAAGAGGCGGATATCGCCAGCTGGCAGCCCGCACTAAAGCAGGACGTGATTTTTGCTAACGCTTCACTACAGTGGATTGCTAACCATAAACAGCTGTTCCCCCATCTGGCCGCACAGCTGGCCGACGGCGGCGTACTTGCGGTACAGATGCCCGATAACTGGCAGGAGCCCACGCATACCCTGATGCGCCAGGTTGCCGACGAGCTGGGGATCTCACGCTCAAGCCGCGAAGCATTGCTTACCGCTCAGGAGTACTACGATCTGCTGGCCGAAAGCGGCTGTACCGTTGATATCTGGCGCACAACATATTTCCACGTTATGCCGTCCGCCCGCGCGATCATCGAATGGCTAAGATCAACAGGCCTGCGCCCTTATCTGAACGGGCTTGACGCCATTCAGCAGGAGGAGTTTGTTGAGCGCTACCACCAGCTTCTACAGCGAGCCTACCGCAAACAGCATGACGGTAATGTTCTGATGCCGTTTCCCCGCTTGTTTATCGTGGCGCGGAAGGTGGCCTAAAGAGAGGTGCCCTGCTGGCGCAGGGCATCAATATCCTGCAGCGGGGAAGCACCGAAGGCGCGGCGGTACTCCCGGTTAAACTGGGAAGGCGAGTCATAACCGACCCTCCAGGCTACGCTTGCCACATCCCCTTCAAGGCTTAATAAGCGACGGCGCGCCTCAAGCAGCCGGATCTGTTTCTGGTACTGCAGCGGACTCATCACCGTCAGCGCTTTAAAACGATGATGCAGGCTGGAAACGCTCATGCTGACGCGTTTTGCCAGCTCGTCGATAACCAGCGGCTCGGCATAGTGTTCTTTTATCCAACTGATAGCTTCCCCCACGCCCTTACCCTGCGCCCAGCCCAGAGCCTGCTTCCAGAATGAGGCCCCGGCGGGGGCAATCACCAGCCGGTAGAGAATCTCCTGTTTGATAAGAGGCGCAAGGGCATGAAGATGCTGCGGGCTCTCCAGCAGCGTGACCAGACGCAGGAACGCGGCCTGAAGTTCATCTTCTGCAGCAGCAACCCAGGCGCCGGTTTTTTCACCGTTTCCGTCCGGCAGCGCGACGTTCATATTCACCACCAGGTCGGCTATCTCTTTGCTGTCCAGATCGATTCGCACGCCGTAGTAAGGCTCGGCTTCGCTGGCGCGGGTCACCTGCCCGGATACCGGCATATCCACGGCCGCCAGCGAATAGCTGCCGGGGCCATATTCCGTGACGTTGTCACCGATAAGCATTTTTTTGCTGCCCTGCAGCACCATGCACATCGACGGAGATAGCATGCCACGATTGAGCAGTGTCGGCCGTTCGATGCGAATAAAGCTGAGCCACGGCAGCGCGCAGCTCAGCTCTTTCACCCCGCCGCTCGCCGGGTAACGACGGGCTACACGCTGGTGCAGTTCTTCAATGATGCGGCCCAAAGGCCGCTCGGTTTGTTGCATATTACTGCCCCATGATAGCTTTAGGTTCAAGATACGCTTCCAGCCCGTAAGTGCCAAATTCGCGACCAAGACCAGACTGTTTAAAACCGCCGAACGGCGCGAGCGGTTCATCATAAACGCCGTTGATGAACACGCGCCCCGCGATGAGCTGACTGGCAACGGCCGCCGTGCGTCCAGCATCTTTCCCGCTAACGTAGGCCTGCAGGCCATAAACCGTATCGTTGGCAATCTGCACCGCCTCTGCGTCATCGCGGTAGGTAATCACCGACAGCACCGGGCCAAAAATTTCCTGCTGGGCGATGGTCATGTCGTTGCGCACGTTCACAAACACCGTTGGCTTCACAAAGTAACCGCTTGCCAGCCCTTCGGGACGCCCTTCTCCGCCGCAAAGCAGCTCCGCACCTTCGGCAATCCCCGCGCGAATAAACTCCTGCACGCGCTGATACTGGCGAGCGGTAACGGCCGTGCCGAGCGTAGTTTTTGGATCTCGCGGATCACCCGGTCTCAGGATAGAGAGATGTTTGAGGATCTGCGCTTTCACCTCTTCCAGCTTATTTTCCTGCACCAACAGGCGCGTCCCTGCGATACAGGCCTGTCCGCTGTTCCAGCTCATGACCTGCAGCGCCAGAGGAATGGCGACGTCGAGATCTACATCGTCGAGCAACACGTTCGCCGACTTACCGCCCAGCTCAAGCGTGACGCGCTTAAGGGTTGCGGCTCCGTCGCGGGCGATGGTTTTCCCTACTGCGGTAGAACCTGTAAACGAGATTTTTGCTATGTCCGGGTGGCGGGTGATTTCCGCGCCAACCACATTCCCCAGCCCGGTAACGATGTTAAACACCCCGTTTGGTAACCCTGCCTCATGCAGGCATTCGGCAAACAGCGCCGTCTGACGAGCGCTCAGCTCACTTGGTTTGATGACGGCAGAGCAGCCGGAGGCAATCACCATCGATAGCTTACTGGCGATAAAACCGTAGTTAGCGTTCCAAGGCGTAATTATCCCGACAACGCCCAGCGGTTCCATCACCACTTTCGCCTTCCCGACACGGGTCTCAAATGAGTAATCCTTCAGAAGATCGATAGCCTGCAGGAAGCTGTTGTAAGAGCGCTCCACGGTACTTTGGGCGAAAGCCGCCGGGCACCCGTATTCGTCAACCATAGTTTCAACCAGTTCGGCTTCCCGCGCTTTTACTGCGTCGTGCAGCCGTTGCAACCAAATCACTCTTTGCTGGCGACTGGAGAGGCGCATTTGCGGGAAAGCCGCTTTGGCGGCGGCAATAGCGAGGCGGGTGTCCTCTTCGTCCGCCAGGCGAACCTGGGCAACGGGCTGCTCGCTTACCGGATGAATTAAGGTCAGCACTTCAGTGCCGTGTGGCGTCACGTGCTGACCGTTAATATAAAGAGTGTTGAGGATTTTCATTTTTGCGCTCCAGGGTTATGTCTGACGCCTGAAGTGTCGACGAACAGAGCCGGTTTCCTGTAGCGCAATCCTGTCTGATGATTGCACAATCCTGCAAATCAGGATGACTTTTCGGTCACTGCCTGAAAACGCTTCGCCCGAAGCCAGTCGTAACACCAGTTATAAACCACGGTGTACGGCAGGAAGAACAGGAAGAAGCCTATCTCAATCATCAGCGCCTGCAGCAGCGTAACGTTCAGCATCCACGCGGCAAGCGGCAGGCCAATCAGAATAAACCCGCCCTCGAAGCCCAGGGCGTGAGCAATACGCAGCGGCATGCTGCGCTTGCGTGACGGCGGGTAAAATTGATCGAACCCGGCGTTATAAATAATGTTCCAGACCATCGCCACCGTGGAAAGCATGATAGCCAGCGCCCCCATCTGGAACAGCGGTTTATCCATCAGCCAGGCGGCCGTAGGCGCACAAAGACCGATGGCGATGACTTCGAAGCCGACCGCATGCATGATGCGCTCTGAAAGGCTTCTGCTGTTTTGCAATTTCATTTTGATGACTCCTTTTTCATAAGAACGCCATTATCATCGTAATTATTGATATCATTAAGCTAACAGCCATCGATAAAAGCGATAGTTTATGCGTTACTCACCGGAATCTCTGGAAGCCTTTTTGCAGGCCGTTGAAACGGGCTCGTTTTCGGCCGCCGCGCGCAAGCTGAAAAAAAGCCAGTCAACCATTAGCAGCGCCATTGCCAATCTCGAAGCCGACCTAGGCGTTACGCTGTTTGATCGCCATGCTCGCCAGCCAACGCTCACCGCCCACGGGCAGCGCGTTTTACCTTATGTGCAGGCGATATTTGCCGCCAGCGAGCGGCTGGATGAGATTTCAGTCAGGCTGGCGGATAACGTGGAGCCACGGCTGACCTTTGTGCTGTCGGATATGTGGCAAACGGCCCATCATGAATCTATCCTGCGGCAGTTTTCCGGGCGTTACCCGGACATCGAGTTCGAATGCATGATTGCCGAAGATGAAGACGTGATTGATAGCCTGCAGATTGGCCGCGCCCACGTTGGCGTGCTGCGTGTTCAGGAGAGTTACCCGCCAGATATCACCGTTGCCCGCCTGCAGGTTGGCGCCGAGATGGCCATTTTTATCCACCGGGATCACCCGCTGGCAAAACAGAAAGAGGTCCGAATGGATGAGTTGCATACCGTTCGGCAGCTGGTGCTAAAAACCTTTGTGCGCCCGGGCAACGTGGCTGCCCGCGGCCCCGTCTGGTCGTCTCCCTCTTTACTGCTGCTGCTTGAGATGGCGGAACAGGGGTTTGGCTGGGGCATTTTACCCGGCTGGCTGGTTGAACAGTTCGGGCACGGCGTGCTTACACAGCTCACGGTGGAAGGTTGGCCGCAAAATCTGGATGTGGACGTGGCATGGTCCAACAAAACGCCGCCGGGGCCGGCAGGACGGTGGATGATCGACAGGCTGCGCGAACGACGGTAATAAACAGGCACACAGTTACGGTTGTCACTTTGTCTGCTTCCAGGTTAAAAATATTTCCTTATTCATTCACAGGATCCCTCAGATGAGCGCCACCACCACCCTTTTTGCTATCGCCGCCACCGTAACGCTTGGCGCAATGAGTCCCGGCCCAAGCTTCGTTTATGTCGCCCAGAACGCCGTGGCCCGTTCACGAGCCCATGGCCTGGCGACCGCCTTAGGCACCGGCGTGGGCGCAGCCGCGTTTTCGCTGATGGCGCTCCTTGGGCTGCAGGCTTTCCTGCTGGCGGTGCCGGTGGCTTATACCGGGATCAAGATTGCCGGCGGGCTCTATCTGCTTTGGCTGGCTTATAAAATTATCAAACACTCGCGTGAGCCGCTCCACGTAGGTGCCGTGGGTAAAAGCGATAAAAGCATGATGGCGACGTTTCGCGACGGGGTGTTCACCCAGCTAAGCAACCCAAAAACGGCGGTGGTGTTTGCCAGTATTTTCACCGCGCTGCTGCCGCGGGAAATTCCGGCGTTTTACTATGTTGCTTTGCCGCTGCTGTGCTTTGTGATTGATGCAGGCTGGTATTCCCTGGTAACGCTGGTGCTATCATCCGAAAGACCTCGCAATGCCTACCTGCGCTTTAAAACCACGATCGACCGTTTAGCGGGCGGCGTGATGGGGATTCTGGGGCTGAAGCTGATTTTCTTTTCACGCTAAAAAACAGAAAGCCACCTTACAAGGTGGCTCTTAAGCAGTAACGCTGACCGAGAGGGATCAGTGAATCCCCAACCTGTGCGCGCGAGAGATTTCTTCACGCAGTTCGAGGTGGGTTAAGCCCAGCAGGTCGGCAAACTCCAGCTTTAATTGCTGCAGCCGAATGAGGAATTGCGCGGGAGTTAACTGCTCTTGTTCACGGCGAAGAAATTCAAACGCTAAGGTGGCTGGGGTTATCTCGGTGTCCATGTTAATCCTCTGTTTGGTTAGCAAATCGACACTATTGTATCATTAATGAGCTGCGCAAAAAACAGCCAGGGAGGGATTTCTGGCGCACAGACTCTTTACCTAAATAACAACATCAGGACTGAGACATGTTTTCTAAGCATTATGAAGTGGATGAAAGCCATATTGATTTTCAGGGCGTGGTAGACGGCCTGTACTATCCGTTTTACATGGAGTGGACACGGCACGCCTACATGCGTGAAGCGTTGGGCATTGATATCGAAGAAGAGTTTCGCCAGGGCAAGCTCTACATGGTGCTGGAGTACTCGCTGCGATTTCGCAAGAGCCTGCAGAAAGGCGACAACGTCGAGGTCACCTGCCAGCTGGAGCGCAATGAAAAGCGCAACCGCGTCAACTTTGCCCAGCAGATCAAAGTCGACGGCGTGGTTTACGCCGAAGCCACTTTTGTCGCCACCTGCCTTGCGAACGGCCGCCCTTCGATGCCGGAAGCGGTGATGAACGCGCTGGAAAACCTTTAAATGTTATTCGCGAAGGGCAAACCCGCCCTTCGTTATTCCCCTTCACTTCCCCCCAACCTCCCCCCCAAACATAAGTATCTTTGCTTATTTATGGTGATTCCACGCCCCCGTTCCTGCTACCCTTTACCAAAAAATCAGTAAGTTTCAGGAATACCGCTATGCAAGAATTTACCCGGCCGGTTTTACAGCTGCCCAATAACGAAAAGAAGCTTCTGCTGCACTCCTGCTGCGCCCCCTGCTCGGGCGAAGTGATGGAGGCCATCCACGCGTCCGGCATCGAATACACCGTGTTCTTCTACAACCCCAATATTCATCCGCAGAAAGAGTATCTGCTGCGCAAGGACGAAAACATTCGCTTCGCGGAACAGCACGGCGTGCCGTTTATCGACGCGGATTACGATACAGACAACTGGTTTGAGCGTGCGAAGGGAATGGAATGGGAGCCTGAGCGCGGCGTCAGATGCACCATGTGCTTTGATATGCGCTTTGAGCGCACGGCGCTGTACGCCCACGAAAACGGGTTTAACGTCATCAGCAGTTCGCTGGGCATTTCGCGCTGGAAAAACATGCAGCAGATTAACGACTGCGGGCACCGCGCCGCCGCGCCTTATGAAGGGATGAGCTACTGGGACTACAACTGGCGTAAACAGGGTGGCTCCGCGCGCATGATCGAAATCAGCAAGCGCGAACAGTTCTACCAGCAAGAGTACTGCGGCTGCGTCTATTCCCTGCGAGATACCAACCTGCACCGTAAAGCCAATGACCGCCCGCTGATTAAGATTGGCAAGCTTTTCTACGGTAAGGATGAGGAGCCAACACAGGGCTAACCTGCTGAATGGCTGACACATTATTGCATCATTAAACGGTTGCCCTGCCAGCGGGCAGCTGTTTTAATCCCTCCTTTTGATTATCACGGCAGGGAATGATGCAGACTCAAACCAACGCTGGCGCCAGCGCCTATAACCCCATTACCCTTAAACTGTATGACTGGTGGGTGCTGAAGATCTCAAATCAGTACGCCTGGCGTTGCCCGACGGAAACTGTTCTGCTCCCTCACTTCATCTCCCACGCTGGCCACCAGCACCTGGACATCGGTGTTGGAACCGGCTTCTACCTGCCGCATTTGCCCGCTACGGTTGAGCTTTCCCTGATGGATATGAATGCCAGCAGCCTGCAGGCCGCCTCGGCAAAAGCGGGCAATCGAATTAAACAAACCCTGCAGCACGATGTTTTTGAAACGCTTCCTCAGAGCTGGCACGGGCGCTTTGACTCGATCTCGCTTTTCTATCTGCTGCACTGCCTGCCGGGTTCGCTGAATGACAAAGCACAGGCGATAAACAACATTTCCCGGGCGCTCAAAAAAGAAGGCACGCTGTTTGGCGCGACCATTCTGGGCGAAGGTGTGGCGCACAACGCTTTCGGCAGTAAGCTGATGAACATTTATAACAAGAAAGGGATTTTTTCTAATCGCACGGACTCCGCAGAGCAGCTAAAGGCGGTTCTGGCGGCGAGATTCGAACAGGTGGAAGTAAAAACCGAAGGAGTCGTCGCGTTATTTACGGCGAGTAAACTTCTTTATTAAGGTGAAAATCCGGGAGCCTGCCGACATCGATCAGGCCCCGTAATTATTCATTTTAACCCAGAAGTACCCTGCATTTTCCCGGACAGGTTTAAAATTTATAGCCATCCTCCCTCGGGCTTGCACGGATATATTCTTCTTGATTTTTAAAGCATTTAACGCAAATCAGTGCTTTACAGTTTGCGTTAAGTGCGATTTCAAAACGGCTACATAAATGAGAGCGCTATCTTCGGATTATTCTTCCGCCAGCCCACGATTCTTCAGCATCGGCTCGCTGCGCGGTTCGTGCCCTCGCCAGTCGCGATATAACGCCTCGAGATCGCTGCTGTTGCCGCGTGAAAGAATCGCGTCCCGGAAGCGCTGGCCGTTTTCCGCCGTTAAGCCTCCCTGCTCGACAAACCACTGATAGCCGTCATCCGCCAGCATTTGCGTCCAGATATAGGCGTAATAACCCGCCGCGTAGCCGCCGCCAAAGATATGGGCAAAGTAGCTGCTACGATAGCGCGGCGGTACTTCGGCCAGATCAATGTGCTCTCTGCGGAGCGCTTCAGCTTCGAAACGCGACACGTCGTCAATCTCGGCATCGGGCCCAAGACTATGCCAGTTCATATCCAGCAGCGCCGCCGCCAGCAATTCAGTCATGTCGTAGCCTTTGTTGAACTGCGCGGAGCGGAACAGCTTGCTGCGCAGCGACTCCGGCATCGGCTCACCTGTCTGATAGTGGCGGGCGTAATTGGCGAAGACTTCAGGATGGCTAGCCCAGTGTTCATTAATCTGCGACGGAAACTCCACAAAATCTCGCGGCGTGCTGGTTCCTGAAAGGCTCGCATAACGCTGAGTGGCGAAGAGACCGTGCAGCGTATGGCCGAACTCGTGGAACAGCGTGATGACATCGTCCCACGAAATCAGTGGAGCCTGGCCAGAGGCGGGTTTGGTATAGTTACAGACGTTGTAGATAACCGGCATCGCGTCAAGCAGCGTCGACTGGTCGACAAAATTCCCCATCCACGCCCCGCCGCTTTTGCTGTCCCTGGCGAAGAAATCACCGTAGAACAGCGCCATACCGCGCCCGTCTTTGTCGAAGATTTCCCATGTGCGCACGTCCGGGTGGTAAGTCGGAATGTCAAACCGCTCAACAAAACTCAGGCCAAACAGCCGGCTGGCGGCCCAGAAGACGCCGTTGGTCAGCACGCCGTTGAGTTCAAAGTAGGGTTTAATTTGCCCCTCATCGAGGTCGTACTTAGCGCTACGCACCTGCTCGGCATAGTACTGCCAGTCCCAGGCCGCGGCACGGAAGCCTCCATTTTGAGCATCAATGACCTCCTGAATGTCTTTCAGTTCGCGGCGTGCGCGCCCGGTTGCGGCAGGGACGATATTTCGCATAAAGCGCAGCGCCGCTTCGGGAGTTTTCGCCATCTGGTCGGCCATTTTCCATGCTGCATAGTTTTCAAAGCCTAAAAGCTGAGCCTGAGCGGCTCGCAGCGTAGCAAGGCGGGCGACAATGGCGCGCGTATCATTGGCATCGTTGCGCTGAGCGCGCGTCCAGCCGGCCTCAAACAATGCTTCACGGGTTGCCCGATTGCTCAGGCTTTGCAGCGCTGGCTGCTGGGTAAAATTGAGCAGCGGGAGTAGCCACTTGCCCTCCAGCCCTTTGTCGGCAGCAGCCTGTGCCGCCGCAGCAATTTCCGCGCTGGTTAAGCCCTTGAGCGCCTCAACGTTGTCAACAACCAGCCCACCGGCCTTATCCGCCGCATGGAGGCGATTGTTAAACTGGCTGGTCAGCTGCGCGCTCTCCTTGTTCAGGGCCTTCAGGCGGATTTTATCCTGCTCGCCCAGCGTGGCGCCGGCCAGCTTGAAGTATTGCCAGGTAATCTCCACGAGGCGCAGGGACTCCGCGTCAAGGTCCAGCCCGTGACGCTGCTCATAAACGCTATTAAGGCGAGCGAACAAGGTATCGTTGAGGCGAATTTCATCCGACAGCTCGGCCAACTCAGTGGAAAACTCTTCATCCAGCTGCTGGAGGAGATCATTTGTGTGGGCCGAGGTCATCGCGTAGAACACGGTGGTGACACGCCCCAGCATCGCCCCCGTTTTTTCCAGCGCCAGGTAGGTATTTTCGAATGTTGGAGCCGCCGGGTTACAGGCGATAGCGGCAACTTCTTCCCGCTTGATTCGCTTACCTTCGTCAAAGGCCGGGCGATAATGGTCGTTGGTTATCTCATCAAAATGCGGCGCCTGATAAGGCAGTAAGCTTGGCTGGAAAAACGGGTTGCTGTGCGACATCCTCTACTCCCGGTAACCTGAAATGTGGATCTGTTATAACGCATTTCGACACGTTTCTTAAAAGAAAACTAAGATTACCGTGGCCCGTTAGCGTGCTAAGGTAGTGCAGGACAAAAGCGTTGAGGAACAGAGAGATGATTGTACTGGTTACGGGTGCTACCGCGGGCTTTGGCGAAAGCATTACCCGCCGTTTTGTTAACAATGGCCACAAGGTCATTGCCACCGGCCGCCGTCAGGAACGCCTGCTCGAGCTTAAAGAAGAGCTGGGCGACAGCCTGCTTACCCTGCAGCTGGACGTGCGCAATCGCGCAGCAATAGAAGAAGCGCTGGCAAGCCTGCCCGCTGAATGGCAGCAGATTGATATCCTGGTCAATAATGCCGGGCTGGCGCTGGGCATGGAGCCTGCGCACAAAGCCAACGTCGACGACTGGGAAAATATGATCGATACCAACAACAAGGGCCTCGTCTATATGACCCGCGCCGTGTTGCCTGGCATGGTTGAGCGCAATCGCGGCCATATTATTAACATCGGCTCTACGGCGGGCAGCTGGCCTTACGCCGGCGGCAACGTTTATGGCGCGACAAAAGCGTTTGTGCGTCAGTTCAGCCTAAACCTGCGTACAGACCTGCACAAAACAGCCGTTCGTGTCACCGACATCGAGCCGGGCCTGGTGGGCGGCACCGAGTTTTCCAACGTGCGTTTTAAAGGCGACGATGACAAAGCCGGAAAAACCTATGAAAACGCCAACGCGCTGACGCCGGAAGATGTTACCGAGGCGGTCTGGTGGGTGGCAACGCTGCCGAAACACGTCAACATCAACACCCTGGAAATGATGCCGGTTAGCCAGACGTTTGCCGGGCTAAGCGTACACCGCGAAGGGTAATTACCCTGCTACCCGGAGCGCTGCTCCGGGTATAGGTGTTAGCGTAATTCGATGTTAAATTTGCAGCAAGCCTTTGAAGATAAGAAGAACGCATGCCACTTTCCAGCGAGATCAATGCCACTCAGCCGGTAAACCAGCAAATCTACCGTATCCTGCGACTCGAGATAGTGCGTTGCTTGATTCCACCGGGTACGCCGCTTTCCGAGAAAGAAGTTTCGCTGCGTTTTAATGTTTCCAGGCAGCCGGTGCGTGAAGCCTTTATCAAACTTTCCGATACGGGCCTGGTGCAAATTCGCCCCCAGCGAGGTACCTGGGTCAGTAAGATCTCGGTCAGCCATGTGATAAATGGCGGTTTTGTTCGCGAGGCCATTGAGCGTGCCGTAGCGAAACGCGCCGTCGGGAAAATAACAAATACCGATCTGTATACGCTGGAACATATACTCAACCAGCAGCGCATCGCCATCGACGAAGGCCAGACAGACGACTTTTTCCAGCTGGACGATAAATTTCATCAGCAGTTGGCGCTCATCGCCGACTGTAGTCTGGCCTGGGATACCGTTGAAAACATCAAGGCCACGATGGACCGGGTTCGATATATGAGCCTCGATCACGTTTCCCCTCCGGAGATGCTGCTTAAGCAACATCTCGATATTTTCAATGCGCTGAAGGCCCATGATGAAAAGCTGGTTGACGCTGCCATGCATCATCATCTTCATGAGATCAGCCAGTCTATATTGCAAATTCAGCAGGAAAACAGGGATTGGTTTAGCGAGGAATAGCCTAATCACTGAAATCTGAACCGGCGTATCCCCCACCTATACCGCCATTGGTCGCTCACTCGATTCGGTCCCGCACGATAAAGAGGTAGCAGAGAGCACCGATAAAGGTCACACAGGCCGCTATCACCAACGCCATATTAAAAGAGTTGGTCTTGTCAACGATCCAGCCGGTGACAATCGGCGCAAACGACGCAAAAATAAAACTACCAAAATTTTGTATCGCCGCTACGGAAGCCACTTTGGTTTCTGTCACCAGAACCTGAACCAGCCCCCAGGCCGAAGTCCCGGCGAAATGAACGCAAAACAGCGCCATGGAAATAAATGCTACTGCCTGCATGGGCGTCGATGACTGTACAACCAGCAGCGTACCGAGCGCGGAGAGAACCAAGCCGGTTACGATTGCAGCCTTACGCGTTTTTGCCAGATCATAACCGCGCTTGGCAAAGGCATCGACCACAATACCATTTATCCACATCCCCACGGCCGCCGCTAAAAATGGAATTGCCGCGACCCATCCCGTTTTTGCCAGGCTAAAACCCTGCTCCGCCTGTAAATATCCCGGTAGCCAGGCAATATATAACCATCCGGTATAATTCACGCCTGAAAAACCGAGGATCATTCCCCATGTCGTACGGAATTTAAATAAGGCTAACCATTCGTTGAATCCAGGCTTTGGACGGGAGGTAACGGGGGCAGACAAATACTCTCTTTCATTATCATCTAATGCAAACTGTGCCCGATTACGATACCAGGCATACCAAAAAATACCGACCACTATCCCGGCAAGACCGATGGTCACAAACATCGTCCGCCATCCCCAGGCAAGCTGCATGACGACGAGCACGGGAGGCGCTATTGCCTGCCCAATTACCGTTGATGAGTTAAAAATACCGAGCGCCGTTCCTCGCTCTTTTTGCACATACCAGTCGCTAATTGACTTAACTCCGGCGGGCATAAATGGCGCTTCGCCGACGCCCAGGCCAATACGCAGCAGAATAAAATGGCTAAATGAGTTCACCAGCCCGGTAGCGGCCTGCATCGCTGACCAAAAAATCAACCCGGCACCAAGCACGATGCGCGGACCAAAACGGTCAAGCAAAATTCCTGATGGCAGCTGTGATAAACCATATGAAAGTGAGAAGGCGGAGAGCAAGACCCCGAACTCCGTGGCCGACAGCCCAAGCTCGCCGCGAATAGCTTCCCCTGCAACGCTCAATGATGAACGGTCTAAAAAATTCACGATCCCCGCAATAAAAAGCAGCACCAGCGTCACGGTTTGTATGCGGCGTATCCTTGCTGGCTTATCTATTATTACTTCTTTTGTTAAGGTCTGTTCCATAACGGTCTCCGGAAGCAAAAAACAGTTAATGAGTTAACGCGGAATAAAATATTGGCAGCGTGCGGAAATAGAAAAATGACGCCTGATATAAGGCACATTATTTTTTAATATTTCATTACCAGTTCCAGAGCGTACCGTCTTCAAGACGAGCGACCGGAAGATAAGCTGGCTCATACGGATATTTCGCGGCGAGCCTCTCATCGAAATCAATGCCAAGGCCCGGTGCCTCTCCGGGATGCATAAAGCCGTTGTCGAACGTCCAGCTGTGTGGGAAGACCTCCAGCATTTGGGCGGTGTAGCCCATATACTCCTGGATGCCAAAATTGGGTACCCAGAGATCGAAATGCAGCGCGGCGGCCATGCAGATCGGCGACAGGTCAGACGGGCCGTGGGAACCGGTACGCACCTGGTAGAGCGAGGCAAAATCAGCGATGCGGCGCATGCCGGTTATGCCCCCCGCATGGGTGAGAGTGGTACGGATGTAATCGATAAGTTGCTCTTCGATAAGCTGCTTGCAGTCCCAGATGCTGTTAAACACTTCGCCGACGGCAATCGGGGTTACCGTGTGCTGGCGGATCAGGCGGAAACAGCCCTGGTTTTCAGCCGGGGTCGGATCTTCCATCCAGAACAGGCGGTACTCTTCAATGCTCTTACCAAAGCGCGCAGCTTCGATAGGCGTCAGGCGGTGGTGCATATCGTGCAGCAGGTGTTCATCAAAACCGAACTTCGAGCGCACCGCATCAAACAGCTTTGGCGTAAAGTCGAGGTATTTTTCCGTGGACCACAGCTGTTCCTCAGGCCAGTCTCCCTTGGTCGCGGGTTCATAAGACTGCCCTTTTCCTTTCGCCATCCCATAGGTTGTTTTCATCCCAGGCACGCCACACTGCACGCGAATGGCTTTGAAACCCATATCTTTATGGCGGGCGTAATCTTCCAGTACTTCATCAAGGGTATGGCCGGTAGTGTGGCAGTAAACCATCACGCCTTCGCGCGATGCCCCACCCAACAGCTGGTAAAGCGGCATGCCTGCGGCTTTTGCCTTGATATCCCAGAGAGCCATATCAATGGCTGAGATAGCGGACATAGTGACCGGGCCTCGTCGCCAGTACGCGCCCTTATAGAAGAACTGCCAGATATCTTCGATGCGGTGCGCGTCACGCCCGATAAGTTGCGGACAAAGGTGGTCTTTCAGATAGGAAGCCACCGACAGCTCACGACCATTCAGCGTGGCATCGCCTAGCCCGATTACCCCCTCGTCGGTGGTGATTTTTAACGTAACAAAGTTACGCCCCGGACAGGTTACAAATACCTCAGTCTTTACGATTTTCATGCATTATTTCCTTGCGGCAAATTCCTGCAACGGTAAGTGTTCGAGCCGACGTTACTCTCGCGTCAACTACCATACAAGTATGCAAAAATCGATAATCAAGAATAAGTCACGATTAACACGTGACTTTTTGCAACGATTACATTTGAGATGAGAAGTAATTCAGGAAGGAAAAAGGCAAAAAATCAGGCGCGGCCCCAGCCGGCAACGATGATAAGCATTCCGCAGAAGGCAATGGCCGCCCCGGTCCAGTCATAAATGCTCAGCTTTACGCCGTCCACAACACGCAGCCACAGCAGCGCGGTAACCACATACACGCCGCCGTAGGCGGCATAGACTCGCCCGCTGGCGGCGGGATGCAACGCTAAAAGCCAGACAAAAATCGCCAGCGACAGCGCCGCAGGCAGCAATAACAGCGGAGAACCGTTTCGCTTTAGCCACAACCACGGCAGGAAGCAGCCAATAATCTCCGCCAGCGCGGTGGCAAAAAATAGCAGCGTTGTTTTGATCATATTGTCTTTTCTTCAGTAATAATGGTGCCCACTAACTCTGGCATTAGGCATGAATCAAGCCCAATGATATGATTAGTTCAGGTAAACCTAAAAGGAAATCTTAATGAACTCACTCCTTCGTAAGTCTCTGTCATGGATGCCATTAGCCTTGCTGGGTGCGGCCTTCATGGTTTCTGTACCGGTTCAGGCAGACACCAACGTTGTCGTTGTTCAGGGAGCCGGAAACGGCGTCGGGGGCCAGGAGAACTCGCTCACTCGCCAACGGGCAGCGGAAGAGAAAGAACAGTGGAACGACACACGCACTCTGCGCCAGAAAATCAACCGCCATAACGAAAAAGTCTTCGATCGCGAAGCCGCTCGTGGCGACAAAGACTGGAATAAACTGGATGCCGCTCAGGATACCTTCGACAAATGCCAGCAGAGCACCAATGTGAACGCCTACTGGGAGCCGAACACCCTGCGCTGCCTGGATCGCCGCACCGGCCGAGCCATTAATCCATAATCTTTCCCGTTCAAAAGAGGCTTCTGCTGGCGGAGGCCTCTCCATCATCCGCGCAAGGATTTGCTATGAGTCACGAACTGTCCATCCGACTTCGCCCGCTGGAGCGCGAAGATCTTCGTTTTGTCCATCAGCTGGATAATAACGCCAGCGTAATGCGTTACTGGTTTGAAGAGCCTTATGAAGCCTTCGTTGAGCTTTCCGACCTGTATGACAAACACATCCACGACCAGAGCGAGCGCCGCTTTGTGATCGACTGCGGCGGTGTGAACGCAGGGCTGGTGGAGCTGGTGGAGATAGATCACGTTCATCGTCGCGCTGAATTTCAGATAATCATTACCCCGGAGTTCCAGGGTAAAGGACTCGCCTCCCGCGCAGCCAGGCTGGCGATGGAGTACGGTTTTAGCGTACTCAACCTCTACAAGCTGTACCTGATTGTTGATAAAGAGAATGAGAAAGCGGTACATATCTACAAAAAGCTGGGCTTTATCGTAGAGGGCGAGCTCCTCCATGAGTTCTTCATTAACGGCCAGTACCGCGACGCCATTCGGATGTGCATTTTCCAGCATCAGTTCCTGGCGCAAAAAACGCCTGAAAATACCCTGCTAAAACCTACCGCACAGTAGGGATTGCCCCTCCGGGCACAAGGTGAACGCCTGCCGGGCATGGCGTTCACCGGCCAGCAAATCGCCCCTTGCTACAGTCGCCCCCCACTCTGCTTTTCCCGTTTCGCTTATTTTCCCTTCGAACGCACAGTTTGCCCCGGCAAATCAACCAACAAGAACTAAAATTACCGGGTTGACCTATTTTTCGTTTAAAAGGTAATAACTATCAAATTCGTAGGCCCATCCAGATTTTAATTATTGATCGTACAGACTATCGTTAGCGGGCATACATATAACGGAGAGCAAAATGAGCAATTCTACTGACTTACACGACGCTTCCTCAGCGGGCGCAGGAAAGTGCCCATTTCACCACGGCCAGAGCACGGATATCGCCGGCGAAGGGACCAGCAATCAGGACTGGTGGCCGCATCAGCTGCGCGTCGACCTGTTAAACCAACACTCCAACCGCTCTAACCCGCTGGACAGCAGCTTCAGCTACCGCAAAGAGTTCAGCAAACTCGATTACTACGCCCTGAAAGGCGATATCAAAGCGGTATTAACCGACTCTCAGTCCTGGTGGCCTGCAGACTGGGGCAGCTATATCGGCCTCTTTATCCGTATGGCGTGGCACAGCGCAGGCACCTATCGCTCCCGCGATGGCCGCGGTGGCTCCGGACGCGGTCAACAGCGTTTTGCTCCTTTGAACTCCTGGCCGGACAACGTCAGCCTGGATAAATCCCGCCGCCTGCTGTGGCCCGTTAAACAAAAGTATGGCCAGAAAATTTCCTGGGCTGACCTGATTATTCTTGCCGGTAACGTGGCGCTGGAAAACGCGGGCTTCCGTACCTTTGGCTTCGGTGCCGGTCGTGAAGACGTGTGGGAACCAGACCTCGACGTTAACTGGGGCAGCGAGAAAGAGTGGCTTGAGCACCGCCACCCGGAATCTCTGGCTCAAGCCCCGCTGGGCGCGACTGAAATGGGTCTGATTTACGTTAACCCGGAAGGCCCTGAGCACAGCGGCGACCCACTATCAGCCGCACCAGCCATTCGTGCCACCTTCGGCAACATGGGCATGAACGACGAAGAGATTGTGGCGCTGATTGCCGGCGGCCACACTTTAGGTAAAACCCACGGCTCCGCTGCCGCCACCCACGTGGGTGCCGACCCGGAAGATGCTCCGCTTGAGGCCCAGGGTCTTGGCTGGGCAAACAGCTATAACAGCGGCGTCGGCGCCGATGCCATTACCTCTGGCCTGGAAGTGGTCTGGACGCAAACGCCAACCCAGTGGAGCAACTACTTCTTTGAAAACCTGTTTGGCTACGACTGGGTACAAACCCGCAGCCCGGCAGGCGCCATCCAGTTTGAGGCGACCAACGGCCCGGATATCATCCCGGATCCGTTTGACCCGGCCAAAAAACGCAAACCAACTATGCTGGTAACCGACCTTACGCTGCGCTTCGATCCGGAGTTCGAGAAAATTTCTCGCCGCTTCCTGAACGACCCGCAGGCCTTTAACGAGGCCTTTGCCCGGGCATGGTATAAGCTGACGCACCGCGATATGGGGCCAAAGGCACGTTACATCGGGCCGGAAGTGCCAAAAGAAGATCTGATTTGGCAGGATCCGTTGCCTGAAGCAACGCACGCGCCGTCCAGCGCCGACATCGAAGCGCTGAAGCAGGCGATTGCGGATTCCGGCCTGTCGGTCAGCGAACTGGTCTCCGTTGCGTGGGCATCAGCCTCAACGTTCCGTGGCGGCGACAAACGCGGCGGCGCAAACGGTGCCCGACTGGCTCTGGCTCCGCAGCGCGGCTGGGAAGTCAACGCCGTTGCGGCTCGTGCCCTGCCGGTGCTGGAAGCCATTCAAAAAGCATCCGGTAAAGCGTCTCTGGCCGATGTTATCGTGCTGGCTGGGGTCGTTGGTATCGAAAAAGCCAGCCACAGCAAAGTGCCGTTTACCCCGGGCCGCGTTGACGCTACCCAGGATCAGACCGACATCGAATCCTTTGAGCTGTTGAAACCGGCTGCCGATGGCTTCAGAAACTACCGCCGCATCGCCAATGCCACTTCTACCGAAGCACTGCTGATCGACAAGGCGCAGCAGTTGACGCTGACCGCACCTGAACTTACGGTGCTGATTGGTGGTCTGCGAGCGCTTGGGATTAACTATGACGGAAGCCAGCACGGCGTGCTGACCTCTCGTCCTGGCGAGCTGACTAACGATTTCTTCGTCAACCTGCTGGATATGCGTACCGAGTGGAAAGCCGCTGACGCAAGTTCTGAACTGTTCGAGGGACGCGATCGCCTTAGCGGTGAAGTTAAATACACCGGTACCCGCGCCGATCTGGTCTTTGGCTCTAACGCGGTGCTGCGTTCGCTGGCAGAAGTTTATGCAAGTCAGGATGCAGAAGAGAAATTTACCAAAGACTTTATCGCCGCCTGGACGAAGGTCATGAACCTTGACCGTTTCGACCTGCAGCAATAAGTAAAAGGGAGGCCTTTAGCCTCCCCCTGTTTTAGCGTTATACGGGAAGGTATTATGCCTTCCCTTTTTATTGCTTACTCTTCGCCGAAATGGATCACGGTGCGAATCGATTTCCCTTCATGCATCAGGTCAAACGCTTCGTTGATCTTGTCCAGCGGCATACGGTGAGTAATGAACGGATCGAGATTGATTTTGCCCGCCATCGCATCTTCCACCATACCAGGCAGTTGGGTACGCCCTTTCACGCCACCAAAGGCGGAACCACGCCATACGCGACCGGTAACCAGCTGGAATGGACGAGTTTTAATTTCCTGACCTGCACCAGCCACGCCGATAATCACGCTCTCGCCCCAGCCTTTATGGCAGCATTCCAGCGCGGAACGCATCACGTTCACGTTACCGATGCATTCGAAGCTGTAATCAACGCCGCCGTCAGTCAGCTCGACGATCACATCCTGAATGGGTTTCTCGTGATCCTTCGGGTTGATGCAGTCGGTCGCGCCCATCTCACGTGCGAGGGTAAACTTCTCCGGGTTGGTATCGATGGCAATAATTCGCCCTGCCTTTGCCTGCACCGCGCCCTGAATCACCGCCAGACCAATGCCGCCGAGGCCGAACACGGCAACGGTATCGCCCTCTTTGACTTTCGCCGTATTGTGAACCGCGCCAATCCCGGTCGTCACGCCGCAGCCCAGCAGGCAGACTTTGTCCAGCGGCGCCTGCTCATTAACTTTCGCCAGGGAGATCTCCGCTACAACGGTGTATTCGCTGAAGGTGCTGGTGCCCATGTAGTGATAGATTGGCTCGCCGTTGTAGGAGAAGCGGGTGGTGCCATCCGGCATAAGCCCTTTACCCTGGGTGGCGCGTACGGCCTGGCAAAGGTTGGTTTTACCGGACTTACAGAACTTACACTCGCGACATTCGGCGGTGTAAAGCGGGATGACATGATCGCCCGGCTTCAGGCTGGTCACGCCCTCGCCCACTTCCACCACGATGCCGCCGCCTTCGTGACCCAGCACCGCCGGGAACACCCCTTCCGGGTCATCGCCCGAGAGCGTAAAAGCATCGGTATGGCAGACGCCTGTATGGGTGATTTTTACCAGCACTTCGCCTTTTTGCGGCGGCGCAACGTCGATTTCAACAATTTCTAAAGGTTTACCCGGCCCAAAGGCCACCGCAGCACGTGATTTCATGAGTTTATTCCTGTTGGTGAGGGTGTTTTTATTTTAGATAAGAGCGCAGCAAATTCCCGACTTCCGCCATCCGCAGCGCGCGCTGCTCTTCAGAGGTGTCGCCGGTCACCAGCTCGTCTTTAAGGTGAATTTCCATCATTTCGCCCATCAGGCCGTTCGCCGCCCCGCGAACGGCGGCGATCTGCTGCAAAATAGCCAGACACGGCTCGCCGTTTTCCAGCGCGCGCTCAAGCGCCTCCGTCTGGCCGCGAATGCGCCTGACGCGGGTCAAAATGCGTTTTTTGTCTTCCGGAGAGTGTGGCATAGCGGCCCCATCAATACTGTAGGGGGGTATAGTACCGTAATTTTTAGGTTATTGATAATTTGATGTTTTGTCTAATTATTAATCAATAGAGATAAAAGAAAGCCTGCGCAACGATAAACGCCCCCGAATCACGAGAGCGTTGTGGTACGCGCCCGGCCTTATTGAGTCATAGAGACAGGTGAGGCTCTTCTGCCCCTGCCGAATGAACTGTTCAGACGATCGATCTCACTGAAAAGCACCATCAGATCGTTGCTGTCCAGCCCAATCAGGCCAAGTTCATGAACCAGAGATTCAAGGAGCAGATGCTTACGGGCATCAGGAGAACCAGAGGACAGCGCCGCTTCAATCAGCACGAAGTTAGCACTACGCGGTGATTCCAGATCGGGGTATGTTGGATCCACATAAAGCGAGTCATCATCAAGGCTGATAAAGCGCTGGAACAGATCGTTATGGGGGTAGCCGGTTTTCACCGTGGCGGCGTGAATGGCGGTCGAAATTCTTTTTTTATCTAACGTACCAGTGTTTCGCAGTGTGATGGTAAATATGGGCATGGTCTGACTCCTCAGGTAGTAAAAAGAGTCTACTGACTTCCGTTCCAATAGATAGTCTGGAAACTGTTTCGCACTGTAACCAGTCTGCCCCCCACCCGCGAAAGGCTGCCAGACCCGACGGCTTAATTAGTATGGAATAAACAATTCTCAGGTTACTGACTAAATACAGGTTCGTAATTAACTGAATTGCCAAGGGTCTTATTTTAGTTGCAGCTCCATGCGGATATCGGCTTCAAGGTATTTATTGTCTTGAAGCTCCACCTCTACAAACCCATATTTACGATAGAGGTTAACTGCAGCAACGAGGGTGCCGGTAGTAAACAGAATGACTTTCTTTGCGCCGCGTTCACGAGCAAAGGCAATGCCTTTCTCCATTAAGATATTGCCGATCTTTTTCCCTTTGCATTTTTCTGTTACAGCCAGCTTTGCCAGTTCAAAGTTACCATCTGATTTAGGAATCATGGCGACAGTACCAACGTTTTCATTATCAATTTGGGCAAAAAAGATGGCGCCCCCTGGAGACAGAATATACTCTTCAGGGTTGTTCAATATCTCCAAATCCACAGGCTCAACGCTAACATATTTCTCAAGCCATTCAATTGATAAAGATATAAAATCTTTACGGTACTCATCCCGCCACTCTACTAAGCTCACATTATTCATATTCGACTCTGATTTTGTCCATTTCGACTTGAAAAGTTGAAGAATTATAGAGTTTATGCATGTTTAAACAAGTCATCTCTTCATATGGCATATGATCTGAGCGGTCCTGTAGAGAAGCCAATCTTACGGCTATGATTTACAGTTATTGTGAGCCAGACAGACTGGATTGTGGGCCGGAGGGATTTCTATTGCGAGCCGTTAAAATTAGCCACCGGCAAAAGCGGTATCCTCGCCCGAGTAACGACCGGGATCTGGATGGTAAACAGGCGCTGCAGCTCCCCTGCTTCGGCAAACATAGCGGTGTTTTTACTTCCGCCTACCAGCCTGATATCTTTGCTCTGGGCCGCAAATATGGATGTAAAATCCATCGCCACTGCCAGTTTTAGGCTTGCAGTTCGTCATCCCCACGCGCCTGACGGCGTATTACCTGCGGCGGCTGGCCGTAGGCGCGAAGAAACGCCCGCCGCATTCTGTCACGCTCACCAAACCCGGTCTGTCGGGCCACTTCATCAATAGAGCGGGCGCTGGTTTCAAGCAGCATGCGGGCGGATTCCAGGCGTAAATGTTCTATTGCGCGAGCGGGCGACTGCCCGGTTTCGGCCTGAAAACTGCGGCTGAACTGGCGGGGCGACAAATTGGCAACCGCGGCCAGTTCTTCAACATTTAAAGCATTTTCCAGATGCGCTCTTGCGTAGGTCATCACTTTTTGGATGCGATCGGATTTTGGCTCCAGCTCAAGCAGAGATGAAAACTGTGACTGACCGCCGGAACGGCGATGATAGAGCACCAGCTTGCGGGCGATCGTGCGAGCGATATCAGCACCCAGATCGTCCTCAATCAGCGCCAGCGCCAAATCGATGGCCGCCGTCATGCCTGCAGAGGTCCAGTACGGGCCATCGCAAATAAAGATCTTGTCCTCTTCTACACGTATGCCCGGAAAACGCTGCTGCAGCTCACGCGCATACATCCAGTGGGTGGTGGCTCTCCTGCCCTCCAGCAGCCCGGCTTCGGCCAATAAAAAGGTCCCCAGGCACGCTGCCGCCACGCGGCGGGCATAGGCCGCGGCCTGGCGAACAAAATCAATCGTCGCAGGGGAAGCCTGCTCCATAGTGGCGCCGAACAGCAGGAGATCATACTGCGTATCGGCCATTGATTCGGTCATTACGTCAAAACCGGCGGAGGTCTGAACTCTGCCGCCGTGCTCTGACAGCAAATGCAGCTCATAGATCGGCTCTCCTGCCATCAGGTTAGCAACCTCAAATGCCGTGATGACGGCAAAGCCCATGGTGGAATACCCGGGGGTAACAACAAAACCAACCTTCTGCATGATCCACACCGCCGCAATTAATAACGTCATAAAAAGACGTTTATATGACATTTATGACACAAAAAGCCAGTGTTAATGTTGCCTTCGTCAACTAACCCCCTTTTCAGGAGTCACAAAATGAGTAATGCATCTAAAGGTACGGCGCTGATCACTGGCGCGTCAGCAGGTATTGGCGCAGTGTATGCGGACCGCCTGGCTAAACGTGGCTATGACCTGATTCTGGTAGCCCGTAATGCTGATCGTCTGAACCAGGTTGCCGAACGCATTCGCCATGAGAGTGGCCGGTCAGTGCAGGTCATTGCGGCAGATCTGGGTAACACCGAGGACCTGCAGCGGGTAGAAGCACGTTTAAAAAACGACGAATCTATTTCGCTGCTGGTTAACAACGCGGGCTTTGGCTCAAAGGAAAGCGTGCTGGAAGCCAGCGTGGATGAAATGACCGCGATGATCGACCTCAACGTTACGGCGTTAACCCGTCTGACCTACGCTGTGGCTCCGGCGATGGCTGCCCGCCGGCAGGGCACGATAATTAACATTGCCTCGATTGTGGCCATCGCACCAGAGTTACTGAACGGAGTGTATGGCGCCAGCAAAGCCTATGTGCTGGCCTTGACCCACTCTTTACAGCACGAGCTGGCAGAGTCAGGCGTGCGCATTCAGGCCGTGCTGCCTGGCGCTACTGCCACAGACTTCTGGAATATTGCCGGCGTTGGTGGGCATGAAAACTTACCGCAAGACTGGGTAATGCGAACGGAAGATATGGTCGATGCCGCGCTTGTTGGGCTTGACGCTGGTGAGAAAGTGACGATACCGGCGCTGCAGGAAGGCAGCGACTGGGATAACTGGGAAGCCGAACGCCGGGCAGTTAGCACCCGCCTGAGTGCAGCCCAACCAGCCCCGCGTTACGTCCGATAGTCATTGTCGCTATTTTAAATCCAAAATGCCGCCTGCTGGCGGCATTACTGCGTTCGGCAGCGTAAAGCATAACCTCAACAGCCAAATGCAAATGATAATGAGTATCATTTGATCGAATTGTTTGTTAACATCCCGCCCGCTATACATCATCGATATCAATATAAACAGCCAGTGAAGGCTACCTCCGGGCAAAAGATATGCGTAAAAAATTGATCCTTTCGTCTTTGATAGCGTTAGCCAGCCTGGGCCTCAGCGCCTGCAGCCAAACCACTCACACTCCTCCAGCGGCCAGCCAGGCCGCCATTGCTCGCGGGCAAATCATTGATTTGCACAGCGGCGAAACGCTAACCGATCGGCAGTTACTGGTTAAGCTCGCTGGCGCTCAACGGCTTATCGTCGGCGAAAAACACGATAACGCCGAACATCATCAGATTGAGCTCTGGCTGATGCAAAACCTGGCTCGGGAACGCCCTCAGGGCAGCGTGCTGCTGGAGATGTTGACGGCAGGCCAGCAACCGCGCGTCACCAGGGTTAAAAGCTGGCTGAAGGAAGACCCGCTGGTGCGGGATGGCCGAATCCAGGAACTGCTTAGCTGGCAAAAAGGCTGGCCGTGGGAGATGTACGGCAGCGTTGTCACCGAGGCGCTTCGTGCCCCTTACCCTCTGCTCAATGCGAATATCAACCGCGACGAGATAATGCGTCTTTATAAAGAGCCGCGCTTCCCTGAAGGCAAACTTTCGACGGCCCCTGCCGTGCAGGCCGCGCTGAAGGAAACCATTATTGCGATGCACGAGGGGAATATTGAAGGCCAGCAGCTTACGGCGATGCTGGCGATTCAGCAGCAGCGTGACCGCTATATGGCGCAACAATTGCTGAATGCCCCCGCACCCGCGCTGTTGATTGCTGGCGGCTACCACGCGTCCAAAAGCTTCGGCGTTCCGCTACATATGGAAGATCTCTCCCCTTCATCACGGCCGGTTGTGCTGATGCTGGCGGAAAAAGGGATGAACGTCACCGAGGCTCAGGCTGATTACGTCTGGTTAGTCACCCCGGTCGCAGCAAAACGGTAAGCCGGGAATGACAGACACATTTTATGCGCATCCGACAAGCGGAAAAGGCGTGTGGTTTACCGTTTCTTTGCTCCTGCACGGCCTGCTTTTTTTAGCCCTGATTTGGCAAGCAACCGAAGTGCAACCTGCTTTACAGCCTGCACCTGCCGTGATGCTACAGTGGTCGGATAACATCGAAGCACCGGCATCTCCGCTGCCGCTTCCCGTGGGGGTTGCACAGCAGGAATCTGCGGCAGCAGAGGAAAAACAGCAGGCCGAAGATAAGCAGCAGAGGCCGCTGCCGGAGGATAAAAACGCGGTGATTGAAGTTACTCGGCAGAAAAAAGCTGCCGAAGGCGAGAAGAAAAAACCGCGTCCGCCGCGCAACGTCAGGGAGCAAACCAGCGACAGTAGCAAGGCGTCCGTCTCGACCAATGCCGCGCCTCAGGCCAGCTTGGTTTCATCCCGCATTGCCGCGCCGTACAACAGCGATGCCGCGAAACAAAACAGCCTTGAAGACTCCTGGGAAAGCCGCGTAAAAGGCCATCTTAACCGCTTTAAACGCTACCCTGCTGACGCCCGCAAGCGCGCCCGCACGGGCATCTCGGTCGTGACGTTCACCGTGAACGCTGCGGGAGAGGTTATTGGAAGTTCACTGACCAGCTCGTCGGGAACACGCTCGCTTGACCGCGAAGCGATTGAGGTTTTAGAACGCTCCGGATCACTGCCCAAACCACCCACCGAACGCTTAAAGGGAGGCGTTTATAGCGTGATGATGCCAATAAGCTTTGACCTGACGGAGCTGAGCCGAAGCTAGCGCTACGCTCCCCCGCTACCTGAATTTTATTTTTATGCTGACAATTTCGGCAGGGCGCCCTGTCGCCTGGCACTAAGGACGTATTATGGAAAAACTATGGAAAGCTACGCCGCTGTTCATCGCCTGTTCGCTTTACGCGAGCTGCGCTGCCGCCGACATGCCCCGGCCACCCGCTACGGAAAAAATCCCCCACCAGTTGATTGAACATGGCGATATCCGCGTGGATAACTATTTTTGGCTCAGGGACGACAGCCGCAGTGACGCAAAGGTACTGCGTCACCTGGAAGATGAAAATAACTATGCCCGCCAGATTTTCAAGCCCGCCGCTGAATTAACGGAGAAGTTGTATCAGGAGATGGTCGCGCGGATGAGCCCGGAAAATCGCTCGGTCCCCTTCCAGCGCAATGGCTACCTCTATCAGGACGTTTATCTGGCCGGGCAGGATTATGCCGTCAGCCAGCGCCAAGCAGCAGGAAGTAAAAACGAATGGCAGACGCTGGTTGACGGGAATCAACGCGCCAATGGTCAGGCCTATTATCAGCTAAGCAGCCTGGTGGTCAGCCAGGATAACCAGATGATGGCTATCGCGGAAGACACCGCCGGTCGCCGCCAATACCGCCTCTCGCTACGTGATTTACAAAGCGGAAAATGGCTCCCGGAAACTATCGACAACACCTCCGGGAATATGGTCTGGTCAAACGATGGACATTACCTGTTCTACGTGCGCAATAATCCGCAAACGCTGGTGCCCTCGCAGGTCTGGCGGCACCGGCCAGGAACGCCGGTGACAGAAGATCAATTAGTCTATCAGGAGAAAGATGGCGGTTTTTATCTCGGCCTCTCTCGCTCCTCGTCCGACCGTTATTTGATTATCACGCTCAGCGCCAGCACGTCGTCAGAAGTACGCCTGCTGGATGCTGACAAGCCGCAAGCGCCGCCGATGCTGTTCGCCGTTCGCCGCCCCGGAATTGAGTATTATCTCGACCATTTTGGCGACGATTTCTATCTGCGCGCGAATCAGGAAAGTGTCAATTTCGGGCTGTATAAAAGCCACGCCCCGGGTGACAAATGGCGGCCCGTTGTCGCGCCTCAACCGGGGAAAATGGTGGAAGGATTCACCCTGTTTAAAGACTGGCTGGTGGTGGCTGAACGCCAGGACGGGCTGAGCCAGATCCGCAAGATTAACTGGCTGAACCACAGCGAGCAGACGCTGAAACTCGATGATGCCAGCTATATGGCCTGGCTCGGCTACAACCCGGACCCTCAGTCCGGCAAGCTGCGCTACGGTTACTCCTCGATGACGACCCCAACCAGCACTTACGAATGGGATTTAGCCAGCGGGGAACGTACCCTGCTTAAACGACAGGAGGTGAATAACACCGACCCGCAGAACTACCACAGCGAACGGATTTGGACCACCGCACGCGACGGCGTGAAGGTACCCGTTTCGCTGGTCTATAACAAACAAATGTTCAAGCCGGGCCACAGCCCGCTGCTGGTATATGGCTATGGCGCTTACGGAATGAGCATGGATCCGGCCTTCAGTGCCAACCGCCTGAGCCTGCTGGATCGCGGGTTTGTCTATGCCATCGTTCACGTACGCGGCGGCGGGGAGCTGGGCCAGCAGTGGTATCAGCAGGGGAAACTGGAGAACAAACAAAACAGCTTCAACGATTTTCTTGATGCCACTCATAGCCTGGTTGAACAGGGCTTCGGGCAAGCCGGCAGACTCTATGCCATGGGCGGAAGCGCGGGCGGCCTGCTGGTTGGCAACGTCATTAACCAGCAGCCCACGCTTTTTAACGCCGTGGTCGCGCAGGTGCCGTTTGTAGATGTGGTGACAACCATGCTGGACGAATCACTGCCGCTAACGGTGGGCGAATATGACGAATGGGGTAACCCACACCGGAAAGCAGATTATCTGCGACTCAAATCCTGGAGCCCGTACGACAACGTGAAGCCTTCGCACTACCCAAATCTGCTTGTCACCAGCGGCCTCAATGACTCTCAGGTGCAGTATTGGGAACCCGCCAAATGGGTCGCTAAGCTGCGGGAAAACCAGCAAGGCCCCGGCAAAATACTCCTGCTGACCGATATGCAGGCCGGGCATGGCGGTAAATCAGGCCGAATAAAACGCCTGGAGAATACCGCGCTGGAATACAGCTTTATTCTGGAGGCAGATAAACAGCGCTAACCGGAAACCCTTCTCTTATCGGGGAGGGTTCGTTAAAGCGACATAATTATAAAAATAAATTTTATTTTATTAAAATACTTCAAGGATATGTATGAACGTAAATAAACTGGCCGTTGCCCTCGGTTCGGGCATGCTATTGCTCAGCGCCAGCGGGGCAGCACAAGAAAATAATGATAAAAGCAGCGGGGATAAAAAAGGAACGGCGGTATTTAGCCCGCTTAACGTTTCTGCCGGAAATATCAGCAGCGAACAAGAAGCGCTGGAAAAACCTGGCGCCACCAGCTCTCGCTCCACGGGAAAAAACCTGCAGTCCCTGGACGCCACGCTGCGGAGCATGCCCGGCACCTATACCCAAATCGATCCCGGTCAGGGCACGGTGAGCGTCAATATTCGTGGCATGAGCGGCTTTGGCCGGGTTAACACCATGGTAGACGGAATTACCCAAAGCTTTTACGGCACCACCACGTCAGGCACAACCGTTCACGGCTCCACCAACAACCAGGCTGGCGTGCTGATCGACCCTAACTTTTTAGTCGGTGTGGACGTCACGCGCGGCGACAGCAGCGGCTCGGCGGGGATTAACGCTCTGGCGGGAAGCGCAAATATGCGCACCCTTGGCGTGGATGACGTTATTTTTAAGGGCAATGATTACGGACTGAGATCGCGATTCTCGGTAGGCAGCAACGGTATCGGACGCAGCGGGATGATTGCCGCCGCAGGGAAAACCGACGCCTTCACCGATACCGGGAGCTTTGGCGCCATGGCCGCCATCAGCGGCAGCTCTATTTATTCGAATTTCTCCAACGGCTCCGGCATTAATAGCGAGGAGTTTGGTTATGATAAATTCATGAAGCAGAACCCGAAGTCCCAGCTTTATAAAATGGACATCAAGCCCGATGAATTTAATAGCTTTGAGCTGTCTGCCCGAACTTATGAAAATAAGTTTTCGCGCCGCGACATCACCAGCGACGATTATTATATTAAGTATCACTACGCCCCGTTCTCTGAGCTGATTGATTTTAACATCACGGCCAGCACCAGCCGTGGCAATCAGAAATACCGCGATGAGTCGCTGTACACCTTTTACAGCACCTCCGCGCAAAACCGTTCCGATGCTCTGGACATGAGTAACGTCAGCCGTTTCAGCCTGGGTGATAATGACCTGGCGTTTACGCTGGGCGGCAAACTGATGCGCACCCGCTATACCAAGCTCATTAATTCCGCCGCAGGCGATGAGAAAACCAACCAGGAGTCGATCGAAAACAATCCGTTCGCCCCTTCAGGGCGGCAGGATATTTCGGCGTTATATACCGGGCTACAGGTGAAGCGCGGTATCTGGCAGGCAGACTTGAACCTCAACTACACGCAAAACAGAATCACCGGCCACAAGCCGCCCTGTGACGAGCGCGTTATCTGCGTCCCGCAGGGAAGTTACGACGTCGATGAGAGAGAAAGCGGCTTTAACCCGTCGGCCCAGCTGTCGGCTCAGGTTACCCCCTGGCTTCAACCGTTTGTCGGCTACAGTAAGTCAATGCGTGCGCCAAATATTCAGGAGATGTTTTTTTCCAACTCGGGCGGGGCTTCCATGAACCCCTTCTTAAAGCCTGAACTCGCTGAAACCTGGCAGGTCGGTTTTAATATCGACACCAAAGACCTTATCGCTAAGCAAGATTCGTTGCGCTTTAAAATGCTGGGCTACCGCAGCAGGATCCAGAACTATATTTTCAGCGAATCTTATCTGGTCTGCGCCAGCGGACGAAAATGCAACATGTCCGAGGTCATTGGCAACGACTGGGCGGACATGAGCGACGACTACAGCGACAATATGTACATCTACGTGAACTCTGCCACCGGCGTCACCGCCCAGGGCGTTGAGCTGGAGATGGACTACGACGCAGGGTTCGCCTTCACCCGCCTCTCCTTCAGCCAGCAGCTAACCGACCAGCCAACGTCCATCGCCAGCACCTACTTCGGCGCAGGGGATATGACCGAGCTGCCAAGAAAATATATGACGCTGGATGCCGGGGTGCGTTTCTTTGATGAATCTCTGACCCTCGGAACGATTGTCAAATACACCGGAAAAGCCCGCCGGCTGTCGCCTGATTTTGAAACCGATGAGCATACGGGCGCCATTATCAAAGAGGATTTGCCGCAGATCCCGACGATTATCGATCTCTACGGCACCTACGAGGTGAACCGCAATTTGATGCTGAAGCTGACGGTGCAAAACCTGATGAACCGAGATTACTCAGAGGCGCTGAACAAGCTCAATATGATGCCCGGGCCAGGCGATGATTCGAGCCGTGCCAATACCGCACGTGGCAGAACCTGGATCTTTGGCGGCGAAGTTCGCTTCTGATCGTCCCCGAATCGCCCGGAAGTATCCGGGTGATGTACGTTTAGCGGTACTTCATGTGCCGCAAATCTTCAATCAGCCCGGGGCCAACGGGCCGCCAGCCTGTTGTCTGCTGGGTCACCAGACTTGAAGCCGACATATCATGCGCGGCAAAGTTACCGAGCCAGCCAAAATGATCGCTGGCTTTATCGGCGTCAATGCTGCGCACCGGTACGCCAAGCCCCTGGCCAATCACTTCGGCGATATCTTTAGTTGTGATGCCCTCTTCCGCCACGGCGTTGTAGCGCGTCCCGGCAATCCCTCTTTCTACCACCAGAAGATAAAGTCGCACCGCGTCGCTCACGTGAACAGCCGACCAGCGGTTTTTGCCTTCGCCAATATAAGCCGCCACGCCTTTGTCGCGCGCCAGCTCAATCAGCGGAGTGATAAGCCCTTGCCTGACGGTGTCGTGCACCTGCGGCAGACGAACAAACGAGGCGTTAACGCCGCGCTCAAGCAGGCTTACTCCGGCGATTTCCGTGGCCTTACGCGGGTTCGGCGTCAGGACGTTATAGCCCGCCTCCGTAGCCGGTTTGTTCGGCTCCGTTGCCCCCATGGCAACAAAAGAGGTGATCACCATTGGCCTGTCTGACCCCGCCAGCGCGTCCCCCATCGCACCAATCACTTTGCCGTCAGCCTCGCAGTTGGCGACAAACGTAGAAAAGTCATGATTAAAAGCGGTGTGAATTACAGCGTCCGCAAGATCCGCCCCATGCTGCAGGCTTGCAAAGTCATCCAGATCGCCAAAATGTGCTTTCGCTCCCCATGACTCCAGAGCTGCAGCCCCACGCTCGGAGCGCGTTAGCCCCAATACCTGATGCCCGGCGGTAAGTAAGTGTTGAACGATAGCCGAACCAAGAAAACCGGTCGCGCCGGTGACAAAAATACGCATAGTCAATTATCCCAAACCGTCACTGAGGACTGAGTTGCCGTCCGACGGGATTTACTGTAAACAGAGGGAAGAAGACGAACAATGTTCAAAAGTCGCCATTTTTAGTCTAATCGTCCGGAATTGATATGGATCCGCTTTCAGAGCTGCTTTCCCTGCTTAAACCCCAAAGCTATGCCTCCGGCGGCGTTGCCCTGCACGAGGAGATGGCCATCCAGTGGCCGGCGCATGCCGGCATCAAGTGCTATGCCGTGGTGTCCGGCCACTGCTGGCTCGCCGTTGAGGGGATGAACGAGCCGCGGCTGCTGGAGGCCGGCGACTGTTATCTTCTGCCGCCGGGGCCGCCGTTTTGCCTGGCGACAGAGCCTGATGCCACGCCGGTGGACTTCTACACCCTGCGCGAGGCAGGCAAGTTGGGGCCTGACGTTGTCCCCGGCCAGCAGGAAAGCTGTTTTCTGGTCGGCGGCCATTTTGTGCTCAGCGGGGAAGCTGCCGACCTGCTGCTGAGCGCTTTGCCAGCGGTGGTGTGCATTCAGCAGCCTGAAAGTAAGGCCGCAATGCGCTGGGCGCTGGATCAAATGACCGATGAAGTCCGCCACCCTCGGCCCGGCGGCGCGCTGATTATCCAGCAACTGGCATGGATGATGCTCATTCAGGCTTTGAGGCTGCATCTGGCCCAACAGCCTGCCGTCGGCTGGCTTTATGCGCTGGCGGATAAACAGCTCAGCCTTGCCCTGGCTTACATGCATAAAGAGCCCGCGTTCAACTGGACGCTGGAAAAACTGGCGGAGCGCGTGGGGATGTCACGTTCGACGTTTGCCGCACGGTTTAAGGCGATAACGGGCGCTTCGGCTATCGACTATCTGACGCGCTGGCGAATGATGCTCGCCTGCGACAGGCTGCGCCAGCCGGGGGATTCACTGAAGCGTATTGCAGCGGATTTAGGCTACGAGTCGGAAAGTGCGTTCGGGAAAGCGTTCAAGCGGGTAATGGGCTGCTCGCCCCGGCAGTATTCAAAAAGCTAGCGGCTGCGCGGCACGGAGGCCACCGCCGCTAAGCGATTATTCTTGTTCTCGTTTGCCCGGCATCATTCGCAGCAGCGTATTGTCTTTCCAGACGTAATGATGGAACAGCGCGCCGAAGGCATGAATTCCGATAACAAAATAACCGCTGTTGGCGATAAGTTCATGCCAGGACTTGATGTTGAACGCCATGTCTTCGTCCGGCACCGCCGCCACCGGCATCTGTATACCGAAAGCAACCCAATCACTCCCACGATAATAGACCGCCATGAAACCCAGAACCGGCAGCGCAATAAACATCAGATAGATAACTGTGTGAACCAGGTGAGAGATACCGATAACCGCCGGATGCGGCTTTGGCGCAATGGCAGGTGCGCGGAACTTAATACGGACCAGCAGACGGGCAACCATCAGCACCAGCACGGAAATGCCGCAGGTAAAATGGATGGCGTTAATAAGCGGCCGGTAGCTGCGTGGGGCAAACCCGCGCAGTTCCATGGCGCAGTAGGCCCCGACCACCAGCAGAAAAACCAGCCAGTGGAGTGAAATTTGAAACGAGGTATATTTAGTGCGCATAAGAGATCTTGCCCTGTCAAAACGTTAAATGCCAGAATAACGAAGAAACATTAAAAGAGTATTAACATCAATGGATTATGGACGTTAATTTGTTTCAGCGTGTAATTTTTTTGCCTTAACGTTATTCAGGGCAAGGTTGAAGATTTATAACCCACGTTCTCGTATCAGCGCGCTAAGCGCCATGTCCTGCTGAAGCGCGTGCCAGGCGACCATTACCTGCGGCGGAATATCGACGTGAACGATAAAGTCCCGCCCCTGTGGACCATAACCGGTTGCATCGTCACGCAGGCGTGGAATTTCACCCAACGCCAGCGAGACGTAGCGTTCGAGCGGCCACAGACCTCCCGCCTCCCCCGCAAAAACAGTTCCCTGTTCTCCCTCGAGAATTTCCGGCACGATCCCAGGCCAGCTCAGCCATTGAAATGGCACTCCTCTCTCCTGAGAGACACGAGCGAAGGTAGCCACGGTACGCCGCTGCATCGTTGGATCCTGGATAATCAGGATGCGCCCCTCGGTCAGGCCGATTTCCGCCATCTTATCCAGGCTAAAGCGGGCATTTTCCCCGCAGTTGGTCGACTTCTCTTCGGTAACTATTTTCTCGTCTGGTACTTTCCAGAACTGGTGAGCAATATCTTTGATGATTGCCGCTTCGGCACGCCCGGTTGTAGGAATGGTGTTATATCGCGGATGGCGGGCAATTTCAGCATAGAGGTAAGTCGTGGAATGGCCTATTCCGCCGGCGATCAGCAGCGGTTTTTCACTGTTGGCAGCAAACTCGCAGGCGGCCTCAATCGTTGGGATCACGGCGTTACCGGCGAGGACAATTAAATCGACATCCTGAGCCTGAGGTGCGGCGGCGAAGTCGCTCTGCGCCAGCCATTGTCCAAGAGTATTAACGGCCTGAATGGTCGGTGTGCTAAGGGTTGGGGATGACATCATCAGCTGGTCCCTCCATGTAAAAAACCAGTTGTTAGCCTAACCCGATCAATCCGCCGGGCCTATCAGATGCCGCTGAAAAGGCGGACTCAGGCCACAAGCGATTTTTGCAGCCGCAGGCGATACTCACTCGGCGTCCCCTTCCGCTCCGTCTCAACAATCTGGTAGCCGTTTTTAAGCAACATGATTAACATGCCCCGGAATTTGTTGCGTGTTTTCACGGTAAGAGTGCGGTAGCCCTGCTCCACCGCCCATTTCTCCTGTGCAGCCAGCAAAGCCTGAGCGACGCCATCCCTTCTGTACTCGGGTAACACCCCGCCCAACCAGCTATAAAACTCCGTCTCGCCCAGCGCGTAGCCAAGTTTAAATCCAGCAGGAACGCCGTTAACGCAGGCAATGAGCGAGCTGCTTTGGTTCGTCGACAGCCGCGCCTGAAGATCGGCCACGCTTCGGCAGTCTTCAAATTCCGGCATGCGATGATAAAGTTCAAGAAGCTCCGCCAGTGACGCTGGCCGCACGGTAATGCCCGTCTCCTGAAAAGCCATTCCCCGGTAAGGTTTTTCCCTGCAGGCCGCCAGGCGGCTGGCTAAATCCCCCACGTGCAGCTCAAGCTGGTGGTTATCCGGGTCAAGAAAATAGAAAGAGTGCCCTTCGCTGCGGTTGTCTTTCCAGACCCTTGCGCCGCGTTGCTCCAGCGTTTTAACAACCTGAGGAAATGCTTCGGCGCTTACGCTAAAGGCATAGTGGGTGTAATGGACGGGGCGCTCACCGGCCTGGTCGTCCAGCGAGAGACAAAGCCATAAATCACCGCAGGAAAGATACGCCCCGGACTCCCAGCTTGCATGCAGCCTGATGCCTGGCAGGCTTTGGTAAAAATCCAGACTGAGCGCCAGGCAGCGCACCGCAAGCGTCAGGTGATTCAGGCCGGTTAACATCGCTAGTCGCCCTTTTTACCCTGCCAGTTTACCCACGGGCTGTCCGCTGGAGTGCCACTCTCGTCGGGCTCGTCCAGGGAAGCGATGTACATCTCTTCCACTTCTTTACGGGCCCAGGGCGTGCGGCGTAAAAACTTCAGGCTGGACTTAATGCTGGGGTCGCTCTTAAAGCAGTTGATATTGACCTGCCGTGCCATTTCCACCCAGCCATAGCGCTCAACCAGGGCGGTAAGCAACGCTTCAAGAGTAACGCCGTGAAGCGGATCTTTTGAACTCATTATTTTTCCGGATATTTGTCAATTTGCGCACACCTTACTGATTCTGCTGGTGAGGTGCAACAAGGTGCTGGCGATGAGCAAGGAGGAAGCAAGAAGCGGCCCATTTCTGAGCCGCAAAAGATGTTAATCAGAACGTTTCCCAGTTATCGGCAGATACCGTTGCAGGCTGAGCAGCTCCAGAGGCCGGCACAACATAGCGTTCTTGTGGCTTAAAGGAGGCTCCCGGCTTCAGACGGAAGGTTCCCACCGCCTCCGTCAGGCGAGCGGCCTGCTCTTCCAGAGAAACCGCGGCGGCAGAAGCCTCTTCCACCAGCGAAGCGTTCTGCTGGGTGACGTTATCCATTTCATGTATCGCCTGGCCAACCTGTGATATTCCTCGGCTCTGTTCATCAGAAGCTGCGGCAATTTCCAGCATAATATCGGTGACGCGGCGAACGGCCTCGACAATGCCCGTTACCGTCGTTCCCGCCTGTGCAACCTGGCGGGAGCCTGTGTCGATCAACGAGACGGATTCGCTGATAAGCCCTTCAATCTCTTTCGCCGCCTGCGCACTACGCTGCGCCAGCGTGCGCACCTCGCTGGCGACTACGGCAAAACCTCGGCCCTGTTCGCCCGCCCGAGCCGCTTCAACTGCGGCATTCAATGCCAGGATATTAGTCTGGAAGGCAATGCTGTTGATCACCGCGGTGATCTCAGAGATTTTCTTCGAGCTGGCCGAGATATTGTCCATCGTGCTGACAACCCCTGAAACAATACGCCCGCCGTCGCTGGCCTTCTGCGAAGCATCTTCCGCAAGCTTTGTCGCGTGATGCGCGTTGTCGGCGTTTTGTTTCACCGTCGCGGTAAGCTGCTCCATGCTGGCTGCGGTTTGCTCAATAGCGGCCGCCTGTTGTTCGGTACGGGAAGAGAGATCGGTATTACCGGCAGATATTTCGCTCGAGCCCTGATAAATAGCTTCAGCGCCTTCACGCACCGTGCTCACTGTGCTGACCAGCTGCTGCTGCATATGCTGAAGGTGCTGGCTAAGTTTGCCTATTTCACTGTTACCGGCCGCTTCTTCCGGTAAGGTCAAATCACCTTTGGCGATATGCTCTATGCGCGTCGACGCTCTTTGCAGCGGGCCAATGACCACGCGACGCAGCATGATAAAGGTAAACACCGTCATAAAGAGGGTAATCACAAACGCCCCCGCCATTAACGCAACGCTGGTTCGGGTTCGGCTGTCGGCCTGGGCCGTCAGCGAATTTGCTCGTTCGGTTCGAATGCTGACCGCTTTGTTCAGATTTGCGCCGTAGTCGCTGTCCAGCTTGCGCACCACTTCGCTTTCGTGGGTGATGATCGCCTCAAACATGCCGTTTTTAGCGAACTTCAGCATCGGCTTCATCCCTTTTTCGAGATAGGCCGCAAACTCATCCTGAAGCTCTTTGTCCAGCGCCTGGTCTTGCGGTGTTTTTATCGGGCGAGCCATATAGGCATTGAAGCCAGCCTGCGCCTCTTTGATCAGCTCTTCGGCAGCGGCCACGTTCTGTTTCACCTGGTCCATGTCCGCCACGCGGCTAGCCGCCCCTGCGTTAATTAGGTTGATACGCGCAGCGCGCAGATGGTTAGCGCTCTCCGCCAGCCCCATACGCACCTGAATCTCTTCCGTTACGTCCTGAAGCGAGCGATCGCTCTGGATAAGAAAGTAGCTGGCGAAACCGATGGATAATGCAAACAACAGCAGAATGCCGCCAAGAATAGAGGAAAACAGCGGCACCAGCCTGATGTGATGCCAGTAGCGCACGCCGTTTTGTGGCGGCAAAGTTTTTCTCGACATGTTCGTGACTCTCTTTATACGGGGAATTCCCTTCAGCAGTCATCGGCCCCGGCGCGCAAAAACATTACGCGCCAGGTCACAGATTTGCGTTAACGTCGCAAGAGAAGTTACGGAGAGTTAAGTGGATCACAGGTCAACAGGCGCTACAGCCCGCTGCGCCACTTCAGGCTTATCTGTGAATGTTTTTGATATCTGCCGGCTGTCCGAAGAGGAAGCCTTGAATTTCGGTGCAGCCCTCTTCTTCGAGGATGCGTAGCTGTTCGTTTGTCTCAACGCCTTCAGCGATCAGCGGCGTATTGATAGAGTTGCCTAAAGAAATGATCGCGCGCACGAAGGAGCGTGCCTGAAAATTACTTTCCACATTCGTCAGGAAACTGCGATCCAGCTTGATAACGTCGAAATGAAACTCCCGAAGCGTGCTCAGGGAGGAATAGCCCGTTCCGAAGTCATCCAGCGCAATGCTGATCCCCATCTTCTGGAACTGATGCAGGATATTAAACGTCAGCTTTTTATTAACGATAAAGGCCGTTTCGGTCACTTCAAATTCCAGCAGCGTTATTGGCCAGGCGGTTCGCATTAAAATATCGCGAACATTATCGATAAAGCTGAGATTGCGCAGCTGAATCGGGGAGATGTTAATCGATATTTTTTTGTCGAGGTTATTGGCAAATGACTCTCTGCACACCGTTTCAATGACCCAGTATCCCAGGGGAACAATCGCCCCGCTCTCCTCGGCAACGGGGATAAACTCATCCGGCGGAATAAGTCCCCGCTCCGGGTGGTTCCAGCGCAGTAGCGCTTCGTAGCCAGTAATGGTTTTATCTTTAAGAGAGCGTTTTTCCTGATAATGGATGAAGAATTGCCCCTCTTTGATGCCGCGACGAATATCCGCTGCCATCAGATTGCGCAGGCGCGTTTTTTCATCCATCTCTTTTTCATACCAGCATATTTTGTTATCAAGATTGGCTTTAGCGCGATACATCGCCAGATCAGAATTGCTGATAAGCGTATTGATGTCCGTGGCATCATCAGGATAAACGGCCACGCCGATGCTGGCGCCCACGGTAATTTCGCCGTGGGCAAAAATCTGTTTCCCCACAAAACTGCTATGCAGACGCTCGGTAAAATTACGCAGCTCGTCCTCGTGGTTATAGGGTTTCGCCGCAACAAACTCATCGCCGCCAAAGCGAGAAACGATTTCGTCTTTTTCGATTGCCTTGAGCACGGAGGAAGAGACCCGCTGCAGCAGTTGATCGCCCACCAGATGCCCTTCGGTATCGTTGATCTCCTTGAATTTATCAAGATCGACGGTACAGATGGCAATGCGGTTGTAGTCAGACTCTGTCAGGAGTTTTTCCACGAAGCTAAAAAATTCAACGCGGTTAGGAAGACCGGTCAGCGCATCATAGCGAGCAAGCCATGAAATTTTATCGATCACCACCTTTTGCTCGCTAACGTCGCGGGTAATTTTGGCAAACCCCAGCAGCGTCTGGCGATCATCATAGATAGCATCGATAACAACATGCGCCCAAAAGCGGCTACCGTCTTTACGGTAACGCCACCCTTCTCCTTCAAATTTTCCCGTTTTCAGCGCAATCTGCAGGTTACGCTCGGGCACGTCGTTTTTTTGGTCGGCCTCGCTGTAGAAGATGCCAAAGTATTGCCCCACAATTTCCTCGCGCAGATACCCTTTCGCCCGCAGCGCGCCTTCGTTCCAGGAGGCTACCGTGCCATCAATATTCAGCATGTAAATTGCGTAGTCTTTTACGCTCTCTACAAAATGGCGATAGGCGATATCAGTTAAGCTTTCAGTTTGCATCTTGCCCTTGGGTAAATGTGGATTTTTCATTAATAAAAAGAGTAATTTACCGTATTATCGGCAGCGTAGCCACGAAGCTTTAAAAGCACTTTTGGCTTCACAGGGTTTTCGATTACGTTTTACCCTTTGCAGGTAGTTTTCCAGCTGCTGGGTTACTTCCCGACTAAGGGCATACTGATCTTCCCCGACATGATAAACATAGTTGCTAAGTCGCCGAAGATCCCGGTAAATCGTACGTTCACTGACGCCAAATTTACTGGCCAGTTGGTGACGGGAGACGCGCTCGCTGCTCAGCATTTCACAAAAGATACCGGCAATCCTGTCTGCCAGCAGCGTGCTTTTATCGGGGAGGGTCATGAGTGTTTCTCCTGCTAGTCGGTGTCAAGAATGTTAACGCGGATTGATGACAGGTCATGTCAGCCGCTGGCAGAATATATCGCGTGACAGCAAGGTAATGATTACGCTACATTATGACAAGACTAGTGTTTTCATGACGACAAATTGGCACTCGCGGAGATCGGACGACATATCGACGGCTTTGCGGGGTATAATCGCGACTTACAATAAGTTGGCAGACTATGACCGTGAGCAAACATCGGGTAACAAGACCAGATGAAATTGAGATGAAACATCGGGCCTGGCACCAGGCTCAGCGGGCCATTCTGAGCAGCAGGCCGAATGTTGCGCCGCTAACGCCGGCGGCAACGCTGCACGAAGAGCTGGCCATCGGCCATCACATTCGCCAGCTTATCCGCCTGCAAAAGTGGTTTATCGCCAGGAACCTTCCTCTTCCCGAGTAAATAGTGCATTGCGCAACAGGGCACCCCATCAGCGCGGCGCTGGGCTCGTCAGGAAAACGGCGGACCGCCGCAGCTTCAGCTCTTCTCTATCTCTACAACAAGAATTATTTCTCTGCCTGACGGTGATGCGGCGCATCCCCCAGGTGATTTGACGCCCCTTGCCGTTTCGTTGACCGCCGATTGACGTTAGCGCTTCCACAAATGTTAATCAGGAGTAAACTAAAAGTAAGCAACTGATCTGTGTTATTGCGCAACCAACCATAACAAGTGACACCTGCCATATGAAATTCAAATCGGCTATCAAGCCTTACCAGGCCGCCGCGGGCGGCTGGGGCTCTCTCGAAGCGACAACCCGCTTCGTTATCGACAGCAAACATGCCCTGAAAAACCTGCGCAACCTGATGCGCATGAACAAAGCCAAAGGCTTTGACTGTCCCGGCTGCGCCTGGGGGGACGATAACAAAAGCACGTTTAGTTTTTGCGAGAATGGCGCTAAAGCCGTCACCTGGGAAGCCACTCGTCGCTTTATCGACAGCGACTTCTTTGCCCGACACAGCGTCAGTAAACTCTACCAGCAAAGCGACTACTTCCTTGAATATCAGGGGCGTCTTACCGAGCCGCTCAGCTACAATCCGCAAACCGATCGTTACGAACCGATTAGCTGGGCCAACGCGCTTAGTATGATTGCGCAACACATCAAGGCGATGGATAACCCGAACCAGCTTGAGCTTTATACCTCCGGCCGCGCCAGCAATGAAGCCTCTTACCTTTATCAGCTTTTTGGCCGCATGCTGGGCACCAATAATTTTCCTGACTGCTCAAATATGTGCCACGAAGCCAGCGGCAGCGGGCTGAAGCGCAGCATCGGCGTCGGGAAAGGCACCATCCGGCTGGATGATTTTGATAAAGCCGACGCCATTTTTGTCTTTGGGCAGAACCCCGGCACTAACCACCCTCGTATGCTGCACAGCCTGCGTCATGCGGCGGAAAACGGCGCCCAGATTATCACCTTTAACACCCTGCGTGAGCGCGGTCTCGAACGTTTTGCCGATCCGCAAAAACCGCTTGAAGTCATCACCCCGCTGGCGGGCACCATCAGCACCAACTATTACCAGCCCAACCTTGGCGGCGATATGGCTGCCGTTCGCGGCATGGCCAAAGCGCTGCTGGAAGTCCATCGCCACCTCATCACCGAAGGTGAAGAAGGCGTGTTCGATCTGGCCTTTATTGAAGCCAATACACACGGCGTGGAGGCCTGGTTCACCGCTATCGATGAAACCAGCTGGGAGAAGATCACCCAACAGTCAGGCCTGAGCGAACTGCAAATCCGCGACGCCGCGGCTATCTGGCAACATTCTAAACGAGTGATTTTTACCTGGGCGATGGGCATCACTCAGCACAAACACTCGCTCAACACCGTGCGCGAAATCGTCAACCTGCAGCTGCTCGGTGGCCATTTAGGCCGTCCGGGCGCGGGCCTGTGTCCTGTGCGCGGCCACAGCAACGTACAGGGCAACCGTACGATGGGCATTGATGAAAAGCCGCCGGTGAGCCTGCTCGATAGTCTGGCAAAACACTTTGATTTTGAACCCCCGCGCGTGCACGGCCACAATACCGTTGAAGCCCTGGCAGCAATGCTGCGCGATGAAATCAAAGTGCTGATTGCCCTTGGCGGAAACCTTGCCGCTGCGGCACCGGACAGCCCACGCACGGAAGAAGCCATCAGCCGCTGTGGCCTGACAGTTTTCATCAGCACCAAGCTTAACCGCAGCCACCTGGTGCCGGGTAAAGCCTCGCTGATATTGCCGACGCTTGGCCGTACAGAAGAAGATATGCAGGTTTCCGGACGCCAGTTTGTCACCGTCGAAGACTCCTTTAGCATGGTCCACGCCTCCGAAGGTATCGGCAAGCCGATTGCGGACACGCAGCGTTCGGAAACCGCTATTGTTGCCGGCATAGCCGATGCGGTTTTGGGCAGATGCAAACTCGACTGGCTGGAACTGGCCGATGACTACAACCTGATCCGCGATCATATTGCCGCCACCCTGCCGGGCTTTAAAAACTTCAACCAGCGCTGCGAAGAGCCCGGCGGTTTCTATCTGGGCAACGCGGCGGCCGAGCTGCGTTTTAATACGCCGAGTGGAAAAGCCGAGTTCAGCAACGCCACGCTTCCTGATTCGCTATGGCAAGGAGTGGAAGCCCCGTTCACGCTGCAAACGCTGCGCTCGCATGACCAGTACAACACCACGATCTACGGCCTGGACGATCGCTACCGCGGCGTTTACGGACAGCGTGAAGTGCTGTTTATTCATCCGGATGATATGGGCGAGCTCGGTCTGAACGACAGCGATAAGGTCGACATTGAAACCCTCTGGCACGATGGCATTACGCGTAAAGTCAGCGGCTTTAAGCTGGTTGCGTATGATATACCGCGCGGTAACCTCGCGGCCTATTACCCGGAAACTAACCCGCTGGTGCCGCTTGGCAGCGTAGGCGACGGCACCGGTACGCCAACGTCGAAATCTGTACCGGTGAAAATCACCCGCAGCGAAGCGGCAGATACGCGACGTATTGCCTAACAGCTCCCTCTCCCCGCCGGGGTGAGGGAAAACGTTGTCTCTTAACATGGAGTAAGCAATGCAGAAAAAATGGTCTGATGTTGATGAGTACCTCGTTCATTCCCTGATCCCTTCCGATACCGTTTTTCAGCAAATTCTGGCAAACAATCATGCTGCCGGACTTCCTGCCCACGATGTCGCACCTAACCAGGGGAAATTCCTGCAGTTGCTGGTGGAGATCACCGGTGCAAGAAAGATCCTGGAGATTGGCACGCTGGGCGCATACAGCTCCGTCTGGATGGCGAGAGCGCTACCCGCCGACGGCAAACTGATCACGCTTGAAGCCGACCCTCGTCACGCTGAGGTTGCGCAAAAAAACATTAAGCTGGCTGGACTGGAAAAACAGATTGACCTGCATGTTGGCCCAGCAGCAGAAACGCTGGCCGAATTAGGCCATAACGCGCCGTTTGATTTGATTTTTATTGATGCGGATAAGCCGAATAACCCGGTTTATCTGGAATGGGCATTGAAATATTCGCGTCCCGGCACGTTAATCATCGGCGATAATGTGGTGCGCGACGGCGAGGTTGCCAACCCAGAAAGCAGCGATGAGCGCGTTCAGGGTGTGCGAACGTTTATCGAGCTTATGGGGAACAACCCACGCCTTTCTGTCACCGCATTACAGACTGTTGGCAGTAAAGGCTGGGATGGTTTTACGCTGGCAAGGGTTAACTAAGTAACATGCCTTTCCTCATGGAAAGGCATACCTATCAGAGCGCCACCTGCTCCATCGCCTGCAAAATACGCTTATCTGAAATCGGGTACGGGGTCCCAAGCTGCTGAGCAAAGTAGCTGACTCGCAGCTCTTCTATCATCCAGCGGATCTCCTGCACCTGTTCGTTTTCGCGACTGGCCGGCGGCAGCTTATTCAGCCACTGCTGCCAGGCCTGCTGCACGCTTTCTACCTTGAGCATCTGCGCGCGATCGCGGTGCGGATCGATAGCCATTTTTTCCAGCCGCTTCTCGATAGCCTGCAGGTAACGCAGCGTATCGCCGAGGCGCTTATAGCCGTTGCCGGTGACAAAACCACGATAAACCAGGCCGCTCATCTGCGCCTTAACGTCAGACAGGCCAAGCGCCATGGTCATATCCACGCGCCCTTTCAGCCGTTTATTGATGTTAAATACCGTAGTGAGGATCTGTTCAACCTGTTTGGCAATCTCAACCACCGTGTCATTCAGATCTGCACGCACTTTTTCATGCAATACGGCAAAACCTTCTTCGCTCCAGACCGGCCCGCCGTTCTGCGCAATCAGCTTATCAATGCCGCAGGAGATGCAGTCGTCGATAAGCTCCAGAACTTTGCCGTACGGGTTAAAGTACAGGCCGAGCTTGGCTTTATTCGGCAGCTTTTCATGCAGGTATTTCACCGGCGACGGGATATTTAACAGCAGCAGACGGCGCAGACCGCGCCACATTGCCTGTTGTTGTTCGAGAGGATTATCGAACAGCTTAATAGCCACGCTCTCTTTTTCGTCCACCAGCGCAGGGAAAGCCTTCATCCGGTAGTTGCCGCGTTTCTGCTCATAGCTTTCAGGCAGGGAACCAAAGCTCCAGATGTGCAGCCCGCTCTGCTCGATGCCATCATCCGCCACTGCGGAGAGCGTCTGCTGGACTTTATCTTTCAGGCCGCCTTTCAGCTCGCTAAGGTCTTTGCCCTCTTTCAGCTTTTTGTTGTGCTCATCCACCACGCGGAACGTCATTTTCAGGTGATCGGGCACCTGATCCCAGTGCCAGTCTTCCCGGTCAATGGTAACGCCCGCCATGCGGCGGAATTCGCGCTCAAGGCTGTCCAGCAGCGGCAGCTCCAGCGGCGTAGCGCGGCCCAAAAATGCTTCAGCATAGTTAGGGGCAGGCACAAAATTGCGGCGAACCGGCTTCGGCAGCGATTTGATCAGGGCAATAATCAGCTCGCGGCGCACGCCCGGGATCTGCCACTCAAAGCCTGATTCTTCCACCTGGTTAAGCAGCGGCAGCGGGATATGCACCGTTACGCCGTCCGCGTCCGCGCCTGGTTCAAACTGGTAGGTCAGACGCAGCTTGAGGTTGCCCTGGTGCCAGAAGTTTGGATAGTCCAGCTTGCTGACCTGCTCCGCACCTTCCCTGATCAGCATATTTTTTTCGAAGTTCAGCAGGTCCGGCGTTTCGCGGCTGGTCTTTTTCCACCAGCTGTCGAAATGACGCGCGGAAATCACGTCATGGGCTATACGCTGGTCATAAAACTCAAACAGAGTTTCGTCGTCCACCAGGATGTCGCGACGGCGGGACTTATGCTCCAGATCTTCGATTTCCGCCCGCAGCCTGAGATTGTCGCGGAAGAAAGCGTGACGGGTTTGCCAGTCGCCTTCCACCAGAGCGTGGCGGATAAACAGCTCGCGGCACAGGGCCGGGTCGATATCGCTGTAATTTACTTTACGCGCGGCCACAATCGGCAGCCCATAGAGAGTGACTTTTTCCTGGGCCATTACTGCGCCCTGAGCTTTCTCCCAGTGCGGCTCGCTGTACGACCGCTTAATCAGATGCTGCGCCAGCGGCTCAATCCATTCCGGATCGATACGGGCGGCAATGCGCCCCCACAGGCGGCTGGTCTCAACCAGCTCGGCTACCATTGTCCATTTCGGCGGCTTTTTAAATAAACCGGAGCCAGGGAAGATGGAGAAGCGAGCGTTACGTGCCCCGGTATACTCCTGCTTTTCCGTGTCCTTCTGTCCGATATGGGACAGCAGCCCGGTCAGCAATGCCGAGTGTACCGCGCGGAAGTCACCGGGTTCGCTGTTCACCGGCAGGCCAAGCTCTTTCACCACCTGGCGCAGCTGGGTATAGATATCCTGCCATTCGCGAACGCGCAGGTAGTTAAGGAAATCCAGCTTGCACTGGCGGCGGAACTGATTTGAAGAGAGCGCTTTTTGCTGCTCGCCGAGGTAGTTCCACAGGTTCACGTAAGCCAGGAAGTCCGACTCTTTATCGTGGAAACGACGGTGCTTCTCATCCGACGCCTGCTGCTTGTCCATTGGACGCTCGCGCGGATCCTGAATGGACAGCGCAGAGGTAATGATCATCACCTCACGCACGCAGCCAAACTTCTGCGCTTCCAGCACCATTTTGGCGAGACGCGGGTCGACAGGCAGCTGTGAAAGCTGACGGCCAGAGGGCGTCAGTTTATAAACGCTGTGATCTTCATCGCTGGTAATAGCGCCCAGCTCTTCCAGCAGGCGAACGCCGTCCTGAATATTACGCTTGTCCGGCGCCTCAACGAACGGGAAAGCCTGAATATCCCCCAGCCCCAGCGCCGTCATCTGCAAAATAACGGATGCAAGGTTGGTACGCAGGATTTCCGGATCGGTAAACTCGGGGCGCGACAGGAAGTCATCTTCGGAGTAAAGGCGAATACAAATCCCCTCCGACACGCGACCGCAGCGGCCTTTACGCTGATTTGCTGAAGCCTGAGAAACCGGCTCGATCGGCAGGCGCTGGACCTTGGTGCGATAGCTGTAACGGCTGATGCGCGCCGTGCCCGGGTCGATAACGTACTTAATGCCCGGCACGGTCAGCGAGGTTTCCGCAACGTTGGTCGCCAGCACGATGCGCCGCCCGACATGAGCCTGGAAAACGCGGTTTTGCTCGCTGTTGGACAGGCGAGCATAGAGCGGCAGGATCTCCGTATGCGGCAAATTAAGCTTCGTCAGCGCGTCTGCCGTATCGCGAATTTCACGCTCGCCGCTCATGAAGATCAGAATATCGCCCGCGCTTTCATGACCAAGCTCGTCAACGGCATCGAAAATAGCCTGCAGCTGATCGCGGTCGGTATCATCGTTGTCTTCAACCATCGGGCGATAGCGCACTTCCACCGGATAAGTACGCCCTGAAACTTCGATGATCGGCGCATTATTGAAGTGGCGCGAGAAACGTTCCGGGTCAATGGTCGCCGAGGTGATGATGATCTTAAGGTCAGGACGCTTCGGCAGCAGTTCACGAAGGTAGCCGAGCAGGAAGTCGATATTCAGGCTCCGCTCGTGGGCCTCATCGATGATGATGGTGTCGTACTGCATTAGCAGCCTGTCCTGCTGAATTTCTGCCAGCAGGATCCCGTCCGTCATCAGCTTGACCATGGTGTTATCGCCAACGTGGTCGGAGAAACGCACCTTGTAGCCTACGCAGCCGCCGGGTTCCGTTTGCAATTCTTCAGCAATACGGTTTGCCACGGTACGCGCCGCCAGGCGGCGAGGCTGCGTGTGGCCGATCAGCCCCTTAACGCCGCGCCCCAGCTCCATACAGATTTTAGGCAACTGGGTGGTTTTCCCTGAACCCGTTTCACCCGCCACGATCACTACCTGGTGGTCGCGCACAGCGTTCAGGATGTCCTGTTTCTTCTGGCTCACCGGAAGATTTTCAGGATAGGTAATCGCCGGACGAGCGGCTACGCGCAGCTGTACTTTGCCAGCGGCGGCGTCGATTTCTGCGGCCAGCGTGTCAAACAGAGCCTGCTGAGCATCAGCATTTTTTATTTTCTTCGCGCCGTGCAGACGGCGAGAAAAGCGTTGTCTGTCGCGGAGCATCAGCTCGTCAAGGCGGGCAAACAAAGAGGACAGCGAGGGTTTCGTCATTTCCATTTTATCTATCGTTATTTCGCTACCGGGCACAACCGGATAAGTCACGGCGTTGATTTCCGCTATTTTACCACACCCCGGTTTTTCGCGCCTTGTTCAATAAATTCGAATATAGGGTTCGATATATTGCGCTATCTATGTAACCGGATTGTGAATACATTAAGCCTCAGCGAGCGGGCATATTGTCCGACTGACCAAACACTAAGGAATTATCCCATGAGCAAAGTATTAGTTCTGAAATCCAGCATCCTGGCAGGTTATTCTCAGTCCAACCAGCTGTCCGACTATTTTGTTGAACAATGGCGCGAAAAGCACAGCGCTGATGAGATTACCGTTCGTGACCTGGCGGCAAACCCAATCCCGGTACTGGATGGTGAACTGGTCGGTGCTCTGCGCCCTTCCGATGCTGCGCTGACCCCACGTCAGCAGGAAGCTCTGGCGCTGTCCGATGAGCTGATTGCCGAACTGAAAGCGCATGACGTGATTGTGTTTAACGCGCCGATGTATAACTTCAACATCCCTACTCAGCTGAAAAACTACTTCGACCTCGTCGCCCGCGCTGGCGTGACCTTCCGCTATACCGAGAAAGGCCCTGAAGGCCTGGTGACCGGCAAACGTGCCCTGGTAGTGACCTCTCGCGGCGGTATCCACAAGGACACCCCAACTGACCTGCTGGTGCCATACCTGAACGTGTTCCTGGGCTTCATCGGGATCACCGACGTGAACTACGTGTTTGCAGAAGGTTTTGGTTACGGCCCTGAAGTGGCTGCTAAGGCCCAGACTGACGCTAAAGCCGCTATCGACAGCATCGTCGCAGCGTAAGACGTATTCCCTCTCCCTGCCAGGGAGAGGGACAATCTTCGCAATACCCTTTCGTCAGTAATACTCAACCGTATTTTTAATCGTGTAATGCGCAACGGTTGGCGGCGTGGCAGAGTCATCCGTCATTTCCAGGTCGCAGGACAGCGGGTTGAAATGCCGGTCATAATCACAGGTTTGCTTAACCGCCCCGATGGCTTTGCCGTTCAGGCTGGTTGTGGCGCTGTAATCCAGCTTTTTCTTTTTATCGACCCCGGCCTGCGCCACGATGGCGAGCTCGCTGTCTTTCGATTTCGTCACCTTGCCCAGCGGATAACCTTCACTGTCATACTTGTAGGTGACCAGCACGTCTTTGCCCTTCGCGGCGGTCACGAAATCATTGTCATCGGTGTCGTAGCTGATGCCTGCGGCGGGCAACGCTGCCAACTGGCATTTACCCTGCAGCCGGACGCGTTTTTCAAGACTCACCGCATCAACATAGTAGTTAGCATCGAGCGTCAGCGCTGCCCCGCTGTTGTTTTCAATATCGTGAAACTCCAGGCTGTCAAAGCACCCTTCCTCTGACAGCGAACCGCTGACTCTTTTTAAAACCTGCCCCTTCTCGTTCATCAGGGTCTGGCTAAAATCCTTTACCGGGCCACGCATCGGGTCAAAATCGAACTCGTTTGAAAAACTGGCCATTTCTGGCGTATACGCCTGCGGAGACCGGGCGTTGTCACACCCGTTAAGCCCTAAAGCCAGCGTGCCGAGGATTATGATTTTCTTCACGTTTTGCCGCTCTCCTTTTTTATGTCATAACATGATATAAGCAAATACAACACTTTACACTAAAAGCGCTATTCTTATAGTTCACCTCAACATAAGGAAGAGATGATGAAACGTACCGTTTGGTTAAGCACGATACTGCTGATCGCTGCCGCCCCGGCGTTGGCCGCACAGGGCAGCTGCGAAAAAGTCAAAGCGGATATTCAGCAGAAAATTATCAATAACGGCGTGCCGGAGTCGGGCTTCTCGCTCACCATCGTGCCGAACGATCAGGTGGACAAAGCCGGCGGCCAGGTCGTTGGCCACTGCGCGAACGATACGCAAAAAATCGTCTATACCCGCATCGCCGGTGGCGCGGCACCGGAAAACGAACCGCAATAATCTCTTGTGCAGGGTGCCGCACACCCTGCATTGTCCTGTCTCTTCGTCCTCAATCGCCGCAACTTTGATTGGTGTTAATAACGCCTACCCCTAATTGAGTAACACTCTCCTCCGGGAATGACCGCAGCCGCGGCTGCCCAGCAATCACCAAAACTCAAATACAAAAATAACGTCTTCCACACGACAAAAAGTCATGGAGAGAGCGATGTCGAACCTCAATAATTCGGGCGGTATTAGCCGCCGTAGCCTGGTAAAATCCTCGGCCATTGGCGGGCTGGCGCTCGCTGCCGGCGGTATTTCGCTGCCTTTTGGCCTGCGCAGCGCGGCGGCCGCTGTCGCTAAAGCACTGTCGCCGGAAAGCAAAGACAAAGTTGTCTGGGGAGCCTGCTCGGTCAACTGCGGCAGCCGCTGCGCCCTGCGGCTGCACGTCCGCGACGAAGAAGTTTACTGGGTTGAAACGGATAATACCGGGCTGGATACCTATGGCGATCATCAGGTGCGGGCCTGCCTGCGCGGGCGCTCCATCCGCCGCCGAATTAACCATCCGGAACGCCTGAATTACCCGATGAAGCGCGTTGGCAAGCGCGGAGAAGGCAAGTTTGAGCGTATCAGCTGGGATGAAGCGCTGGATATCGTCAGCACCAGCCTGAAGCAAACCGTCGAAAAACAGGGCAACGAAGCGGTTTATATCAACTACTCCTCCGGCGTGGTCGGCGGGAATATTACCCGCTCGTCCCCTTACGCCTCTCTGGTGGCCCGCCTGATGAACTGTTATGGCGGTTATCTCAGCCACTACGGCACCTACAGCACCGCGCAAATCGCCTGTGCGATGCCTTACACCTACGGCAGCAACGACGGCAATAGCACTTCAGATATCGAAAACAGCAAGCTGGTCGTGCTGTTCGGCAATAATCCGGCAGAAACCCGCATGAGCGGCGGCGGCATTACTTACTACCTTGAGCAGGCCCGCGAGCGCTCAAACGCCAGAATGATTGTTATCGACCCACGCTACACCGACACCGCAGCAGGCCGGGAAGATGAATGGATCCCGATTCGCCCGGGGACGGACACCGCGCTGGTTGCGGGCCTCGCTCACGTAATGATTAGCGAGGATCTGGTCGATCAGCCATTCCTGGATAAATACTGCGTCGGCTATGACGAAAAAACACTCCCCGCCGACGCCCCGCGTAACGGCCACTATAAAGCCTATATTCTGGGCGAAGGCGAAGACGGCGTTGAGAAAACGCCGCAGTGGGCCGCCGGGATCACCGGTATTCCGGCCGACAGAATCATCAAGCTGGCGCGTGAAATTGCCGGCACAAAACCCGCCTACATTGCCCAGGGCTGGGGCCCTCAGCGCCAGGCTAACGGCGAACTCACCTCACGCGCCATCGCTATGCTGCCCATTCTCACCGGCAATGTGGGAATTAACGGCGGCAACAGCGGCGCTCGTGAATCTACCTACACCATCACCATCGAACGCATGCCGGTGCTGGAAAACCCGGTAAAAACCCAAATCTCCTGCTTCAGCTGGACGGATGCCATTGTCCGGGGCGCGGAAATGACCGCCAGACGTGACGGCGTGCGAGGCAAAGAGAAGCTGGACGTTCCGATTAAGTTTATCTGGAATTATGCGGGCAACACCCTGATCAACCAGCACTCCGACATCAACAAGACTCACGCTATTTTGCAGAACGATAAGCAGTGCGAAATGATTGTGGTGATCGAGAACTTTATGACCTCATCGGCGAAATACGCCGATATCCTGCTGCCGGATCTGATGACCGTCGAACAGGAGGACATCATTCCTAACGATTACGCGGGCAATATGGGCTACCTGATTTTCATTCAGCCCGCTACCGCGCCTAAATTTGAGCGCAAGCCTATCTACTGGATAATGAGCGAGGTGGCCAAAAGGCTGGGTGACGATGTGCATCAGGCCTTTACGGAAGGAAGATCTCAGCGCGAGTGGCTGCAATATCTGTACGCCAAAATGCTGGCGAAAGATCCGGCACTTCCCGCCTGGGATGCCCTGCGGGATATGGGCATTTACAAGCGAAAAGATCCGGCGGGCCATTTTGTGGCCTACAAAAAATTCCGCGAAGATCCGCAGGCAAACCCGCTCAAAACGCCGTCCGGAAAAATTGAAATTTATTCCAGCAGGCTTGCTGATATCGCCGCCAGCTGGGAGCTGGAAAAAGACGAAACCATCAGCCCGCTGCCCGTCTATGCCTCAACTTTTGAAGGCTGGGACGATCCGCAGCGCGGCGAGTTCCCGCTCCAGCTGTTTGGCTTCCACTATAAAGCCAGAACCCACTCAACCTACGGCAACATTGACGTCCTGCAGGCCGCAGCGCGTCAGGAGGTGTGGATTAACCCGCTCGATGCTAAACGACGTGGGATTGCCAACGGTGACAAGGTCAGTGTGTTTAACGGACGAGGTGAAGTACACATTGAAGCCAAAGTTACCCCACGCATCATGCCGGGCGTGGCAGCGATGGGCCAGGGCGCCTGGCATAACGCCGATATGAGCGGCGACAGAATCGACCGCGGCGCCTGCATCAATACGCTGACCACGCATCGCCCGTCGCCGCTGGCAAAGGGTAACCCGCAGCACACCAACCTCGTTGAAATTAAAAAAATTTAAGGAAGCCAACATGTTATCAGATCCACAGCGGCTGGCTGCTGTCGCTCTTAGCGGAAAAATAGTGGGTACGCTGTTTTACCACGCTCCGCACAGCGCAGAGAATGAAACCCTGCTTGCCATGCTGGCCGGGGAAAGCTGGGTCGCCGAGTGGCCTTACCCGTCGGATGCCTTGCCGGGCATTGCCAGTCAAATAGCTCGAGGAATAAAGGAAGGCGAGGCCTCATTGCGCGCCGAGCATCAGCGTTTATTCATCGGCCCTTATGCGCTTCCCGCGCCGCCCTGGGGATCCGTTTATCTCGACAAAGAAAACGTGCTGTTTGGCGACTCGATGCTTGAGCTGCGCCAGTGGATGCGCGGGCAGGGTTTTGCCCCGCAGATGAATCAAAACGAGCCGGACGATCATTTTGGCCTGCTGCTGATGCTGGCGGCATGGCTTGCCGAAGGCGACCGGCCGCAGCCGCTGGATGAGCTGCTTGCCTGGCACCTGCTTCCCTGGGCAGAGCGCTACCTGACGCTGTTTGCCGAAAACACCTCTAATGATTTCTATAGCGGAGTTGGCAAACTGGCGAAAATGACGCTTTCAGACTGGAAAAAAGGCATGGTTTTGCCCGTCGCCAGCAAAGAGATTCACTTCTAAGAATCCTGGCCGTTCAGGAAGCCGGATACTTCCGGTTTCCTGAAAATCTTCCCGTTTCACCGCACTTCAAATGTGACACCGTAACTTCACGTTAACATTTTTAAGACAAATCTTTACTTACCGCCCCTAACCCAGGCCCTATAAGGCTCGGCCAGTACTTTATCAGGTAAATCATTAGCCACTGAATGATCTCTGAAACTGGCATCCCCGACGCTGCGTTGCTATAGCTCCAGACACCCTGCCGACACATGGCATAACAACAGGCCGTCCCTCCGGCGGCCATAAAGCGTGCACACAGGGAGACACACTGCAATGCAAAACGCATCCTTCGCAACACGGTTCCTGCTCGGGCTTCTTGCGCTTATTTTAGTGCTCGGTCTGCTGGTCTGGGGCATTGGCCCCGAGACGATCAAGGCCCGACAGGAGGATTTGGTCTACCTCGGGCAACAGCACCTGATTCTGGTATTTAGCTCGATGGCGCTCGCCCTGCTGGTCGGTATTCCCAGCGGAATTCTACTCAGCCGCCCCGCGGCTCGCCGCTGGGCAGAGTACGTCATGCAGATTTTCAACATTGGTAACACGCTGCCGCCGCTTGCGGTGCTGGCGCTGGCTATGGTGATCATCGGCATCGGCGACAAACCGGCCATTATCGCTCTGTTCCTCGCTTCGCTGCTGCCAATAGTACGTAATACCTACGCCGGGCTTTGCAGCGTCCCTGCTTCGCTGATAGAGGCCGCCAACGGCATTGGCATGACCAAAATGCAGCGTCTGCGTCAGGTTGAGCTTCCGAATGCCTGGCCGGTAATCCTTTCAGGCGTACGGATTGCCACGGCAATCAACGTGGGTACCGCACCGCTGGCCTTCCTGATCGGCGCCAGCAGCTACGGAGAACTTATCTTCCCGGGGATTTACCTGAACGACTTCCCGACGCTGATTCTCGGCGCGGTAGCCACGGCGCTGTTCGCCCTGATCCTCGATCTTGCGCTTGCCGGCCTGGGACGTGCGCTGAGCCCCCATACCGCCAGATAACAACAAAAAGGAGCGTTTATGAGACTGTTTTCACGCGTGTTGACGGCGGCGATTGCTGCGGCATCGCTCATTGGCCTGCAGGCCCAGGCCGCGCCGCTGATTCTGGCGACCAAAAGCTTTACCGAGCAGCATATTTTGTCGGCGATGACCACCCAGTACCTGGCTAAAAAAGGCTTTCAGGTGACGCCCCAGACCAATATCGCCACGGTGATTTCCCGCAATGCGATGATCAATAAACAGATCGATATGACCTGGGAGTACACCGGTACCTCGCTGATTATCTTCAACCACATCAACAAGCGAATGACGCCGGAAGAGTCGTACAACACGGTAAAAAAGCTGGATGCAAAGCTTGGTCTGGTCTGGCTTAAACCGGCCGAGATGAACAACACCTACGCATTTGCGATGAAGCGAGAGCGTGCTGAAAAAGAAGGGATTACCACAATGTCGCAGCTGGTGGAGCGCATCGAGCATATCCGTCAGACCGATCCTAAACATAACTGGATGCTGGGTCTCGATCTGGAATTTGCCGGACGCAGCGACGGCCTGAAGCCTCTGCAGCAGGTTTACAACATGGCGCTGGACCGCCCGCAGATCCGTCAGATGGACCCGGGTCTCGTCTATAACGCCATCCGCGACGGGTTCGTCGATGCCGGGCTTATCTACACCACCGACGGGCGAATGAAAGGCTTTGATCTGAAGGCGCTGGTTGACGATAAAGGCTTCTTCCCAAGTTACGCTGTCACGCCGGTGGTGCGTAAAGATGTGCTGGACTCGCACCCAGGGCTTGAGGAGGCGCTGAACACCCTTTCGTCCGAGCTGAATAACGAGGTGATAACAACCCTGAATGCCAAAGTTGATATCGACCATGAAACCCCGCAGCAGGTAGCACGTGAATTCCTGCAGCAGAAAGGCTTGCTCTGAGGAGGTATCGTGGAAACGTTACATTATATGATTGATAACGCGGGGTATATCGGCTCTCTGACCCTGCACCACCTGGTGCTGGTGCTGATTGCCGTCGGCCTGGCTATCCTGACAGGCGTGCCGCTGGGCATTCTTATCGTGCGCCATAAATGGCTCGCTACGCCGATTCTCGGCTTCGCCACAATTCTGCTGACCATTCCGTCCGTGGCGCTGTTTGGCCTGATGATCCCGCTGTTTTCGCTGATCGGTCAGGGGATTGGCGTAGTGCCTGCCGTGACGGCGGTATTCCTCTACTCCCTGCTGCCTATCGTGCGCAACACCCACACCGCGCTGGACAGCCTGCCGCCGGGGCTACGTGAAGCCGGGCGCGGCATCGGCATGACCTTCTGGCAGCGTCTGCGCTGGGTGGAGATCCCAATGGCGCTGCCGGTGATTTTTGGCGGCATCCGCACCGCGGTAGTGATGAACATTGGCGTAATGGCGATTGCCGCCGTTATTGGCGCGGGCGGCCTGGGCCTGCTGCTGCTCAACGGCATCGGCGGGAGCGACATCCGCATGCTGATTGCCGGGGCGGTGATGATCTGCCTGTTAGCCATCGTGCTTGACTGGCTGCTGCACCGCCTGCAGCTGCATTTCACTAAATGGTAACGGAAGCCGCCATGCGTATAGCTCAACTCCTCCTTCTTTCGGCTCTGGCACTGCTGGCAGCCTGTACTTCCAGGCCAGAGCCAAAACCACCCCAGGATACGCAGGCGTGCATGACCTACCGCCTCATGATGATTGCGCCTATGCCGCCAGATGCAATGCAAAGGCTAAAGCAGAAGTGCGAGGCATCCCGAGACAAACTTACGGAATAAGGCGCTAACACCAGCGTCAAAGAGGATTTGATAATGATAAAACTTGAAAACCTCACGCGACAATTTGTGCAGAAAAACGGTCAGACCTTTAACGCCGTGGACAACGTCAGTCTGAACGTGCCCGAAGGGGAAATGTGTGTGCTGCTCGGCCCTTCCGGCTGCGGCAAAACCACCACCCTGAAAATGATCAACCGCCTGATAAAACCGACCAGCGGCAAAATATTGATTAACGGCCAGGACACCAACGACCTCGACACCGTGACCCTGCGCCGCAACATCGGCTACGTCATTCAGCAAATCGGCCTGTTTCCGAACATGACGATTGAAGAGAACATCACCGTCGTACCGCGTATGCTGGGCTGGGACAAAGCCCGCTGTAAAGAGCGGGCCAGCGAGCTAATGAGCATGGTTGCTCTTGATCCTAACCGCTTCCTTAACCGCTATCCGCGCGAAATGTCCGGCGGCCAGCAGCAGCGTATTGGCGTGATCCGTGCCCTGGCGGCAGATCCTCCGGTGCTGCTGATGGATGAGCCGTTTGGCGCTGTCGACCCGATTAACCGCGAAACCATCCAGAATGAGTTTCTGGAGATGCAGCGCCAGCTGAAAAAAACGGTGATGCTGGTCAGCCACGATATTGATGAGGCGCTGAAGCTGGGCGACCGTATTGCGGTCTTCCGCCAGGGAAAAATCGTCCAGTGCGCCAGCCCGGACGAGCTGCTGGCGAAGCCGGCCAATGATTTCGTCGGCTCGTTCGTCGGGCAGGACCGTACGCTGAAGCGGCTGCTGCTGGTGCAGGCCGGGGACGTCACCGACCAGCAGCCGACCATTACCGCCCGTGAGTCCACGCCGCTGTCAGAGGCTTTCGCCACCATGGACGATAACGATATGCGTTCGATAACCGTGGTTGATGCCGACGGCAAGCCGCTGGGCTTCGTTAAGCGCCGCGAAGCGAGGGGCGCAACCGGCAACTGTCTCGAACTGCTTCATCCATTCCGTGTGACGGGCCGCGCGGAGGAAAACCTGCGCATCGTGCTCTCTAAACTGTATGAGCACAACATGGTCTGGATGCCGATTACGGACGAAGATGGCCGCTACAGCGGCGAAATTTCACAGGATTATATTGCCGATTATCTCAGCTCGGGCCGAACGCGCCGGGCGCTGAATATTCACCAAAGTTAACCTGCCCTGTGCGCCACGCTAAGTGGCGCATTTTTCTTTGAGCTTAACGGCTTTCTCCCCCACAATAGCGCCATTCCCCCGCGACCTTTTGTGTTATGCACCGTTTACACGCCTTCCCTGACATCAGAGAAATGCTTCGCCGTCTGGTGATTGCCGTCTTCATTGGCCTGGCCTCCGCGCTGGTAGTCTGGCTGTTCCGCCAGTCTATGTATCTGCTGGAAAACGTTCTCCTCGGCGATCACGGCGGCAGCCTTGTTGCGGCCGCGTCCGCCCTGGCCCCCTGGCGACGTGCCTTAACACCTGCGGCTGGCGGCCTGCTGGCCGGGCTTCTGCTCTGGAGCTGGCAGCGGGCTACCCGCCAGCGCCCTTCGGCGCCAACGGATTATATGGAAGCCATTGAAACCGGCGATGGCCGGCTGGACGTGCCGTCAAGCCTGGTGAAATCTGCCGCTTCTTTGATCGTCGTGGCAAGCGGCAGCGCCATCGGCCGCGAAGGGGCAATGATCCTGCTGGCAACCGTTTTTGCCTCCGTGTTTGCCCGGCGCTTTACCCCGGATAAAGAGTGGAAGCTGTGGGTGGCCTGCGGTGCAGCAGCCGGGATGGCAAGCGCCTACCACGCACCGCTGGCGGGCAGCCTGTTTATCGCGGAGATTCTGTTCGGCTCGCTGATCCTTGCCTCGCTCGGGCCGGTGGTGATTGCCGCCGTCAGCGCTCTGCTGATGACCCACCTGCTGAACGGCGGTCAGGCACCGCTGTACATCGTTACCCTGCTTGACCCGCCTTTGCCCTCCCACTACGGGCTGATGGCCTTACTCGGGTTGACCGCAGGCTTTGCCGGGCCGCTGATATTGTGGCTGCTGGCTCAAAGCAGCGTAATGTTCCGCTCACTCAAACTCTCACCGCCTCTCCAGCTGGCGCTCGGTGGCCTGATTGTCGGCCTGCTTTCGCTGGTAACGCCCACCGCCTGGGGCAACGGCTATAGCGTGGTGCAGTCGTTTCTCTCCAGTCCGCCCAGCCTGCTGTTTGTGGCCGGTGTATTGCTGTGCAAACTGCTGGCAGTGATGGCAAGCAGCGGCTCAGGTGCGCCGGGCGGCGTGTTCACGCCAACGCTGTTTATAGGCGCGGCACTCGGGCTGCTGTTTGGTCAAATCTGTGGGCTGTGGGGTGGCGGTGAGCCGCTGATGATCCTGCTGGGACTTACGGGAATGGCGTCATTGCTTGCGGCAACAACGCATGCGCCAATTATGGCTACGTTGATGATCTGTGAAATGACCGGGGAATTTACGCTGCTCCCCGGCCTGCTGCTGACCTGCGTTATCGCCTCCACGCTGTCGCGCTGGTTACGCCCGCAGTCTGTCTACCGGCAAAGCCCTTTGCAGCCGCGATAAATTAATATACGCCCCCAGTTCACGCTGTTCGGCTCTCGGCAGATAAGGCAGTTCGCCCACCGGCGGCCCGGCAAGCTTTTTACTCAGCACGTCGATGATCTCCGCGTAGTGCGCAAGACCGGGATTAATGCGGTTAGCCACCCAGCCAACAAACGGCAGTCCGTCATTGGCTATCGCCTGCGCCGTCAGCAGGGCATGATTGATACAGCCTTCCTGAATGCCCACCACCAGCAGCACCGGCAGCTGCTCCTGGACGACCCAGTCGGAGAGCGGGCGCAGATCGTTCATCAGGCTTCGCCAGCCGCCGGTGCCCTCCACCACCACGTGATCCATCTGGTCGGTCAGTTTTTGCAGACCGCTCGACAGCAGCGAATAGTTGATCGGCCCGTGGTGGCTGATGCTGCTCTCCTCTTCGCTTAAAGCGATAGGATTGATCGCCTCATAGGGCAACTGAATGGAGGAAACGCTTTGCAGTACCAGCGCATCCCTGTTGCGCAGACCTTCAGGCGTCTCTTTACTGCCCTTGGCGACAGGTTTGTAGCCGACGACGCTTTTTCCGTTGGCCGACAGCGCCTGCAGCAAGGCTCGTGAAACCACCGTCTTCCCTACGGCAGTATCGGTACCCGTTATAAAGAAACGCTTAAGCATGACTATCTCCCGAGGTAATGCTGGCAAAAAAAGTAAAAAGAAAAAAATTAACCCGGGAAAGTCTAAAAGAATGGTGTTGTAGCCAGATTGAGATAGCGCAATTTTTGGTTAAACAGGGCGTAAGATCAGCCCTGCAGCAGACGAATTAATAAAGAGCCGTTATACATTGCGTCTTTCACCAGCGCGGCACCGGCGATGGTCCCCCGGTTGTTAAACTGCGTTCCCTCCACCACGGTATGCCTGCTGTAGGCGGGCAGCGCCTGCTGACGAATGCAGTCGGTAATGGCCGGGTGGAGAATCGCTGCAGCACGGTTAAGCGGCGAGCCAATAAGGATTTTTTGTGGATTGAACAGGTTAACCATAATGGCCAGAATACGACCAACGTTTTGACCGACGCCGGTGATGATATCTTTCGCCAGCAGGTCTCCGTTGAGGGCGGCATCGCACAGGGACTCCACGCTCAGCGGCTGGCCGTGCAGCATGGAGCCCATGGACTGGCTCATTCTCTGCTGCGCCAGCTCCAGCACACTTTCGATGCTGGCGATGGTCTCCAGGCATCCGTGATTGCCGCAATAGCAGCGTTTGCCGTAGGGATCGACCTGCGTGTGGCCGATTTCTACCAGGCTGCTGCTGCCCGCATGCAGCAGGCGACCGTCGGTAATGACCCCGGCGCCGACGTTGTGATCGATCACGACCTGAATAACGTCCCTCGCGCCCTTAGAAGCGCCAAATAGCCCCTCAGCCATGGTCCAGGCGCTGATGTCATGCTGAATAAATACCGGCACGCCGGTGTGCTGTTCCAGCGCCTCGCCCAGTGGCATGTCGCAGACATTGTAGAACGGCATACGGTGAATAATACCGTGAACGGTATCGATAATTCCCGGCAGCGTAATGGCGATGGCGGTGAGACGTTCGAGTTTATGCTGATGGCGAATAAAGAACTGATCGACCTGAAAAACAATGCGCTCCAGCAGAGGCTGCGGGTCCTCCGTCGGAAGCGCTACCGTGTCCTCGACCACCAGCCTGCTGCTGAGATCGCGCAGGCCAAGGGAGATTTCGCCGCGGCTCAGGCGTAATGAGAGGTAGTGCCACGCCTCTGTTTCCAGCATCAGGCCCACCGCGGGCCGCCCCCGGCTGCCGGGGTCCTGAATTTCCGTTTCCTGTACCAGGTGCGCCTCAAGCATTTCCCGTACAATCTTGGTGATGCTGGCCGGAGCCAGCTGCGCCAGACGGGAAAGATCGATTCGCGACACCGGACCGTGGGTATCAATCAAGCGATAAACAACGCCAGCATTGGTTTGTTTAATCTGATCGATATGGCCCGGCTGACTATCAGCAACCACGTGGGACTCCCTTTATTTTCGCGCTTCGAAATAAACTTTTAGGCTATGGTTAAACACTTCAAGTGGGATCGTCAAATATTTACGTAGGGTTGTGATTTACCGCACATAATCCCGCGTTATTCCCCCTCTTTTTTCGCCCAGGCCGCCTCGGTTAACAGCGCAGAGATCCGCTTTGCCGCCTGCGATAACTCCCGATGCTTCGGCCAGACCAGCCACAGTTCAGACTGCGCTTCCTGCTCCTGAATAGGCAGCCATACAACGTCGCTCAGGCGGATGCGTTGAAACGACGCCGGCAGGATCGAAACGCCCAGTCCGGCAGAAACCAGACCAATGATCGTCATCGCCTCGCCCACCTCCTGGGTAATGTACGGCACAATATTATGGCGACGCAGCAGGCCGATAATGTCGTCGTACAGCCCGGTGCCCACGTGCGGATCAAAAAAAACAAACGGCTCATCGGCGAGCTGTTTAAGCGATACCGAGCCGCTGCTGGCCAGCGGATGGTCGCGATGGACCATCGCCAGCAAGGGTTCCCGCAAAATAAGCGTCCATGCCAGGGTATCCGGCAGTCTTGTATTACGCATTAGACCAAGCTCCAGCTCACCCTCGTTAAGAGGAGCGATCTGCTCGCGGGTATTCACTTCACGCATCTGGAGGTGAACGTCAGGATAGCGCCGACGAAAGCGGGAAAGGCTGTCAGAAACGGCCTTAATAAAGGGTGCCGAAGAGGTAAAGCCGATGCGCAGCTCACCCGTTTCCCCCTGGTGCAGGCGAGCAGCGCGGGCAGCGGCGGCCTCCACCTGGCCAAGTATTTGCCTGGCGTCACTGAGGAACTGCTGCCCGGCGGCGGTCAGATTCACGCTGCGGTTTGTGCGCGCCAGTAGCCGCGCGCCGATTTGCTCCTCAAGAATTTGGATTTGCTGGCTAAGCGGCGGCTGGGAGATCCGCAGGCGGGCTGCCGCCCGGCCAAAATGCAGCTCTTCAGCAACGGCAATAAAATAGCGGAGATGGCGCAGCTCGATATTCATATGTTTAAAGTATCATTTGAGATTATTAATATATTAGACAGAACATTTACACTTTTCTACTCTGTAAAGAATAAGTTAACGCCCGCGTAAGGATCTCTCTTGAGTCGTACAACTACCGTCAGCCCCGCCCCGACAGAGGCTGCCGACGAAAGCCCCTCTTCTCAGTCTGTCAGCTATATCAAACGAGGTACTCCCCAGTTTATGCGCGTGACGCTGGCGCTGTTTTCCGCCGGTCTCGCCACTTTTGCGCTGCTCTATTGCGTTCAGCCCATTCTGCCCGTGCTGTCCCATGAGTTCGGCGTCAGCCCGGCGAGCAGCAGTATTTCGCTCTCCGTTTCTACCGCCATGCTGGCCATTGGCCTGCTGTTTACCGGTCCACTTTCGGATGCCATCGGCCGCAAACAGGTGATGGTGACCGCGCTGCTGCTGGCCTCCTGCTGTACTTTGCTGTCGACGCTGATGACCAGCTGGCACGGCATACTGATCATGCGGGCGCTTATCGGCCTCTCTTTAAGCGGCGTTGCGGCAGTCGGCATGACCTATCTTAGCGAGGAGATGCACCCGAGCGTGGTGGCCTTCTCGATGGGCTTATATATCAGCGGCAACTCCATCGGCGGTATGAGCGGGCGTCTGATTACCGGCGTGCTCACCGACCTCTTTACCTGGCGCGTGGCGGTCGCGGCTATCGGCTGTTTTGCCCTCGCCTCGGCGCTGATGTTCTGGAAGATACTGCCCCAGTCACGGCACTTCCGCGCCTCCAGCCTGAGGCCAAAAACGCTGTTTATTAACTTCCGCCTGCACTGGCGCGATGAGGGCTTACCGCTGCTGTTTGCCGAAGGCTTCCTGCTGATGGGGGCGTTTGTCACGCTGTTTAACTATATTGGCTACCGGATGATGGAAGCCCCGTGGTTCCTCAGCCAGGCGATTGTTGGCCTGCTTTCCGTGGCCTACCTCACCGGCACCTGGAGCTCGCCGAAAGCGGGGGCCATGACGGCTAAATATGGCCGTGGCCCGGTGCTGATTGGCTTTACGGGCATTATGTTCCTTGGCCTGACGCTGACCGTCTTTTCCTCACTTATCGTGATTTTTGCCGGGATGCTGCTTTTCTCTGCGGGTTTCTTCGCCGCGCATTCGGTAGCCAGCAGCTGGATCGGGCCTCGCGCTCGTCGCGCCAAAGGCCAGGCATCCTCTCTGTACCTGTTTAGCTACTATCTCGGTTCAAGCATTGCGGGTACGCTTGGCGGCGTGTTCTGGCATAACTACGGCTGGAACGGCGTAGCGGCTTTTATCGGCTCGCTGCTGCTGGTCGCTTTACTGGTGGCCTCGCGTTTGCATCATAAGGCACACTAACCTGCTGCCGCTCTCGTGTTCAGGTGAGCTTAATGCTATTTTCTTTGGCGTTAACAACCTGTTCACGAGGCCATATGGAAAAGCAAAACTATAATCACCTGACCCGTACCTTCCAGCGTCTGTCCCGCTTCGATCACCTGTCAGCTATTGCAGGCTGGGACATGTCCACCATGATGCCGACCAACGGCAGTCAGGCTCGCGGCGAGGCCCTCGCTGAACTTAGCGTCCTTAAGCACCAGATCCTGACCGACAAGAAAATTGCTACCCTGCTGCAGGCAGCCGCTCAGGAAGATCTCAATGACGTTGAGCGCGCAAACCTGCGTGAAATGACCCGCCATTATCAGGAAGCCGTGCTGCTGCCGGACGCCCTGGTTGAAGAAAAGTCGCTGGTTGGCACCCGCTGTGAACACGGCTGGCGCACCCAGCGCCCGGCCAACGACTGGCAGGGATTCTCCACCAACCTGAAAGAAGTGGTTCGCGTCAGCCGCGAGGAAGCTCGCCTGCGTGCCGAGGCCAAAGGAATTTCCCGCTACGATGCGCTACTGGATATCTATGAGCCGGGCATGACCAGCGCGAGGCTCGACGTGCTGTTCGGCGATCTGCGCAGCTGGCTGCCGGATTTACTGCAGAAAGTGGTCGACAAACAGGCGAAAGAAAAAACGCTGACTCCGCAGGGGCCATTTGCCACAGAAACCCAACGCCAGCTGGGTCTCGATACCATGGCGCTGCTGGGCTTTGACTTCAATGGCGGCCGCCTTGACGTCAGCGCGCACCCGTTCTGCGGCGGCGTCCCTGAGGACGTGCGGATCACCACCCGCTATAACGAAGAGGAAATGTTCAGCTCGCTGTTTGGCGTGATTCACGAAACCGGCCATGCGCGCTACGAACAAAACCTGCCTCGTGAATGGCTCGGTCAGCCTGTTTCTCTGGCCCGCTCCACCGCTATCCATGAATCGCAAAGCCTGTTCTTTGAGATGCAGCTGGGCCGAAGCGCGCCTTTCCTGAAGCTGCTGCTGCCGAAGGTTATTGAGCGTTTTGGCGCTCAGCCAGCGTTCGAGCTGAACAACTTTATCAATGTTAACCAGCAGGTTGAACGCGGTTTTATCCGGGTGGATGCCGATGAGGTGAGCTACCCGGCACACGTTGTTCTGCGCTATGAGATTGAACGCGCCCTGATCGAAGGTGATATTGAGGTCGAAGACATTCCCGCACTGTGGAATGAGAAAATGCAGTCCTGGCTCGGTCTGTCCACCGAAGGCAATTACCGCAACGGCTGTATGCAGGATATTCACTGGACCGATGGCGCGTTTGGCTACTTCCCGTCCTACACGCTCGGTGCGATGTACGCAGCCCAGCTGTTTAACGCGGCGTCACGTGCGCTCCCAAATCTGGAGCAGGAGATCGCCGAAGGCAATTTCAGCCCACTTTTTGACTGGTTAAAACAAAATATCTGGCAGCACGGCAGCCGTTTCACCACTTCGCAGCTGGTCACCAACGCCACCGGAGAAGACCTTAACCCCTTGTATTTCCGTAAACATTTAGAATCTCGTTACCTGTAAACCCCACACGCCGGGTCTTCTGTACACGGCGTTGTACATTACGTTACACGCCGATACCAATCACTCACTGAACACTTTGATCCACAAGCCTATAGTTCATTTCAACGGCCCCGCAGTGGGGTTGACACACAAATAAATTCGAGGATGTCGAAATGAAAAAAGTATTAGCTCTGGTTGTTGCCGCTGCTATGGGTCTGTCTTCCGCCGCTTTCGCTGCTGACACTACTGCTACCGCACCAGCTGCTGCTCCAGCAACCACTGCTGCTGCACCTGCTGCTAAAGCTCCAGCTGCAAAAGTAACTCACCACAAAAAACACAAAAAAGCTGCCGCTCAGAAAGCTCAGGCTGCTAAAAAGAAACACAAAAAAGCCGCTAAGCCAGCAACCGAGCAGAAAGCTCAGGCTGCCAAAAAGCACCACAAAAAAGCAGTAAAACCAGCTGCTCAGAAAGCTCAGGCTGCTAAAAAGCACCACAAAAAAGCGGCAAAACCAGCTGCTCAGAAAGCTCAGGCTGCTAAAAAACACGTGAAAAAACATCACAAAGCTGCCGCTAAACCAGCTGCTCAACCAGCAGCATAAGTCAGACGGGGTAACCCGTTAGCTTAAAGCGCTTACAATAACACCCGGCTTGCCGGGTGTTTTATTAGGAATAAGGCACAGCCTTTAGTACGTACTTATTTCTGGAGTGCGGATAATGTTGCGACGCTACAGTTTCGAGTTAATCCTCGCCCTGCTGATCATCTGCGGTATTATTACGCTGAGCTTTTGGATCTGATGGCGTAGTCTGCTGGTTTCACTCCCACTTTTAACGCATTCCGACTATAGTTACTGCATCTATAAAAACCATAATTATTAGCCCCTTCAGAGAGAGCTATGCGCAAAAGTGTTGTGTTATTTTTAGGAGCTTTGCTCCTTTTACCTCAGCTCGTTCACGCGGACGAAGACGATAGTCCGGCGACCGTCAAAACGCTGTTCTTCGGCAAAGATGACCGTATCCGCGTGACCAACCCTCAGGATGCTCCCTGGGATGCCATTGGCCAGCTGGAAACCGCCAGCGGCAACTTATGCACCGCCACCCTTATTTCGCCGCACCTGGCCTTAACCGCCGGGCACTGCCTGCTGCAGCCGCCGCACGGCAAGGCTGACAAAGCGATCGCGCTGCGCTTTATTTCCCACAAGGGGCAATGGCGTTATGAGATTCATGACATTGAAGGCCGGGTGGACAAATCGCTTGGTCGCCGCCTTAAGCCTGACGGCGATGGCTGGCTGGTACCGTCTAACGCCGCACCTTATGACTTTGGCCTGATTATTATTCGTAATCCCCCCTCTGGCATTACGCCGCTGCCGCTGTTTAGCGGCGATAAAGATGCGCTGACCGAAGCCTTAAAGACGCAGGATCGCAAAGTGACACAATCCGGCTACCCGCTTGATCACCTTGACGACCTCTATACCCACAGTAATTGCCTCGTGACCGGCTGGGCGCAGGCGTCCGTACTGTCGCACCAGTGCGACACCCTGCCCGGCGACAGCGGCTCCCCATTGCTGTTGAAAACCGATCAGGGCTGGCAGCTCATTGCCGTGCAAAGCTCCGCGCCAGCGGCAAAAGATCGCTACCGCGCGGATAACCGTGCTATCTCGGTCACCGGCTTCCGGGACAGGCTGGAAGCGCTGGCCCAGTAAGCATTACCCCTGATGCCGCTGACGCAGCGATAATACGGCGTCCAGCGGCAAAGGCTGGCTGAAATAGTACCCCTGCAGCCGGTCGCAGCCCGCAACGCACAGCAGCTTAAGCTGGCATTCGTTTTCCACGCCTTCTGCAGTGACCCCCATGCCCAACGCGCTGGCAATGCGCACCGTGCCGCTCACCAGCGCCAGCGCCTGCTCATCACGGTCTACCAGCCCCGCCAGCGATTTATCTATTTTGATGGTGTCGAAGTGAAAGCGGCGAAGATAGCCGATGCTTGAATAACCGTTGCCGAAATCGTCCAGCGCCACCGCCATTCCTAAGGATTTGAGATTATGGATGGCCGCCAGCGTGCGTTCCGGGTTTTCCAGCACGTAGCTTTCGGTGACCTCAAGCTCCAGCCGCTGCGCTGAGAACTTTGTGTCCTGCAGTACGCTGGCAACTTTATCCTCAAAGCACGGATCGCGAAACTGTGCCGGAGAGACGTTCACCGACAGCCGTAAATCCCCATAAGGCTCTATATCATGGCACGCCCGGCGAAGCACAAACTGTCCGAGGGAATAGATAAGACCGCTGGTTTCCGCCACCGGGATAAATTCGTCCGGTAGCAGTTCACCTCCGGGGCGACGCGGCCAGCGCACCAGCGCTTCAACACCGGTTATTTCCCGGCTACGTGCATCGATAATGGGCTGGTAACAGACCTCAAACTCATCCCGTGCGAGACCCGCACGAATGTCGTTCTCGATAATCAGCCGACGCTCGCGAGCGTTGTTCAACGTCGCATCATAGTAAGAGATCCTTCCTCTGCCCGTGGTTTTGGAATGGTACATTGCGATATCGGCCCGCCGAAAAAGCTCTGAGCTGCTGCAGTCGACCAGCGAACCGCTGGCAATGCCGATGCTGGCGCTGATGTAGAGCGTAGTTTGTCCGACAGTGATTGGCTGGCTCAGCAAATCCAGCACCGCGCCGGCAAAGGCCGAAGCGTGCTCCCCGGCCAGCTCACCGCCCTGCATCATGGCAAACTCATCCCCGCCCATTCTCACCAGCATGCCATTTGCTGGCACCCGGTCACGCAGCGCGTGGGCGATGGTGACAATCAGCTCGTCGCCAGTATCGTGTCCGTAGATATCATTCACGTCCTTAAAGCCGTCGAGATCGATAAACACCACGTTTTTTTCATCGGTGTCGCCGCGCTTGCTGATGGTCTCCAGCCGCTCGATCAATGCCCGCCGATTAGGTAAATGGCTGAGCCAGTCCGTCAATGCAATAGTTCTGGCCTGCTTCTCTTCCCGGGCCAGTTTGAACAGCCCGAGGCTGCTGATGGCGATAAACACAAATATCAGCGCCGTAGCCAGCGCTGTGATACCCATAATGTTTGCCGATGCGGCACGTGCGGCCTCTGCGCCGGGCAGCCCTGGACGCCAGCTAAGGTAGCCCAGCGTCTCACCGGATGCGCTGTTCAGCGGGATGCTCGATGAAGTTAGTCGCGTTGACGTAAGGCGCAGATCCTCAAGCTGAAAGGTTTTGCCCAACGCATTAAGCATATCGCCGTTGACCTGGCGGGTTATCACCAGATAGCGACGCGTGGCATCGTAGACGTTAAGCCGTCCCACCATGGGCCTTATCAGGCCAATTCCGATAAACGCGACGCCGTACCCGGTTCGGGTGATACCGGCAAAAATCTTTTTATCATCCCTCAGCATCCGGGCATTGTGGTGAACCATAAACTCAAAGCCCGTCCCCAGCCGGGCGATCTCCAGCCCTGCCGCTCGCTGGCCGCGAAACGTTCCCCAAAGGATGTTGAAGTGCTCGTCCAGGACGTAAACACCGTCATACAGGTTATTGATTTTGTAACCAGCGCCCCAGGTATTGTACAGCCAGTTCACGTCGGGCTCCGGGCGATAAACCTGACGCACGGCATCATCCCAGACGGCATTATCGGTGACCAGCGCCCCCATGCGGTTCACCGAGGTCTGAATCGCCCCCTGCACCGAGAGCGTGCTGCGTCGCTCGTCTATCTCATTGGCTTTGCTGCTGATAAGGTGTAGCGACAGATAGAGTAGCGCGATGATAGAAACGATCAACCCGATCCCTGCCAGAAAGACCATGGCAAACAGGGTTCCGGCAACGGGCGAACTTTTCCAGCTCAGGGGATTACGCAATTTCATTTCTCTTTTAAGTGAAATAACGTGGAGAGTTGCGGCTTTTAATCAAGAGAAGCTGTTGTGCCTTAAAATAAGCGTAATACAGCTGGAGGAAAGCGCTGCCCGAATAATTAGGGGGCAGCGTGATAGATCAGGCAATTTTGATGATAATCATCCCGACCAGCAGCAGAGCGAGGCCAATCCAGCCTTTGCGGTTAAGGCGTTGACCGAAAAGGATCCAGCCTGCTGCCACGGTGGCAGCAATCCCGAACCCGCCCCACAGCGCATAGGCAACGGACAGTTCGATACCTTTCACCGCCTGAGACAGGGCGCTGAACGCCGCCAGCACCGCCAGCAGAGACAGCACGCCGTAAAGCGGACGTTTGAAGCCATCGGACTGTTTTAATAAGATATTAGCGGCAATTTCCAGAACGATAGCCAACAGCAACCACAGCGCGTGAACCCACTCAAACGACGGCATGGTCACCTCCCTGCGCCGACTTTACCTGACGCGGCGTTTTCGCTCGCGTACCGGATTTAATCAGCGCGATACCGACAACCAGCGTGGTCAGCCCGGCTATTTTTAAAAGCGAAATAGACTCATCAAACAGCAGAACGCTGAAAAGGGTAATAAATAAAATACCAATCCCTTCCCACATGGCATACGCCACGCCGAGGGCAATTTTTTTCACTGAAAACGACAGTAAAATATAAGACAGTGCGATCATCACCAGCATGAAAATATAACCTGCGTTATTTTCGCTGACGCTTGACCACTTCATGGATAGCGTGCCGGTAATTTCGGCGGCGATAGCCAGTCCCAGTAAAATCCAGTAAATCATGATTTCTCTCCTGACAGAGAAAAGAGTGCTGCACAAAGCCTGCAAGACACGTCAAACGACGAGCAAGGCCAAATTAAATAAGAAAAAATGTCAGAAAAGAGGGACTACAGCGCGTTGCGCCAGTGCTGCTCACCGGAGAGTGAAGAGATAGATGTGACAAAAACAGAGTGATGATTTAATGAAGTGCTGAACATATTGTCCATAATATTTCCAACTTACCCGCGGTGTTGCTTCTCGTCAGTTGCGGATAGAAAATTGTCCTCGGTAGTTAAACACGCGGATTTTATACCATAACCCGGTATATTATCGCCTGGGATTTACACTCCTTTACGCTCCATAGCCGCCATACTGTAATGTATTAAACTGTTTTTCACGTTTAAAGTAGCGTAATTAATGGATGAGTATTTTACCGACGGTGTATTATTTCTCTCCCCGTCGCACTGGAGAACCGGCAACAATGGCGAAACCGATCATTACTCTTAAAGCGTTAAAGGCCGTGATTATGCTGGGCATGCTGGTCATTATTCTGGTGGGTATAAAAGCCGCGGCCGATATCATCGTCCCCTTCATTCTGGCGCTCTTTATTGCCGTAATTCTTAATCCGCTGATTCGCCATCTTGAGAAGTTCCGCGTACCGCGCGTGCTGGCCATCAGCCTGGTGATTATCGTCATTATTCTGAGCGTAGTGCTGCTGCTGGCTTACCTTGGGACCTCGCTGAACGAGCTGGCACGAACACTGCCGCAATACCGCTCTTCGCTGGTGGAGCCGTTGAAAACGCTGGAACCCTGGCTGCAGCGCGCAGGGATCTCTGTTTCCGTCGATGAGTTGATGAAATATGTCGATCCTAACGCGCTGATGACGCTGGTCACCGGCCTGCTGACCCAGCTCTCCAATGCGATGACCTCTATTTTCCTGCTGCTGCTCACCGTGGTCTTTATGCTGATCGAGGTTCCGCAGCTGCCGCGCAAGCTCCAGCAGTTAATGTCGCGCCCGGAAGAAGGCATGGGTGCTATTCAGCGTGCGCTGGACAGCGTCAGCCATTATTTAGTGCTGAAAACGGCCATCAGTATAGTCACCGGGCTGGTGGTCTGGGGCATGCTGGCCGCCCTCGACGTACGCTTTGCCTTTATCTGGGGATTGCTGGCCTTCGCCCTGAACTATATTCCTAATATCGGGTCGGTGCTGGCCGCTATCCCGCCGGTAGTTCAGGTTCTGGTATTCAACGGCCTGTATGACGCGCTGATTGTGGTGGCGGGCTATCTGGTGATTAACCTGGTGTTCGGCAATATTCTTGAGCCGCGCATGATGGGCCGCGGCCTTGGGCTGTCGACGCTGGTGGTGTTTCTGTCGTTAATCTTCTGGGGCTGGCTGCTTGGCCCTGTAGGAATGTTACTTTCTGTTCCGCTGACGATTGCGGTGAAAATTGCGCTTGAGCAGACCGAAGGCGGAAAGAGTATTGCGGTGCTGTTGAGTGATATGAGTAAGTCCTGAAGGCTGTTGCCCTCACCCCAAAGGGGCGAGGGCGAAAACAAACTACAGGAGAGGGTAAAAACTACTCCGGATCTAACTCAAAACGCTCCGCAATATACCCCAGCGCCTGCGACACGCCATCCGCGCTGATAGTATGCGCCACGCCGGGCTCAAACAGCGTTTCAACTTCTGCTCCCGCCTCCGTCAGCGCGGCGGCCGCCGCTTCGCTCTCGGACCACGGAATAACCTGGTCGGCCATGCCATGAACCAGCAGAGCCGACGCATCTGCCGCGACGCGATACGGTTTTGGTGAAGCAAGACGCCCTGAGAATGCCACCACGCCCGCCAGAGGGAAACGAGAAGTCGCGAGGGCATCCAGGGCCATGATAGAGCCCTGCGAGAAGCCCAGCAGAATCACCTGATCTTTACCCGGAGTCACATCATGCTGTTCAAAAATCGCCTGCAGCTTAGCGTCGAACGCGGCTCGGGCGTCAACGATGCGCTGCGGCCGATTCTGTTCGGTAACGCCCGCCAGGCTGAACCACTGCCAGGCATCGCCGCCGCCATCAAACGGTTCAGTGCCGTTCGGTGAGGCAAACAAAACTTCCGGCATCACCTGCTGGACAAAGAGCCCCAGCCCTTCCAGATCCGCCCCGGAACTGCCTACGCCGTGTAACATTACGATCAGTTTTTTCATTTCCCTGCCTTTTACTAAAACCGGTATTTACTGCCTTTCAGGCGATTACCTTATCCTGGTCACGCCCCCCACAACAAGTCAACCGCCCCTAAATCGACGAGAGGTCGACGCTTGTCTTTGAGCGGTTGCTCAAGTATATTCCGAACTTGAGCAACCGCTCAAATTCGTTCTTTTTTAGAGGCATTACCCATGCGCTTCACTAATCGCTGGCTGATTCTGGCGATCCTGACCAGCACCCTTTTCCTGATCATTATTGATATGACGGTGCTTTACACCGCACTGCCGCGGCTTACCCTGGCTTTAAACGCAACGGCGTCAGAAAAGCTGTGGATCATTAACGCCTACCCGCTGGTAGCGGCAGGCCTTCTGCCCGGCGCGGGCATGCTGAGCGACCGCCTTGGCCATAAACTGCTGTTTATGGCCGGCCTGCCTGTTTTTGGCATCGCTTCGCTCTGCGCAGCCTACTCCCCCACGGCTGAACTGCTGATTGCCTCACGCGTATTCCTGGCGATCGGGGCAACCATGATGATGCCCGCGACGCTTGCCATTGTGCGTCAGGTCTTTACCAACGAGCGCGAGCGTGCGCTGGCTATCGGCATCTGGTCCGCAGTTGCTTCTGCAGCCGCAGCCCTTGGCCCGGTTATTGGCGGCGTGCTGCTGGAATACTTCTGGTGGGGTTCAGTCTTCCTGATTAACGTGCCCGTGGTCTTACTGGTGATCGTCTTTGCCTGGTTCCTGATCCCACGAGATGCCGGGAACGCCAGTCGTCCGTGCGACTTCACCGCTTCGCTGCTGATTATGCTTGGCCTGGTGGGCGTGATCTATGCCCTGAAGGAACTCAGTAAAATGGATGCCTCGCTGCTGACCGTGGTAGGTTCCCTGCTGGCTGGCGTGCTGTTTTTAACGCTGTTTGTTCGTCGTCAGCAGCGCTCGGCCCATCCGATGATCGACTTCTCGCTGTTCCGCAACCGCATGTTTGCCAGCGGAATTAGCGTGGCGATCATCACCATGATCGCGTTAACCGGCATTGAGCTGGTGCTGACCCAGCGTCTTCAGCTTGTGCTGGGCCTCACGCCGCTGCAGGCCGGGCTGTCGATTCTGCCCATTCCGATGGGCTCCGCCCTTGCCTCCCCGCTCGCCGGCGTTGTACTGCCGCGCTGGGGTGGAGCAAGGTTAATGGTCTTTGGTCTGCTGGTTACCACGGTGGGCATGACGGCGATGGCCCTGCTCGCCGACTCCAGTCTGATGCCGCAGCTTGCAGCGCTGTTCGTCATAGGGCTTGGGCTTGGCGTGGCGTTTACCGCCGCGTCCACATCTATCATGCTCAATGCACCGGAAGAAAAAGCCGGGATGGTCGCCGCGATAGAAGATGTCTCCTGGGAAATGGGCGGCGTACTTGGCGTTACCCTGCTGGGCGGCCTGATGACCGCCGTCTATAGCGCAAGCCTGGTCCTGCCGGAAGGATTGGCCGTCGGGAATAGCGCCTATGACAGCCTGGACGAAGCGTTGCACCTTGCGGGTTCGATGAGCAGCTCAAGTGCAGCCCTGCTTGCGGATCTGGCACGTACTGCCTTCAGCCAGGCCTATCTCACCGTGGTGATCTGTGCTGCAGTGCTGGTGGCGGCGAGCACCCTGGTGTTGAAATATGTGCTGCGTCAGCCCGCAAAGCAGTCCAGCCAGGCCGTCAAAAGCTGATAAGATGCCCCAATAGCGTTCAGATAACCGTGGGTACGTCATGAAAGAAGCAGCGGACACGCTGAGAAGCAAAATCCTGGGCGGAGCCATTGAGCTGTTCATTGAGAAAGGCATCGAGAAGGTTACCACCCGCGAACTGACCGAGCGGGTGGGCATCTCACGCAGCCATATTTATCATTACTTCCGTGACTGGCAAACGCTGTGCATTGAGGCAATGACCGGATTTCTAATGGCTGACCTGCACACCTTTACCGATGAAACCCACTCTCTTCCCCCGGAAGAGAAGCTTCAGCGCCTGATCCACATCTATCTGCCCCACGCGCCGGACGCAGTCTGGCAGCTTTATGGGGCGCTCTGGCATCAGGCAGCCCACAGCAGCGTATGGGCCGAACTGGCGCTGGTGATGACGCAAAAATGGGAAAAGGTGCTGGCCGATATTGTTGATGACGGTATCGCCGCTGGCGTGTTTAAAGCGGTGGATGCGGCCAGAACCACGCGCCAGTTTAGCGCCCTGCTAAACGGCTATGCCGATAAACTCCTTGTCGCCTCAGCGCCCGCCGACAGGCAGCTGGCGCTGGACGATATTGACAGTTTTATCCGTCTGGTGCTGAGGGCGGACTAAATCGCTATCCTGCGGCTGATCTCTACCACGCTGTCGCTCGGCAGGCGGTAATAGTGCGTAACGTGCGTGGCATTTCTTACCATAAACGCGAAGCACTTACGCTGCCAGCCCGGCATCCCCTGCCCGTCCTCACGCGCAACAATGGTTTCATGGCCCAGATAATAGGTCACATCTTCCACGCTAAAGGCGCAGGCCATATCACCCAGCCTCGCCATTAATTCGGGAATGTGTGGCCTTTCCATAAAGCCGTATTGGGCGATACCGCGCCAGTAGTTCGGCGCCTGCTCAAGAATTACCAGCCTTTCCCCGGCGGGCACGCGGGGCACGTTCATGATAGAAATCGTCAGCGAAAGCACCTGCTCCTGCAGCGCGTGGTTACGCGCCACGTGCCAGCGCATGACAGGCGGAATGCCGTTGCGGGCTTTTGTCAGAAACACCGCCGAGCCCTGTACGCGTGGCACGCCACGCTCCTTCAGCGCGGCAAAGAACGTATTTACGTCGATAACCTTTTCATTCACCGCGTTAGACGCCGCCGCCGCGCCGCGGTGCCACACCAGCATCGTGGTGCAGACCACTGCCGCCAGCAGCAGCGGAATATACCCGCCTTCAAGCACCTTGATCAGGTTGGCTATCAGGAAGCAGGTATCGACAATTAAAAATCCGCCGGCCACCAGCGCGCTGGTCCACCGCCGCCACAGCCAGATATGGCGCATCGCCACGTACAGCAACCCGGACGTCATCAGCATGGTAAGAGAAACGGCAATCCCGTAGGCAGCGGCCAGGTTTTCAGACGACTTAAAGAACACCGTCAGGAACAGGGTTACGCCCATCAGCAACCAGTTAATGGTGCCGATATAAATCTGCCCATAACTTTCTGCCGCCGTCTGACGAATGCGCAGCCGCGGCAGCCAGCCGAGCTGGATAGCCTGCCGGGTCATGGAAAATGCCCCTGTGATAATCGCCTGGCTGGCGATAATCGTGGCTAGCGTAGCCAGAATCACCAGCGGGATAAGCAGCGCCGGCGGGCAAAGACGGAAGAAGATATTTTGCGTGATGTCGGCACCGGACAGGATCAGCGCTGACTGCCCCGCATAGTTGAGCAGCAAGCTGGGAAACACCACGCCGTACCACGCCATCCAGATGGGTTTTTTACCAAAATGCCCCATGTCGGCGTACAGCGCTTCCGCCCCGGTGACGCACAAAAACACGCCGCCCAGCACCATAAAACTCACAAAGCCATTCGATACGAGAAACTGCAGGCCGTACCAGGGGTTGATTGCCAGCAGCACGGCGGGATGTTGAGCAATGCCCCAGATCCCCAGCCCGGCAATGGAGATAAACCACAGCGCCATAATCGGCCCGAAAACTTTGCCGATCTTCGCCGTTCCGAAGGGCTGAACGGCAAACAGCAGGACCAGAATGGTCACCGCAATCGGCAGTACCCAGGTTTCGGCTTCCGGCAGGATCATGTTCATCCCTTCGATAGCCGAAAGCACCGAAATGGCGGGCGTAATCGCCCCGTCACCGTATATCAGCGCCGCGCCCAGAAGTGCCGCCAGCACCACCCAACGAGAGCCTTTGTCCCTTGCCACCAGCAGCGACATCAGCGCCATAATGCCGCCTTCGCCATGGTTGTCGATACGCATCGCGAACATCGCGTATTTCACCGAGGTGATAAGGATTAGCGTCCAGATAATCAGTGAAAGCAGCCCCAGAATCACCGAGGGTGTCGGGCTGTTTCCGGAGAGCAATAGCACCGTCTTCAGGGTATACAGCGGGCTGGTGCCGATATCGCCGAACACCACGCCGAGCGCGCTTCCGGCGAGAATAAATTTATGCGGCGTTGTCCCGGAGGCTTCCGCGCCGTCCGTCTGCGACAGGTTTGTCATGAACAGTCCTTTCTGTGATTTTTCTGGCAGTTGCCATGACAAAGTATAGAGGTTTCGACATGTTTTAAGCTCAACGGGCAGCAAATAAAAAAGACCTGGCGGGCCCCCGTCAGGTCAAAAGGTACTCCACATGAAAACTTAGCCTTAATTAAAGACCATACCGCCGTCGATAAGCAGCGACTGCCCGGTCATGTAATCAGAATCAGCGCTTGCCAGGTAAGAGACACAGGCGGCAACATCTTCCGGTTCGGACAGGCGGCCAAGGGTAATACGTTTTGCGAACTCGGCGGTGCCGTAGCCCAGCGGTTTGCCTGCGGCTTCGGAGACCTGGCGGTCAATCTCGGCCCACATCGGGGTTTTAACGATCCCCGGGCAGTAACCGTTAACGGTAATACCGAGCGGGGCCAGGTCACGAGCGGCGGTTTGGGTCAAGCCGCGCACGGCGAATTTACTCGAGCTGTAAACGGCCAGCTCCGGGTTACCCACGTGCCCGGCCTGAGAGCAGGCGTTAATGATTTTCCCGCCGTGGCCTTCCGCCTTGAAAGCTTTAACCGCGGCCTGAATGCCCCAGATCACGCCTTTCACGTTGATGTTGTAAACCTTATCGACGATTTCTGGTGTGATTTCTTCGATTGGGGTGGAAGGCGCAACGCCCGCGTTATTGACGATAACGTCAAACCCGCCCAGGCCTTTACGGGCAGCCTCAACCGCGGCAAACACGCCATCGCGGTCGGAGACGTCTACCGTCACCTCCAGCGCGCGGCCGCCGTTGCGGTTAATTTCATCCGCCACTTCTTTTGCAGTTTTCGCGTTATAGTCAGCCACGGCGACGGCAAACCCGTCTTTTGCCAGACGAAGCGCGATAGCTTTACCGATCCCCTGACCGCCACCGGTAACCAGTGCTACTTTTTTCATCACAATATCCTTCTGTAGTTTAAAGAATTTGGCTGAGATGCAGCTGACTCATCAGCAGATGGTTGTCGCTGTAATCAACCGGAATCGCGACCACCGCCGGACCGTTAACGTCCATCGCGGCGCGTAAAGTCGGCTCCAGCGCCTCGGCGCTTTCTACGGCAAAGCCCCGTGCGCCGAAAGCATCTGCGTAGGCCTTGAAGTCCACCGGCCCGAAGTTAACGCCGGACAGACGCTGGTATTTTTTCTCTTCCTGAATCGCCACCATGTTGTAGGCGTTATCCACCCAGATGATGTGCAGCACGTTGGCGCCAAGGCGCACCGCAGTTTCAAGCTCCATGCTGGACTGCAGGAAACCGCCGTCGCCGGAAACCGAGACCACCTTGCGGCCCGGGTTCACCAGCCAGGCGCCAATGGCCCACGGCAAAGCAACGCCCATCGTTTGCTGACCGTTGGAGATCATCAGCTGGCGCGCACGGAAGCTATAGAGGTAGCGGGCAATCCAGATATGGAAGCTGCCCATATCAACGGTTAGCGTCACGTCGTCGTTAACAATATCCTGCATCGCCCGAACGATACGCAGCGGATGCAGAGCGAACTGGTTAAGCTGCGCCCCCCGGCGGCTCAGCAGCTCGCGCTGGTGCTGTCTGTCAATGAGGATCTCAGAAGCCCGCGGGCTAAGAACGAGCGGTTTTTCAATGCGGGCGGTGAGTTTTTCCAGCGTACCGGCGATATCGCCGACCAGCTCTACATCCGGAACATAGTTACGCTCTTCATAGGCGGGCAGCACATCGATGTGCACAAGGGTGGCGTCGCCGGTGTTCCACATTGCCGGCTCATACTCCACCGGGCTGTAGCCGATGCACACCACCAGATCGGCCAGCTGTAACAGACGGTCGCCCGCCTGGTTATTAAACAGGCCGATACGTCCGGCAAAACGGGAGAAATGCTGCTGGTTTACCGCGCCGGCAGCCTGATAGGTGCTGGTGACCGGAATATGGCTTTTCTCAAGCAGGTGACGCAGCGCGGCGCTGTTTTCTTCCTGGCTCGCCATCAGGCCGAGCAGGAAGACGGGATTTTTGGCGCCGGCAATCAGCTTCGCGACCTCGTCAATGGCAGCATCCGGGGCTGCCCCGGCCTTAATAGATCCGCTGGCAGGCAAAACGTTCCCTGTCGCCGGACCATCGCTGATGTCCTGCGGCAGGCTGACAAAGGCGCTGCCGGGACGGCCATGTTCAGCGGCGCGGAACGCATTTGATACCACCTCGGCAATCGCGTCCGGAGAAGAGACCTCTACAGAATATTTGGTGACCGGGCTGAACATCGCTACGGTGTCCATGCTCTGGTGTACCTGTTTGGCTTTGTCCGCGCGTTTTACCGCCCCGCCCAGCGCCACAACCGGGTCGCCTTCGCTGTTCGCCGTTGCCATACCGGTTATCAAATTAGAACAGCCCGGCCCCGAGGTCACCAGCGCCACGCCAGCTTTGCCGGTAATGCGCCCTACCGCCGCTGCCATAAAGGCGGCATTGGCCTCGTGACGCACGGCGATCAGCTCAATCGGCGAATCATTAAGGGAATCGAAAACTTTGTCGATTTTTGCGCCAGGGATACCAAACACGTGCTTCACGCCCTGCGCTTCCAGCTGCGCCACAACCATGTCGGCGCCGTGCGCCCACTGACGCTGAGGTTTCTTATTATTCATTGCTCATCTCTCCTTCAGGGAACGCTAGTTTTCAACCGCGCGAATAGCAGCATCAAGATTATCGGGGTGCAGATCGGCATTAAGAAAAGCGCTGTCTGCCGGAAGATCGATCATTAACTTGTGGATTTCGCCGAAGGTCAGCACGCCCTGCTCAAGCTGATAGTCGAGCAGGTGTCCACCGCCCTGGCGGTCATCGGTAATAAAGTGTTCGTGGTAGCCCGCCACGTTGATGCCCTGCATATGTTGCGGGGTGCGGAAACCCACAAGTACGCCGTCACGGCCGTTAAACCGGAACACAGGCTGGTCGTCCAGCACGTCGGTCATTGCGCGATAAGGTGGTTTCTGACGCGGCACCGTACGGGTGTGGGCGTGGTGAAAACGCCCGTCAATGCGTAAAGCGCAGAACAGATTGTCTGACGGAATTTTGGCGTCGATGATCTCATGCAGCTTCTGACGGCTGGTCAGGCTATCAATGCGCAGGCGATACTGAGGTTTGAACCAGGTCATCACCGCAAACGGCGTTTTCTGCTGCGGGCTGGCCGCTCGGGCGCTGCCGTCAGAACGTAGCTGGTAGACATTGCTGTTGAAAGCGATCATCTCGCCGTCCAGCTCGTTAAAGGTGCCAAGACCAAAGTCGCCGTGTTTTAGCAGATCGGCCATGGTGGTTTCACCTTCGTAGACCCCACTCAGCAATGCGCTCATCAGCGAGGTCTGATATATCATGTTTTCTGTATTTCTTGCGGCGAAAGCCTCAACCATATCAAGCAGGCTTTTCTCGCAGGAACAGATAGTTAAGTCACTCATCACGTTTTTCCTCTGACAAGGAAGGTTAAGAAATGTTAATAAGATGTTGACTCGATCCAGCTCACAGTTCCAATATAAAAGCCCCTCTGGTTTGAGACGTTTTTGATATGGAACTTCGCTATCTCCGCTATTTCGTCGCCGTCGCCCAGACACACAACTTCACCCGGGCCGCCGAATTGCTGGGCATCTCTCAGCCCCCTCTTAGTCAGCAAATCCAGCGTCTTGAACGCGAAGTAGGTACGCCGCTGCTGCATCGTCTGACCCGAGGTGTGGAGCTGACCGACGCGGGAGAAGCCTTTTACCAGGATGCCTGCCAGATCCTGGCGCAAAGCGATGCCGCTCTGGAAAAAGCGCGCGGCATTGCCCGCGGCATAAACGGGAAACTGTCGCTGGGGATCACCAGCTCTAACGCCTTCAACCCCAAAATTTTTACGCTGCTGCGTGAGTTCCAGACGCACTACCCGGCCATCGAGCTTCACCAGCGCGAAACCAATATGGCCGGCCTGATGCAGGAGCTGGATGAGGGGTTGCTTGATGTGGCGTTTGTGCGCCTGCCCTGTGAAAGCAGCAAGCGGTTTAATCTCAAGCTTATTGACGAAGAACCGATGATGATTGCCCTGCATAAGGATCATCCTCTCTCCGGAGAAGACGCGCTGGCGCTGCAGGCGCTGGCCGACGTGCCGCCTGTCCTTTTCCCAGAGGAAGTGGCGCCGGGGCTTTATGAATTAATGTACAACGCCTGTCTGCGCGCCGGGATTGACCTGAAGAGCGCCTGCCAGGCCTCGCAGATCTCCTCCTCGCTGAGCATGGTCGGCTCTGGCTTCGGCTTTGCCCTGGTCCCGCAGTCAATGACCTGCATCGCCAGCCCCAATGTGACCTTCCACGCCATACGAGGTGACCAGGTGAAAACGGACGTTGCCCTTGCCTGGCGGCAGTTCGAGCGGTCGCCTTCTGTGAAACGTTTTATTCAGCTGTTTGGCCACTAGCGGAATGACCGGTGGCAGAAATTTTTTAAGCGCCCGGCCTTCCTGGCATTTATCAGCACGGCCGGGGCTGCCACCGAATTCCCGGGCCGATATTGCACGCTATACATACGATACGATTGAAAATTCGGCCATATATGGCCAAAAACTAATCGCCCATTGCGCAACAGGGGAGCTCTCTGCGGGCCATATTCCAAATCATGAACAGCGCTCATGTTCTAATGAAATTAAATCACTTTTACTAAAACTGTGACTCAGGCATAAAAGATGCAATATTGTTAAAGACATGCAATGTAAAGATTACTGACAGGTAAAACCACAGCTAACCCAAGGTTATCTGTGAGAAATCAAGCAGTAGAAACAGGCTAAAAAACAGAATTAAGGTGCCGGATTACCATGACTAAAGCGTTTACTTTTACTCTTAAGAGCATTGTTTTTGATGAGAACTACAACCCATCAGGGAATACGCGCATCACAACCAATTTTGCTAACCTGGCCCGCGGCGACAAACGTCAGGAGAATCTGCGTAACGCTTTGATCATGATCGACAATCGCTTTAACTCGCTGGCGAACTGGGATAACCCAACCTCAGACCGCTATGGCGTCGAACTTGAAATTTTTTCCGTTGAGCTGGATCTCGAAGGCAACGGCAAAACGTTCCCGGCGATTGAAATCTTAAAAACCTATGTTCTGGATAAGAAAACCAACCAGCGCATCGAAGGCATTGTCGGAAACAACTTCTCTTCTTACGTGCGTGACTATGACTTCAGCGTCCTGCTGCCTGCGTATAACAAGGACCGCGCCGAATTCAGCATCCCGGAAAATTATGGCGATCTGCACGGCAACTTATTCAAGAGCTTCGTCAACTCAGACACCTACAAAGCAAACTTCAATAAGGCGCCGGTGATTTGCCTGAGCGTTTCCAGCAAAAATATCTACCGTCAGACCGGCAACCGCCACCCTGTGCTCGGCATCGAGTACGAGCAGGATGCCTCTTCCCTGACCGATCTCTATTTCAACAAAATGGGTCTGAAGGCTCGCTACTTCATGCCGCCAAACAGCGTAGCGCCGTTTGCGTTCTACCACACCGGCGACCTGGTGAATGATTACTCGAACCTCGAGCTTATCAGCACCATCAGCACCATGGAGACGTTCCAGAAGATCTACCGCCCTGAGATTTACAACGCGAACTCTCCGGCCGGGCTCTGCTATCAGCCGAGTTTGAACCACCAGGATCATTCATTTACTCAAATTGTTTACGATCGAGAAGAGCGCAGCCGGTTGGCCATCGAACAAGGGAAGTTTACTGAAGAGCACTTCATCAAACCGTACCAAACAATTTTAGAGCAGTGGTCTGCTAACTACCCTCTTTGAGACACCAAATACAAGGTTATTCGACATGAAAAGATTATTGCCTACGTCTACTGCCGGCAGCCTGCCAAAACCGTCCTGGCTGGCTCAGCCTGAAACGCTGTGGTCGCCGTGGAAACTGCAGGATCAGGAATTAATCGAGGGTAAACAGGATGCCCTGCGTCTGGCGCTGCATGAGCAGCAGCTGGCAGATATCGATATCGTCAGCGACGGCGAGCAAACCCGCCAGCACTTCGTGACCACCTTTATCGAACACCTGGACGGCGTAGACTTCGAAAAACGTGAAACCGTCCGTATTCGTAACCGCTATGATGCGAGCGTCCCGACCGTTGTTGGCGCGGTAGCGCGCCAGAAACCGGTGTTTGTGGAAGATGCGAAGTTCCTTCGCAAACAGACCGACCGGCCAATCAAATGGGCGCTGCCTGGCCCGATGACCATGATCGACACGCTGTATGATAACCACTACAAAAGCCGCGAAAAACTGGCCTGGGAATTTGCAAAAATTCTGAACCAGGAGGCAAAAGAGCTGGAAGCGGCCGGCGTGGACATCATTCAGTTTGATGAGCCTGCCTTCAACGTGTTCTTCGATGAAGTCAACGAGTGGGGTATCGCTACCCTGGAACGCGCCATCGAAGGGCTGAAGTGCGAAACGGCCGTGCACATCTGCTACGGTTACGGCATCAAAGCCAACACCGACTGGAAAAAAACGCTGGGCTCCGAGTGGCGCCAGTACGAAGAGGCGTTTCCAAAGCTGCAGACGTCCAATATCGATATCATCTCGCTGGAATGCCACAACTCCCACGTGCCGATGGATCTGCTCGAGCTGATCCGCGGTAAAAAAGTGATGGTTGGCGCCATCGACGTGGCAAACCACGCGATTGAGACGCCGGAAGAAGTCGCCAACACGCTGCGTAAAGCCCTGCAGTTTGTTGATGCCGAAAATCTCTACCCTTCTACTAACTGCGGTATGGCACCGCTGCCACGTCATGTGGCAAGAGGGAAACTGAACGCGTTAAGCGCGGGTGCAGAGATCGTTCGCAGAGAGATTCTGGGTAAATAATCCAGCCCTGGCTGGCGATTGTTTAATCGCCAGCTTCACTTCAGCTACGTTGCCTGCCTCAAGCAAAGACTTCATTTTTCTATTTCTCAGTTTTCCGTTTCGCCTCCATTGTAGCTTCTCGCCACAAGGTGACCTGATGTACCGACGCATGCCGATAGGCCGCAGCTGATAAGCAAACAAATCTGCTCCAGTTGAACAGCGCAATTGACATCGATTAGTTTATTCACTAATCTTGTAATCATGAATACTATCCTGACCAAAGCCAATGCGCTTGCGAACCCTAATCGTCTGCAAATTCTCACCCTGCTGGACAACCCCGGTCTTTATTTTCCACCAGGGTATTTCGACGAAAATGCGGGCGTCTGTGGTCTCTACATTGCTGAGAAGTTAGGGGTATCCGCGCCAACGGCGTCAGCACATTTGAAAGTTCTGGTACAAGCGGGTTTTTTAACCTCCGTGCGAATGGGAAAATTTACCTACTTCAAACGCGTCCCTCTGGCCATGGACGACTTTGCAAAAGAAATTCGTCAATTGTAGGGGTTGAATCCTGAGCACCGTATCCCTGTTGATGCGCTTTTTTTCAATCTAACGATTAGTTAATTTCCTAATCGACAAATCATTGAATTGAAAAACATAAATAACATGTTGTAAGTTAAATTGAGGTTGATATGCAAAACACCACCAGAATCTATCTGCTTTCATTTATCAGTTTTCTGATTGGGACCGCAGAATATATTATCGCTGGCATTCTGGATAAAATAGCGCAGGATTTAGCGCTTTCAGTCCAGGCCGTTGGGCAAATGATCACAGTATTTTCAATTGCATTTGCCGTAGGCACCCCCATTGTTATTACCTTAACGTCCGGCGCCGACCGCAAGAAACTGTTGATCGGTTTTATGGCCATTTTTTCGCTCATTAATCTGGTGACCATAGGCCTGACAAGCTACGGATGGTTAAATGTGTCTCGGGCAATATCCGGCCTTAGCGCCGGCGTGGTGGAGGTGATTTTACTCACTCTGGCCGCTACTCTCGCGGCTCCGGGCAAAAAAGCTGGCGCTATTGCTATGGTCATTATCGGATTTAGCGCAGCTTTAGTGGTGGGTGTCCCGTTGGGACGAATGATATCCAATACCATGAATTGGCGGTTTATTTTTGTGGGGCTTGGAATACTGACCCTGATATCGCTGGTCCTGGTCTCTTATTTGATTCCATCGACACAGGGCGAGAAAGCTGTACCGCTGATTGATCAAATTAAGATCCTGAAAAATAAAAATATATCTATCGTCTATACGATTACCTTTTTCTGGATCAGCGCTTTCTCAATCATTTTACTCCTATATTTCACCGTATCTTTTACAGGTTTCGCATATGACAAACAGCGAAATCAGCATCATGTTACTGGTTTCCGGGTTAGCCAGCATCGCAGGCTCTAAGCTTGGAGGAAGGTATACCGACAGCCTTGGCTATGCCCCTACCTTATTCGCGGGGCTGATTATACACGGCTTAACGCTCGTTCTGTTTTCCCTGTTTGGGCAGATAATCTGGGTTGTGTACATTTTGTTGATCACCTGGTCTCTGTCTGCATGGTCATCAGGCCCGGCCCTGCAATTCCGCTTGATTAGCCTGGCACCTGAATCTACAAGTATCATTTTCAGTATATATACCTCGATGATCCAGTTAGGGATGGCCGCCGGGGCAATTATTGGCGGACTTGTTATTCAGGTGGGTTCTGTTTCTCAGCTGTCGAGCATTGGAGCAGCAAGCGTGCTTGTCTCGTTACTGCTGCTTTCGAAAATGTTCTCAACCAGCAGGCGTAAAAGCATGCAATTAGAGCAAAACTAATTGTACTCCAGCCAGTAGCAGCGGGGACTCATCCCGGGCGCTGACTCTCAGAGGGTCGGCGCCCTTCCCTCTGCTTCGATTTTAGTCCTCTCCAGGCAGAGGTATCCTCTCCCTCTGCCCTTCTATCACTCCCTTCCAAAAATAATTGCCTAAAGCACTCTTTTCGCGGGTGAAAACTTGCACCTTACGTTGGCAGGGCAATGGCTAATCACAAGAAAATAAATCATCAGGAAGGCATTGCCTCATATTGATATATTTGCTTAAGGCAAATATATTATTCTACTTTCTACAGGAGATAATGATGACCAGCAGCCCGCTTTACCGCTATGCAGAACGCATACGCCGCTTTAACCGCTTTTATACCCGGCAGATTGGTGTGCTGAATGAACACCTGCTGAACAGCCAGTTTTCTCTGACTGAGGTCAGGATAATGTTTGAGCTTGCACGGGAGCCGGGCGTGACAACGTCTGGCATCTGCAAAGAGTTAAACCTGAATGCGGGTTATTTGAGCCGTGTTGTCTCTGGCTTCGAGGAAAAAGGTCTGCTCACCAGGGAGCGTTCTCCTGACGATGCCCGGGCAACATGCCTGTTCCTGACCCAGGCGGGAAAAGACATTTTTGAAGAAATGAATACTGCTTCCCGGGTTGAAGTCGAAAATATGCTGAAGAAATTATCTGAAGATGATCAAATAAAAATCATTAACGCTATGGAAAACATAGAGAATATTCTGAGCAAGAATGAGCCGGCTTACATCATTCGCGATCCGCGTCCTGGAGATATGGGGATGATCGTCTCCCACAACGGCGCGCTGTATGCGGCAGAGTATGGCTGGAATATGGAATTTGAAGCGCTGGTGGCCCAAATCGTTGCAGACTTTGTCAGGGAGCAGGTTCCAGACAAGGAAAAATGCTGGATTGCCGAAAAGGATGGCAAGGTTGTTGGCTCGGTGTTCGTCGTCAGCGAGGACGAAGTCACAGCCAAACTGCGTATTCTTTATGTTGACGCCAGCGCCCGTGGCCTTGGCATCGGTAACCGCCTGGTAGATGAAGCCATGAGGTTTGCCCGCGAGGCGGGATACAAACGCATGATCCTGTGGACGAACAGCGTGCAAACGGGAGCCCGCCGTATTTATGACAAAGCGGGCTTCACGCTGATAGAAGAACAGCATCACCACAGCTTTGGCAAGGATCTGGTAGGCCAGGTGCTGGCACGCGACCTTTGAACGACATCGCCGGAAGCACGCTCAGCGTTAGACGGCGATTTTAATTTTACGACTGGAACGCACTAATCTTACCCGACGAAAGTGGACATACTTGTCCATATTCCGCGGGTAAGATTATTTCCAGCTTCCTCTTTGATTTGTGCCATTAACAGCAGCAAACTACCTGGCAGAGAAACCTGCACTTTAGTGAATACACGGCACCGTTTCACCGCCCAGCATGGCAAGCCCTTTCGCGGTTCGCATAAAGCGCGGCGCCTTCAGGTCCTCTGCGAGCATATCCAGCATTTCAAATAATAGGCCGGCAATGTGCACCTGCTGTCTTTGTGAAACTTGCTGATTCAGCAACACGACGGTTAAGGCAGCGCAATAGTCACAGGCCAAATCTGACTCCGTTTGTGGTAACCCGCGTTCTGCTCCCTTCCGCCTCTCTTTTACCGTTAATTGCTCAATCAGGTGCGCAGGCAGCGGCAGCTTCAGCACTGCCTTCAGGACGTTTAGCCCAGCCAGCAACCGTCCGCACAGCGCCATGTATTCAGCGTGATCGTCCGTTTCTATTAATTCATCGGCATAGCACTGGCAGATATCCAGCACCTGAAATAAATCTTGCCGGGTGCTCAACGGTATTTTTAATAAGTCTGCGACACTGCCTGCAATAATCTTTTGATTTCCTTTGATTTCCATTTTCGTAGATGTGTTACTATCGCCGTTAGCCATGGCGTGACTCCTTTGAAGTTACATTGTGGTTAGCCCTCGTCTGGTGTTGCTGCACCTTTCGGGGGCGACTCCTTTTTTACTCTCTGCTTGCTACCCTCCCACCTTCTGATAATGGCACTGTATAAGTCAACAGGGGTTGTCTAAAAAATTATTGGAAACTCAGAAAGTTAGATGCAACTCGCGGAAAAATTGAAAATGGTTTTTGCGTTGCAGCGGAAATATTTTTTATATCAATTTTTGGGGGCCGGATTATTGATTTGGCAACTACCAAAATTATCTGGTCAACTGCGACGTTCGTTATTGATTCTTTGCCCAGGTTAGCGATAGCATCTTTGCATTCGAATGCAGGGGGGTAATGGGATGTTCAAAAAAACAGATTTATTCCGGGGATGGTATGCGGGTGCTACAGTATTTACCTGCTTTACTCTGGGAACCGAAATCGGCAATCGTTTTTTTGATGGATCCCAGATTCCATGGTTGATTAGCGTAATTATCGCCATCATCATCTGCGGGCTATCACGCCCCTATTTTACGGCAAGAAGCTAAGGCTATTCGAGTGCGTCAATAAGCCTCTCGATTTTGGCATCCGAATACATGAAAAAACTCTACAGATATCACAAAAGGAAAAAATAAAATATATCAGAAAGGGTTTTCATGTTAAATGAAAGATGCTGTCAATATATCAAAACATCATCGATGTCAATTTTTAAAATATAAATCCATTAACAATTAGCATGTTACCACCCTTTAATCATTGCAATATGACAATGAAAAAGAAGTAACCACCATCAATTTCGATCCTTTTATCATTTGTTTCATGAAACATTTATTATATAAAAAACCCTAAAACATACATGTATAGCTTGATATAAAATCCTAAATGCCCACAGATTGTGTTCTGTGTGTATAAAATCAGTGGGCGGCTATTTTCACGAATTAATACTAACGAACTAAGAAGTCATTCATTTCATAAAGGTGTTCCATGAACTCCTGTCGGTCACAACTATAATGGGCTTTTTTATGGCAACGCGGACATAGAGCGACCGTATTGTGTACTGTATCTGGTCCTGAATCTCGTAAAAACCTCACATGGTGCACCTCTAAAAAAACTGACCCAGAGTCCATTAATAATGGAGGTACGCTGTTAGAGCATCCCTGACACTGGCCTTTAGCACGTGAAAGGGCATACTCTTTAACCTTTTCACATCTTTCTATTACATCTCTAGTCTCACATATTTTTTTCGGATATTCATTACCGGGTGGTATACCCATTGCCATTTTTTCAGCTATTACTGATGTGGGACTCACAGCTTTTCTTTGCAAGTATCGAACACCACTCGCCTGTCCATTATTAGTGAATATCTTCCACTGCTGGGTGGTCACACCGATCAGTTCCGCATTACTAATGTTAAACTTATAGAAATTATATTTACTCTTAAGCCCTTTTACCTTCTCGAAAGTGGTCACTTTTCCTAGCCATAGTTTTGCAGGACCATCAGTCTGCACATGAAATATTAATAGATAATCTATATCATTTGGTGCGGCGAATTTCCATTTACCCGTTGAAACAGGAGTGTCACCTTTAAACTCGAGGTGAGCGCCACTGGTTTTGACTGCCGCAAACCCCGAGCTAGCACATATATCCTGTGAGGTAATAACCTCGAGGTAGTCATTAAACTCTTTATTTTTTGTCATGATTTCTCTATATATAAAACACATTATGAACTAAAAGAACGTTACCCTGATTAAAAGGCCATCAGGGTGGGTAAAGTGTATTCAGGTTTAATAATGTTCTTTGCTCGCCACAGGGCGATAGATAACAATATACCAGATCACCAAACTTAGTGAATAACCTCAGGCTTAAATGGTATGGGCTTTCCCCCCTGGCCTCTTCTTCAACGTCAAACGCTCACATAGCGCTGCTTTTCCGTTGTCAGGTACAAAACCAGCAGCGCCTGCGCTTCGGCGATCACCGCTCTGCGCTCTTCTTCATTGTTAAGATTGGCAGCCGCCGCGCCTTTAAGCATTTGCAGGATGACGATGGTCATCAGGCCTGCTCGGGCGGGAGGTAATTGCGGGATAGCAACCTGCAGCGCGCGGGAAAAGCCGCCGCGCATGGCGTCCCTGAACTGAAGCCTGGCGGCCTGATGCTCCCCGCGCTCCTCCACCAGCCGCAGGGCAAAGGTTCGCTGCGACTGCAGCGACAGCACAAAGCGAGTGAACAGGTCAGCCGCCGTCGGAATATCAACGCCTGCCAAGCTGGCTTCCAGCGCCTCTAGCCTTTCGTTTACCTCGCGGGTGTACTCCAGCAGCAGCGCGTCGGCAAGCGACTCTTTGTTCGGGAAAAACCGATACAAGGAGCCGATAGCCGTGCCCGAGCTGGCCGCTATCTCGGTCATAGTCACGGCGTCAAAGCCCTTTTCGGCAAAGAGCCGGGTTGCTGCTTCGGTAATGGCCGCCACGCGAAGATGGCCGCGCAGGCGTTTAGGCTGGGTTGCCGCTAAAGGCGCTGGTTTTGTCATAAAAAGAGTTCATTTTCATCCGCTAACATTTCACCGCATAACGTCGATTGAGATATGCGAGGGCATCCTCTAGAATCTAAGTTAGGCGAGGATACCCTCGCCTAACTCAACTAAAATGAGTTTAAGCTACCGCTCTGGCGCGAGCCAGCTTAAACCGAAGATTCTTCCGCGCCGCAGGCGGCTATTAAAAGATGAAGAGAGAAGATCCGGCGACACCCAACGCTTATCGTCTGCTGTCACCGCAGCGAATACAGTGGGGAATGCTTATTGCGGCCTCGATACTGTGCGGAGGGGTGCTCAACTGGCTGGCTATCCCGGCGGCGCTGCTGCTGGGGCCGATGATAGCCGGGATCGTTATCTCCCTTAACGGCGCCAGAATTCAGCCTCACGGCACGCTGTTTCTCATCGCGCAGGGCATTATCGGCTGCATGATAGCCAGCAAAATGCCCTTCAGCCTCGCCAGCACCTTCAGCTCCCACTGGCTGCTGTTTATTGTCTGCGTCTTTTCGGTGATTTTTATCTGTATGCTGCTCGGCTGGATCATGACCAGGATGCGCATCCTGCCCGGCACAACTGCGCTATGGGGCCTCAGCCCTGGGGCAGCAACCGCCATGACCTTGATGGCCGAAGCGAACGGCGCCGACGCACAGCTGGTCGCCGCCATGCAGTATTTACGCGTCATTATGGTGGCCGGCATCGCCTCCGCCTTAATGACGGTTTCAGGTGAACATGTGCCTGCCACTTCAGCGGCAGTAGATCTCTTTGACCATGGCTCTTACGTGGCGTTAGCCGAAACAGCCGGGCTTATCGCCTTCGGCTGTATTGCGGCTAAAGTGCTGCGCCTTCCCGCAGGAGCGCTGCTGATCACGCTGGTTGCTGGCGTGGTGCTCTCCCAAAATCGCTGGATGGATATCGCGCTGCCGCAGTGGGTGCTGGTGCTGGCGTACACGATTGTCGGCTGGCGAATTGGGCTTAAATTTACTCGCCCGCTGCTGAGGCATGCCGCCCACGTGCTGCCCCGCATTGCGGTCAGCATCGCCATTTTGATTGCTCTGTGCGGGGTGATGGCCGCGATTCTGGTGATGGTCACGGATATCGATCCGCTTACCGCCTATTTAGCCATGAGCCCCGGCGGCGCGGACTCGGTGGCAATTATCGCCGCCTCCAGCAAACACATTGATATCGCTTTTGTGATGTCGATGCAGATGACCCGCTTTATTATTCTCGTCGCCTTCGGGCCGGTTATCGCCGCCCTCATGAAGCGGCAGGCGATGAGGTGAAAAGCTGCCTTTACCCCTCATAAAGCGAGAATAACGCGCCGGTGTTATAGACCAGGCCAAACAGCGCAACGGCGAGCAAAAAGAGAGAAGAAATCACGTCGAGAAGCTTGCCGTGGCGTTCCGGCACCCAGCGGTTCACCGTCAGGATAGAGGCCGCGAGAATTGCGAAGTCGAGGATAATCCAGACCAGAGATAGCGTCATAATACTGGCGGTAAAATCCTGGGTAATCGCCATAAATTGGGGAAAAAAGGAGACAAAAAACAGGATATCTTTCGGGTTAGAGACTCCGATAAGAAACCCTTTCAGCCATCCACCCCGCTCGCTCATCGGCGCGATATCAGCCGGATCGCGATTTCTGCGCTGCAGGCTGTTTACCGCTCCCCAGCCGATAAAAAGCGATCCCGCAAGCCCCAACAAAGACAAATAAAACGGCGTAAGCGCGACAACGCCAGCCAGCACCATTGCCGCAAACGCAATCAGCACCAGCGAGGCGGCATTGGTACCAATCAAGGTAACAAATGCCTTTCTGCTGCCATGCCGCGCTGCGGTGCCGGTCACCAGCGCAACGACCGGGCCAGGAGTCAGGATCAGCATGAAAACGGCGAGCGTGTAGGCAGCCAGCAGCGGCAGGTTCATAATGTAAAATTCTCACAATAAAAATAAATGTGATGCATTAAACTGCCACCAGAGCTGATTGAAAAACGTAAAAAACTGCGCTTCAATGTGAGTTAAACTCACACTGGGTAATTACTATGTCTCTGCCACCGCTCTACGCGCTGCGTGCCTTTGAGGTTGCGGCCCGGCTCGGGTCATTCAGCAAAGCCGCCGGGCAGCTTAACGTCACGCCAGGTGCCGTTAGCCGTCATATCCGCACGCTGGAGACGTGGTTCGAATGCGAGCTGTTTCACCGAAACGGCCCCAAAGTTGAGGTCACCGCCGCCGGTCATGCGCTGGCAACCCAGCTTTCTGAGGGCTTTCATCGGCTGGATCAGGCCTGCCACGCCTTTCGCAGCGGCAACCGCAGGCTGCGCTTAAAATCACCGTCGACGCTGACCATGCGCTGGCTGCTGGATGTCCTCAGCGTTTTCCGACAGCAGTACGCGACCCCGGAAATAGAAATGACCAGCGTCTGGATGGATACCGACTCAGTGGACTTTACGCGTGAGCCCTATGACTGCGCCATCCTGCTGGGCGACGGGAGATTCGGCCCGGAAACGGAAGCCTGCCTGCTGTTTGACGAGTGGCTGGTGCCGGTATGTTCTCCGCACCTCGTTGAACAAGCCCGGCAGGATATTTCGCGCTGCGAGCTGATTCATCCCTCACCTGACCGCCGCGACTGGCGAAGGTGGCTAAAAAGAACCGGGAAATTCAGCGGCCTTAATATCGCTCGCGGTACAGTTTTTGACACGCTTGAGCAGGGGATCCGGGCTGCTGTCAGTGGCCACGGTATTTCAGTAGCCGATGTGCTGCTGTGCCAGGAGGCGATAAGCAGCGGCCAGCTCGCACTCCCTTTCAGCGAAGCCATTGCCAGCGGCGAAGGCTACTGGCTTGTCTGGCCGAAGGGCTCGCCACGAATAACCAACATTGAGTTGTTCTGCAGCGCCTTAAAGGCCTCCGCGCCCTGTAACCTACCGGACTCGCTGAAGCTGCTGCGCTGAAAAGGCAAAGCGTGCAGGGCGCCAGAGGTTCGCTTATGGCACTAATATTATTATGCGCCGTTATTTGTTTGGCCCCTGACCTGTCCCGGGGTCACCCGTTATCGAAGGAATACAGTATTGCCTAGTCATCAGGATCCTCAGTTCCTCTCCGTCGCGCTTTCACGGCTCAGGCTTCGGCATTTTCAGGCACTTGATGTCCTGCAGCAGCAGGGCTCATTGCGGCGAGTGGCCGCGGAGCTGGGGCTCAGCCAGTCCGCTACCGTGGCATTGATTAACGATCTCGAGCATGCCTTTGGCATTACGCTGGTGAAGCGGGAGAAGAACGGCTCCACGCTGACCGCCGAGGCTGAAATGCTGATTGCCCGCTCAAAAATCATTCTGCAGGAGGTGGAGTTAATTCAGCGCCATGCAGTAAAGTCCAGGCAAAGCGCGGGAACGCTGCGTATTGGTGCTTCCCCCTACCTGATCAGCGTTTTGATCCCCCAGATGCTAAGTTTGTTTAACAAAAAGAAGGGCGGCGTTTATATCGATATTCAGGAAGATACGCTGGACGTTTTGCTTCAGAAACTGGCCGAAGGTGAGCTGGATGCCGTGATTGGCAACGCGGACAAAGCTGATACGCTCTCCTTCTCCGTAGAGCTGGAGCAAAGCGTCCTGTGGGATGAGTCGCTGAGCATTATCGTGGGTCAGGGCCACCCGCTTTTCGACCTAGAACAGGCAAACCTTGAGCAAATTCTTCAGGGCCCCTGGATACTGCCTCACGGCGACTCGCATATTCGCCATTTAGTCGATAAGGCTATCTCCGCGCTTGATGCCCCGCCGCTGGATCCCATGATTGAGTGTCGGGGGATCCTCAACCTTATAAACCTCGCAGCCGCGACCGGCGGGCTAAGCATCGCGCCAACCTCGGAGATAAATCAATTTTTATGGCGCAACCGGGTCAGACTGATCCCATGCCCGGTGAAAATTGCTATTCCACCCTACGCCTTTATCACCCGTAAATATAAAAAACCGCTGAGCCTCCTTGAGGATATGCGGCAATGTGCAAGGGACGCGGTAGCCTCCCTGGCGCGCGGAGAAGCCAGCTAAACCTGGCAGGTGCCGCCGTGGCGGCACCTTACGTACCCGCCGCAGCTCCCGTTAACGCCCGCTGACCTTAAATTCAGATCACGTGACTCATAAATCGTGACTTCCGCATTTCACCTTTGATCGCCACTATTTCCACATCCAGACGTTTTGCTCCGGCTCCGGTCTAAGGAATAAAAATGCAGCTGTATTATTACGAGCATTGCCCGTTTTGCGCGAAAGTTCGCTATTTTGCGGGGCTGAAAGGTATTCCCCTGACCTTGAAGATCGTCATGGCGGATGACGAAGAGACCACTACCCGGTTAGTGGGTAAAAAGGTTGTCCCCGTTTTAATAAAAGATAATGGTCAGGCGTTGGCTGAAAGTAACGACATCATTCATTATCTTGACGGCCTTGACGGCACCCCCATGTTAACGGCTGCCCCCCAGGCTGAAACAGGTGAGTGGATAACATCGCTGCGCCTTTTTCTAAAATATTTAACCTATCCGCGGTTTGCCAAAACGCCCTTCGCCGAGCTCTCAACCCCAGGCGCACGGGAGAGCTATTACCAGAAAGAAACCAAGGCGATTGGTAATCTTGAAGAGAAGTTCGCGCAATCTCAGACGTGGATTCAGGCCCTGAACGCAAAGCTTAATGAACTCGCTAACTTGCCCTGTATCTCCGCAAACAACACGGATTCACTGTCCATCACCGATATTGAGCTGTTCGTGTTCCTGCGCAATGCCAGCATCGTTAAAGGCAGTATCTGGCCCCAAAGCATTGAGCAATATCTCAACGTCAGGGCAAAAAGAAGCCAGCTTCCACTCTATTTTGATATCGCTATCTGAATAGAAAGCTGTTCATACAAAAGATGTCGTTTTAAAAACGCTGTAGAGGATCAAGATATGTATCAACATCGCAACTGGCAGGGAAATGAACTGAATATCCCGGCAGGCAAAGTCGTCTGCGTTGGCAGCAACTATGCGAAACATATTCAGGAGATGGGTAGCGCAACCCCGGACGAACCGGTGGTGTTTATCAAACCCGAAACGGCGCTGTGCGATATCGGCCAGCCCCTGGCGCTGCCGCAGGGCTTTGGGTCCGTTCATCATGAGCTGGAGCTGGCCATTCTGATTGGCTCTCCCCTCACCCAGGCCAGCGAGAAAGAAGTCGTTCCGTCAATCGCCGGATACGGTATTGCTCTGGATCTGACGCTCCGTGAACTGCAGGCCAAAATGAAAAAAGCCGGTCAGCCGTGGGAAAAGGCCAAAAGCTTTGATGATTCATGCCCACTTTCCGGGTTTGTTTCTGCGGCCGACTTCAGCGGCGATCCGCAAAATACGGCGCTCGAACTGAAAATTAACGGTGAAATCCGCCAGCAGGGCTCCACCGCCGATATGATACATAAAATCGTCCCGCTGATTGCCTACATGAGTCGATTTTTCACCCTTCGTCCCGGCGATGTCATTCTTACCGGCACTCCGGAAGGCGTTGGCCCGTTGAATAGCGGGGATAAGCTTGAACTCAGCTTCTCTGAGTATCACCTTGCCACACGGGTTTTATAGCACGGCGATGCCTGCGAACGGATGAGAACAAAAGTCAGGGCGGTATCTGAAACTGATACCGCCCTTGTTGCCCGTTTTATTCTTCTGAAAGCTCACGCTTCCGCTCTGCGGCATTCGCTTTAAGATCGATAATCTGCCCGATCTGGTCATGATAAACCGTCAGCTGGTTGTACTGACTCATCTCAGAGACAAGCTGCGTCGGCAGGTTAAAGCTTCTGGCCAGCTCGTTAAGCTGCAGCGGGCCATGGTCGTCGTGATATCTGTCGCTGTACCGGCGCAGACTGTACTGATACCAGAGGATCAGCAGCCAGCCGTTTATCCCGGCAATCAGCAAATACAGCAGCACAGAGCTGAGAGACTGCACGACAATCTCCCCGCGCTGGTCAGGCAGCAGCATGAGCTGCAGCATCAGGTTTCTCCAGACAAAGAACAGAAAGCCGGCCCAGGCAATCGCGGTTAAGAGGCCGTCAAAAACGCGGGGGCCGAGTTTGTCTTCGGTCAGTATCAGCGTGTTGGTCTGCATTATATTCTTCCTTTTCCACGGTCAGGGCTTACCCAGCGCGCGCGGGCGCGTCGGCGTTTGAGCATTACTTTGGGAAATGAAACCAGAGTGGTTAACAGGCCAATCATCCAGTACATCATCGGGAACCAGATGATCCAGAACAGAGAGCCGGCAATCCGCTTTTCATAACGCCGCTCAATGAACAGGCTGACCAGGAACTGCATCAGGCACATCACGCCGAGCAGCAGCCCGGTAAACTCCGGCGGGAATAACGTCTCCACCACCAGGTTTGCCGGCAGCGTGGCCAGGTGGCTGGCAATAAACAGTATGATGGTGATGGCATAGGCAAACGCCCACACCGTCGAAAGCACATACTCCATGAACAGCGGCCACATCCGGCGGTGCTCCCAGCGGAACAGGCGGCGCAGGTTGACCAGAAACACTTCTGCCCCACCCTGAGCCCAGCGCAGCCGCTGTTTCCAAAGCCCTCTTAGCGTTTCCGGCATCAGGATCCAGCACAGCGCACGCGGCTCGAAATAGAGTGTCCAGTGATGCAGCTGCAGCTTCCAGCTGATATCGATATCCTCGGTGATCATGTCCGGGCTCCAGTACCCGACGTCCGCCAGCGCCTGACGGCGAAAAGCGGCAATCACGCCGGAGACGGTGAACACGCGGCCATAAATACGCTGGGTGCGCTTAATCAGCCCGATAATGGAAGAGAACTCCCCGACCTGAATACGGCCAATCAGGTTAGAGCGGGTACGGATGCGTGGGTTGCCGGTGACAGCCCCGACATTCGGGTGACGAACCAGCGGGCCCGCCAGATAGGCGGCGGTATCCCGCTCAAGCAGAGCATCCCCGTCGATACACACCAGCAAATCACCGCGCGCTGCGGCGGCCCCGGCTTTTAGCGCCACGGCTTTGCCCTGGTTTGCCGCAAGATGAATCACCCTCAGCTTCGGGTATTCCAGCGCAAGCTGGTTCAGAATTTCGGCGGTGTTATCGCGGGAACCGTCGTTGATGGCGATAACCTCGATATTGGCATAACGCTGATCCAGCGCGGCCTCGATTGTTTCGCGGGCATTTTTGCCTTCGTTAAAACAAGGGATAAGGATAGAGATCAGCGGATTACCTTCCAGCTCCGGCGGGGGCGTATCTTCACCCCATGGCCAGTGACGCTCCAGCTTAAACCAGAAGTAGAGCCCGCCGGTCATCCACAGCACCGACATAAACAGCGGCCAGAAGAAGACAAAATCCAGCAGGATTTCGCCGGTAAACGTAGCCGCCATCCCGAGCGGCAAGCCAAGTACCAGACACAGGATCAGCAGAGACAGAAGACGATCAGTCATTGTTTGGATACCAGTAAGAGGACATTTCGGGCCTGATGCGTGACATCTCAGGCTGGTTATTGATGAAGTCATCCGGGTAATAGCCGTAATGCTTCACGCCGTTCAGCTGCAGCAGCTGCATCCACTCCACCAGCTGCTTATCGGCGATGCCGTTCTGTGTTTTGTGGTTCCAGTCCCGCGCCTGAAGCTCAAAGAGGGTTTTATTTAACCCCGAGGGTTTCGCCGCCACGGTCTTAATCAGCCGCACCAGCCAGTCGTTGCTCTCTTCCGGCGGAACCGACTCCATCAGCGGCATGGCCATCGGCACCGTCCAGTCGTAAGCGGCGAGGAAATCATCCAGGTTCTGGGCAAACCACGCCTCGCTTTCCGGCTCGAGGATCGGCAGCGCGAAGATATTGCGCGCGGTTTTTATCTGTGGGCCACGGATGTTCCGCACCGCGCTGGTCAGTGTGCTGGTGAAATCAATCAGCGTCCGGCTCTTAAACCGCGTCCAGCTTTGGAGGGTGGCCGGATTGCGATGGAAGTCGTCGATGTTTCCCTGAAACCCCGCCTGGCGGTAGGCAGACATGGCGTCCGGCCCGGCGTCTTCAAAGTCGGTCAGCAGCGCATCGTCATGGAACAAAATGCCGTCAAAAACCGCATACCGGGAGAGATCTTCATAGATATCGACTATCTGATGGCGAACCTGACTGTTCCACGGCGAAAGGCGCAGGTAGGGACTGTTGGCGCGGCGTGAACGTCCGCTGGCCGAATCCCAGCTTTCGACTCTTGGAAGCGAGGCATTCAGGTCAAACGAGAGTACCGGCAGCCAGGCAAACACTTTTACGTCCGCGCGGGTACGCAGCTGCCAGGCCACAAAGTTAAACAGGTCGGCCCGCATCGGCAGCCAGCGGTTAGGAAAATAGAGCGACTTGATATTGCCGTCACCGAGCGGATCTGAGAAAGCCTGCAAAAAAACATGGCTGACTTTCATGTCGTACACGCGCTGTACCAGCGTATCGATATTCTTCGTCTGCTGGGCCGGATTAGGGTCGTAGACATAATCGAGATCGACGTGCATCACCCGCACCGGATCGGGCTCCGAAACGCGGCTAACCATTGCGGCAAACGACTTGAGCGTTGGGTTACCGGCAATCAGGACGCGGGGAATATTGTCCAGATCCCTGACGTCGGCGAGGCCATCATTCAGGGTGAACGCCAGCTGAAAGCCCTGCTGCTTCACAATGTTGAGCGACGTTCCGCTGGCGGCGCCGTAGGGCCAGACCCAGGCTCGAGGAGCCTTGCCGCTGACCTGCCTGATCTTGCTGCCGATCTGGCGCACGTCATCAGAGATACGGCGGGTAAAATGCTCATCACTTTCGTACTGCCCGGTCGCTTTATCGAAGGCGCGGTTAGCAACGGCAGGTTCACGGCTGCCCTGCGGGTTGGCCACTACGCCGTAGTGAGAGGCCCAGGTATGCGCGCCAATCTCAACCAGCGGTGATTCGCTGAGCTCCCGAACCATTTCCCAGGTCGCAAACTTATCTCGCGGCGTCATCAGCCCGCCAAAGTCCACTTTTTTACCGGGCGGCGTATCGACCCAGCTGCCTACCGGCGCCCAAAGCGCAGGCACATTATAGGCCTTCAGCAGCGGCCAGACGCGGGTGTAAAAGCTGCTGTACCCATCATCAAAGGTAAGCAAGAACGCCTTCGGCGGCAGCGGTCTGCCCCCTTTGTGCGCATCCAGAATCTCCTGCACGCTTACCGCGCGATAGCCATTATGTAACAGCCAGCTGATCTGCTCGCTCAGCGCGCTGGTACGCACCGCCAGATAGCGCTGGTCGGGATCGTTGTCTTCCACATCATGGTAAGCCAGCACCAAAAAATGGTTCTGAGGCCAGGGCTTGTTGGCCTCAAGCTGCGGCCGCTCTTTTGGCGGCAGAAAATGTATTTCCTGAGCGCACAGGCCGGAAAGGGTCAATAACCAGCCGATAGCGATCAGGCCGAGACGAAAACTGTTGGTCAGCATGCTTGTCCTTAAAATCGTAAATTCGCATCAAAAGCAACGGCGAGATGGGTTTCCCGTTTGCCGTCATAAGGCCGCTTTTCCCAGTTCAGCATGGCCCCGGTGTCGAGAACGTTGTTCCACTGGATACGCTGGCCGTACCCCAGCGTAGTGATTGCCCCCGACCCCTGATTTTTTTGCCGGTAAATCCCCGCCCCGGCGCTCACCTGCTGGCTCCAGACAGTGTCATAGTGCTGATACATCACGTGGTTGGCGGCGAGCGCCGGCGCGACGGAGAGGTCCCATTTCGGGCTGTAATAAACCGTGTCTGTTTTACTGTTGGTGCTCCAGGCCACGCCGGGCTGCAGGTCGAGCGTTATCCGCGGACTCTGCCAGATCCGCTCTTTGCCCTGCAGGGTATATTCCTGTCGATGGTTATGGTCGGTGAACCAGCTGGTCGTGGTAGTCAGCTGGTACTCGCGACGTTCGTTTTGGTACCAGCGGACCCACAGGTTGGCCTGATTTGCGCTTATCCCGTTGCGCAAAGCACGCAAAGGCGTATCACGGCTCAGGCGTTCAACCTCACCGCCAACTCGCCAGCTGTCGTTGAAGCTGTGCCAGCCAGAGACGCGAGCGCCCGGCTTATTGCCGCCGTTGAAATTGTTGTTTGCCAGCTCAATCTCGGCCCAGCTGTTGCGCGGGCGCCACTCAATGCCGCCAAACAGGCTACGGCTGGAGCCTTTGCCTTCTTCGAACCGTCCGCTGTTAAAGCGATGCCCCCCGAACAGCCGCCAGCTGTCGGCGACTGGCGGGCCATAAATAGCCATATCCCAGCTGACATCGTGCGCTCCGCTGACGGGCGTGTCCGAGTGGATGCCCTGCTGACCGTTAATGCGCAGCTCTGACATTCGGTGAACGTCACGGGCGCGGCTTAGCTGTCGGGAGCCGGGATCCAGCGGCGACCGAAGCATCACATCGTCGGTCAACAGATCCATCTGCCGCCACTCATGAAGATCCTGCGCGACGCCGGCCTGCTGCCTTTCAAGCTCAAGGTTCGACGGCTCCAGAGCCTCCGCTTTCTTCAGCTCTCGCTCGGCGGCCTGGGGCTGCCCACGCGCCTGCAGCACCCGCGCATAATCAATACGCAATCCCTGGTTGCCGGGCGCAGAAGTAGCCAGACGATGAGACAACGTCTGTGCCTGTGGAAGATCGTTGGTGGCCAGAAGGTATTGCAGGGAGAGCGTTTTTGCCTCCAGCCAGCGATCGTTCGGCTGTGGCGCCGGGAATCCCTGGATATAGCGCTGATAAGGTGTTTCCCGCTGAAGGTTTTGCAGATAGCGGCTCGCGCCCTCGTACTGCCCACTATCCAGCAGGGCATAAAACATCGCCTGCTCATTTTCATTGGTCTGCCCGCTGAATAGCGGCTGCGAAAGCGCCTGCGCCCGGGTGACCTGTTTTTCGGCAAGATATGAGGCGATAACCCAGCGCAGAGCCCACGGCGGCACGCTGACCTTTTCTGCGGCCAGGGCTTCATATTCGTGAATGACCCGCGCGTAATATTGATGAGCGTAAAGGGCGCCAAGCCGGTCAATCCTTCCCTGGGTAATGTCCTGCTGAGCCTGGGGATTGTTACGCCATTTAGCGAACAGGGCGTCATAGCGGTCCAGCGCCTGCTGGGCAACGATAAAACGCGTTTTTTGTGCTTCCGGCGGGAATTCAGCAAGGCGAACCATCTCGGCCGCCGCGTTCAACTCCAGCTTTCTGCGTTCCGCCTCCTTGAGCTCAACGTCGTTGGCCAGCATCAGCGCTGGCGTGCTTATCCTGTTCAGCGTCAGGCTGGCTATCAGATTTTCCAGCGCGGATTTATCCCCCGGCGCCAGCGCGAGGGCTCTTGTGTCACTCAGCAACTGATCCCAGCTTTTTCCCTGCCTCAAGTAGACATAGGAAAGCGTCTGCAGATGCGCCAGGCTGGGGTTTTCCTCAACCAGCTGCAGCGCCTCATCCCTCGCCTGCCAGCTCTTTTGGCCGTCGGCGAGGGTTTTAATTCGGCCCATCAGGTAGTCATCGTTCCCGGGCGAGAGCCGAAGCGCCTCTTCCCAGAGAGTGAGCGACTCCGTCCAGCGTCGCAGGTTACGAAAGGACTGGGCGGCGGCGGCAATGCCGCGATCCGGGACCGAAACCCGGCCCTGATAACGCTGCCAGACGCTGATCGCCTCGTTATCGTGCCCCGCCCATGAGGCAACCTGCAGCCAGTCCGCCACCTGCTCCCGGTTAAGCGCCCTTATCTGCTCCTCACGCTTTAGCGAGTCAAGCAGCGGTTGGTAGTCCCCGCTTCGCGCCTGTAATACCTGCCTGTCATATAACGAGGTCGCCCCGATCCCTTGCGTCGGAAAGAGGCCGGGTATCGCTAAAAATAGCGATAGCTTCACGCCGCGATAAAAGAATAAATTTTTGATACTCAGCCGTTGTCCCATAAATATCTATTATTCCATTATGAATGAGCATGGTTTTCCGCCGCATATGAAAACCATAATGCGTGTGCAGCGGAAGAATTTTGACACAGTAAAATGCCCTCTGGCATTTAAGGGGTTTTATTGCAAAGGGTTTTCTTCACCTATCTCTCTTTTTTATTTTAAGCTTTAGGATAAAACTCAAAATACCATCGTCAGCAATTGATTTAACGACAGGAATGATAAGTCACTGAGAATAAGTTTGTGAATACTCTTAATCCGCCGCCCGGCAGCATTTAAGAATACTCTGTACAGGCATTCCGATAATTCACAGGCCATCAAAGAAAAGAAAATAACATGTTGATTTTAAATGAATTAAAATGAAAAATTACGTTGTAAATCGATATTTATATCGCACAAAAAAGTATATCGCAGCGAAAATCCATATGTTATTCAGGATGTTTCCTGGCTAAGAATCCTAATTTCCATCGCGTCGACTTTTTTCTTATACCTTTTTATTTATAATTCTCCCCACTGTTAATAAAGAGAGAGCACCCCTGGTATTCAATATCTCACCCAACAATAAACACAAACTCTGCCTAACTTACCTAAAGGTTAGTTAGTTCATTTTTAATGGAATATTCAAAATACGCTGTGTAAACGCATGCCGCTGGTTTTCAACGGAGATGCATTTGGGATTTAAGTGATATTAAAGGGATACGCTGCGGTGAAAGCGACAATTTTGGTTACTCAGGATCATTATCTTTATCAGGGAATAAGAAATTATTTCCCCGACATCATTCTGTTGCGCACCGTCGAAAGAAGGAGTTTTAGCTTTGGCTACGAGGAATACGCCGTTCTGGTTGATAGCCGCCTGCCTTTGGCGCAGTGGGAAAACATCATTACCAGCGCGGAGAAGGCCGGAGCGTCCGTCGTCTGCATCATGCTGGATATGCGCCATAGCGAACTCTCTCCGCTCAGACTCAGGTGGAGCCTTGACATGTCGATGTCCAGTGAGGATGTGGAAGCCCTGTTCATGCTGCTGCAAAAGGTGAAGATCGATCCTCAGGCCAGAGAATGGTTTTATGATATGCGCCTCAGCTTAGAGGAACGCACGATGATGGCCCTGCTGAGGAAAGGGCTGCCCATGGAGGTCGTGGCAGAGAAAGTTAATACGTCGCTGAAAAGCCTGTACCGCAGACGAAACGAGATGTACGAGAGATTAGGGCTAACTAATTTTAATGAGGCCTGTCGGCTGATATTTACCGACGAAGAGCAAAACTACCCCTGACTCAGGCGGCGATTACACCTTCCCCCAGGGGAAGGTTAAAGCCCTGACCACATTGAAATATAACTCATTGTATCTATTATATTTTAATGGGTTTTAATCCGCTATTCAGGGCCAGCCAGCCTGAAAACTCTACGGGCTGAGCTCGCCCTGGCTTCCTGCCGCCCTTCAATGAGATCTAACTCACAGTTTTCAGTGACTTAAAGCAGGTGTAAAACCGCTTAGCCCATCCACTAACCGCTCATCTTCGTATATGACCGCTCGGCCACTCTTTTCCCCCTAATGGAGAAAAAATCGCCACGCTATAGCTGGCATAGCTTTATGCCCTTCTTTTACACCAACCAGGCTCAGTAAACGGCGAACAGGCATAGCGTCGGGTACTGACAAACGGATGACTTATGAATAAAAATAAATTTCTCAAACATATACCCTGGGTGATTCTGGGGATCATCGGGGCCTGCTGTCTGGCCGTCGTTGCCCTGCGGCGGGGGGAGCACATCAGCGCCCTGTGGATAGTGGTCGCGTCGGTGTCGGTTTACCTGGTCGCCTACCGCTATTACAGCCTCTATATCGCCCAAAAGGTGATGAAGCTCGACCCTACGCGAGCAACGCCGGCGGTTATTAATAACGACGGCCTGAACTATGTTCCTACCAACCGTAACGTCCTGTTTGGGCACCACTTTGCGGCGATAGCTGGCGCGGGACCTCTGGTCGGCCCGGTTCTGGCGGCACAGATGGGCTATCTGCCCGGCGTCCTCTGGCTCTTAGCGGGCGTCGTGCTGGCCGGCGCGGTGCAGGACTTTATGGTGCTGTTTATCTCCTCTCGCCGTAACGGCGCTTCGCTGGGCGAGATGATCAAAGAAGAGATGGGGCCGGTGCCGGGGACTATTGCCCTGTTCGGCTGCTTCCTGATCATGATTATTATCCTGGCCGTGCTGGCACTTATCGTGGTGAAAGCGCTGGCGGAAAGCCCGTGGGGCGTGTTTACCGTCTGTTCGACGGTGCCGATTGCCCTGTTTATGGGTATCTACATGCGATTTATTCGCCCTGGCCGGGTGGGTGAAGTCTCGGTTATCGGTATTGTTCTGCTGGTCGCCTCGATTTACTTCGGCGGCGTGATTGCCCATGACCCTTACTGGGGCCCGGCGCTGACCTTTAAAGATACCACCATCACCTTTACCCTAATTGGCTACGCTTTTGTCTCTGCCCTGCTGCCGGTATGGCTGATCCTCGCCCCCCGCGACTATCTGGCCACCTTCCTGAAAATCGGGGTTATCGTCGGTCTGGCGATCGGTATCGTTATCCTCAACCCTGAGCTGAAAATGCCGGCGATTACCCAATACGTGGACGGCACCGGTCCGCTGTGGAAAGGCGCTCTGTTCCCGTTCTTGTTTATCACCATTGCCTGCGGTGCGGTATCCGGCTTCCACGCGCTTATTGCGTCCGGCACTACGCCAAAACTGCTCGCCTGCGAAACCGATGCTCGCTTTATCGGGTACGGCGCAATGCTGATGGAGTCCTTTGTTGCGGTTATGGCGCTGGTTGCGGCGTCCATCATCGAACCTGGCCTGTACTTCGCGATGAACACGCCACCGGCGGGCCTCGGCATTACCATGCCAAACCTGCATGAGCTGGGAGGCGAAAACGCGCCGATGATTCTGGCGCAGCTGAAAGATGTCACCGCTCATGCGGCAGCGACGGTCAGCTCCTGGGGCTTTGTTATTTCTCCAGAGCAGATCCTGCAAACGGCGAAAGACATCGGCGAGCCTTCCGTTCTGAACCGCGCAGGCGGGGCGCCTACGCTTGCGGTAGGTATCGCGCACGTGTTCCACAAAATCGTACCGGTGGCGGATATGGGCTTCTGGTATCACTTCGGCATTCTGTTTGAGGCTCTGTTTATCCTCACCGCGCTGGATGCCGGCACGCGCTCCGGCCGCTTTATGCTGCAGGATCTACTGGGCAACTTTATTCCGTTCCTGAAAAAGACCGACTCGCTGGTGGCGGGCATCATCGGTACCGCAGGCTGCGTCGGGCTGTGGGGCTACCTGCTGTATCAGGGCGTGGTCGATCCGCTGGGCGGCGTCAAAAGCCTGTGGCCGCTGTTCGGCATCTCCAACCAGATGCTCGCGGCAGTAGCGTTAGTGCTGGCAACCGTGGTACTGGTGAAGATGAAACGCACCCAATACATCTGGGTTACCGTGGTTCCGGCCGTCTGGCTGCTTATCTGCACTACCTGGGCGCTGGGCCTGAAGCTCTTCAGCAGCAACCCGCAGATGGAAGGCTTCTTCTTTATGGCCAACCAGTATAAGGCGCGCATCAGCGCGGGCGGCGCGGATCTGACGGCACAGGAGATCGCCAATATGAACCATATTGTCGTCAACAACTACACCAACGCAGGCCTGAGCATTCTGTTCCTGGTGGTGGTTTACAGCATCATTTTCTACGGCATTAAGGCCTGGAAAGAGGCGCGTAAATCCGACCAGCCGACGGACAAAGAAACGCCTTACCAGCCGGTGCCGAAAGAAGGCATTAAGATTTCATCCGGCCACTGATCGCTTCATCTGACTGCCCCGCATTAGCGGGGCTTTAATCACTTAAGGAGCGAAGGATGTTTGATAACTTAGGTGCGGCAAAGAAGTACCTCGGCCAGGCGGCGCGGATGCTCGTTGGCATCCCGGATTACGATACTTACGTGCTGCATATGCAGACAAATCATCCGGATCAGCCGCCCATGACCTATAAAGAGTTCTTTCGTGAACGCCAGCAGGCACGCTACGGCGGAGACGGTAAAGGCGGCATGCGCTGCTGTTAACAGGAAAGAGGCTATGACACCGATTGCAGTCACTGTATTAACCGGTTTTCTCGGCGCAGGGAAAACTACCCTTTTACGCCATATCCTGCATGAACAGCAGGAGGAGAAGATTGCCGTTATTGAAAACGAGTTTGGCGAAGCGCCCATCGACAGCCAGCTGATTGGCGACCGCGCCACCCGTATCACAACGCTTAGCAACGGTTGCATCTGCTGCACGCGATCGAGCGAGCTGGAAGATGCCCTGTTGGATCTGCTCGACAGCCGGGATAAAGGCGAAATTCAGTTCGACAGGCTGATCGTCGAGTGTACGGGAATGGCCGATCCTGGCCCTATCCTTCAGGCATTTTTCGCCCATGAAATCATCTGTGAACGTTACCTGCTGGATGGCGTAATTACGCTGGTGGATGCGGTGCATGCGAACTCGCAGCTGGACCAGTTCCCGCTTGCGCAGTCGCAAATTGGCTACGCCGACCGTATTCTGCTGACCAAAACCGATGTGGCCGGAGGATCCGCCGGGTTAATTGAACGCCTGCAGCGCATCAACGCCCGCGCTCCGGTTTATCCTGTCGTGCACGGCGAGATTGACCTTGCTCTGCTGTTTAATACCCGCGGCTTTATGCTGGAAGAGAATGTTGTGGCGGCCAAACCTCGCTTCCACCGTATTGCGCCGCAGCAGAACCAGGTCTCGTCGATTGTGGTCACGCTGGACTATCCCGTCGCGCTGGACGCCGTTTCTTCGGTGATGGAAAACCTGCTTTCAGGCTTCGCGGATAATCTGCTCCGCTACAAAGGGATGCTGTGGATTGAGGGCCAGCCCTGCCGCCTGCTGTTCCAGGGCGTACAGCGCCTGTACAGCGCCGACTGGGACCGTGAGTGGCAGCAGAACGAAACGCCGGAAAGCACGCTGGTGTTTATCGGTGTTTCGCTCCCGGAAGCGGAGATCCGCAACGCCTTTGCCGGATTAAAACAGACCGCATAACCTGCCGGTTTTACAGCCCTACCGCCTCCTTAAGAGACTTCAGGTAGCGACGGCTCACAGGTACGGTGCGTCCATCCCGCAGCAGCAGCTCCGCCTGACTATTATCCTCCAGGCGGATCTCCTGCAGATAATTCATATTCACCAGATATTGGCGATGACAACGCAACAGCGGCGTGCGGCTTTCCAGCGTACGCAGCGTTAACTCGGTGAACCCTTCTTTGCCGTCCCGGCTGGTGACATACACTCCGCTCATTCGACTGCTGACGTAGGCCACCTCTTCCATCTGCAGCAGCCAGATTCGGCTGTGGCCGCTGCACGGGATGAATTTCAGCAGCTGCTGGCTTTCCGGCAGGCGGGAAATGTCCTGCGCTTCGTTTTCCTGGTGCAGGCGCGACAGCGTTTTTTGCAGCCGCTGGGCCTCTATCGGCTTGAGCAAATAGTCAAAAGCGCACTCTTCGAAGGCCTGCACCGCGTACTCATCAAAAGCGGTGAGAAACACAATACGAGGGCGGTGGCGCTCGTCGAGCATACCCACCATCTCCAGCCCGCTGATGCGCGGCATCTGAATATCAAGAAACAGCACGTCCGGGCGCAGTTTATTCACGGCGCCAATCGCTTCAATCGCATTGGAGCACTCCCCCACAATCTCAACTTCTGCGTCATTATGGAGCAGGATGCGCAGGTTCTCTCGCGCCAGCGGTTCGTCATCAACAATCAGCACTCTTAACATACAAACTCCTCGGCGGGCAGACGCACAGTGATGCAGGTAAAACGATCGGGATCGCAGCTCACGGCCAGACCATAGTCGTCGCCAAATTTCGCACGCAGCCGCTTGTCCACCAGATTCATTCCCAGCCCGTTACTGTTAATTTCTGGCCGATACAGGCCGGCATTGTCCTCAACGTCAACAAAGACGTTTTGCCCCTCTCCCCGTGCGCGAATGGTAATAATCCCTTTGCCCAGCAGCTGCGAGGTGCCATGTTTAATGGCGTTTTCCACAATCGGCTGCAGGGTAAAAGCCGGCAAATGTTGCTGCGCCAGCGCTTCCGGCACCTGCAGCTCTACCGTCAGCTGGCTTTGAAAACGAGCAAGCTCAATTTGCAGATAGGCGTTCACGTGCTCAATTTCGTCGGACAGCGTGACGATTTCTGACGGACGCTTCAGGTTTTTGCGGAAAAAAGTAGAGAGGTATTGCACCAGCTGCCCGGCTTTATCGCCGTCGTTGCGGATAACCGCTTTCAGCGTGTTAAGCGCGTTGAATAAGAAATGCGGATTAACCTGAGCGTGCAGCAGCTTGATTTCCGACTGGGCCAGCAGCGCTTTTTGCTGTTCGTATTTGCCCGCCAGAATCTGCGCCGATAAGAGCTGGGCGATCCCTTCCCCCAGCGTGCGGTTAATGGAGCTGAACAGGCGGTTTCGCGCTTCGTAGAGTTTTATCGTGCCAATAACCCGCTGATTCTCGCCCCGCAGCGGGATCACCAGCGTCGACCCCAGCTTGCAGTTAGGATGCAGAGAGCAGCGATAAGGCAGCTCGTTACCGTCGGCGTAAACCACTTCGTTATTTTCGATGGCCTGCCACGTGTAGCCGGAAGAAATTGGCTTGCCAGCAAGGTGGTGGTCGGCACCGGTGCCGATAAACGCCAGCAGCTTTTCACGATCGGTGATAGCCACGGCGCTGATATCCAGCTCCTGGTGCAGCACCCTGGCTACCTTCATGCTGTTTTGCTCATTAAAACCTTGCCGGAGAATGCCCTCGGTCGAGGCGGCCACTTTTAGCGCAGTGGCGGAGAACGCAGAGGTATATTTTTCAAACATCGCGCGTTTATCCAGCAGGATGCGCATAAACATCGCGGCCCCAAGGGTGTTGGTGACCATCATCGGGGCGGCAATGCTTTCTACCAAGTGAAGCGCGTCTTCAAACGGCCTGGCGATCAGCAAGATGATTAGCATCTGCACCAGCTCGGCCACAAAGGTGACCGCGCCGGCGACCAGCGGATTAAACAGCTTGTCTGTACGGCCACGCTTAATTAAGAAGCTGTGAATCAGCCCGCCAATCAGCCCTTCGGCGATAGTCGAGATCATACAGCTAAGCGCCGTCATACCGCCGAGAGAGTAACGATGAAGCCCGCCGGTGAGCCCGACTAAGCCCCCCACCACCGGCCCACCCAGCAGGCCCCCCATCACCGCGCCAATGGCTCGCGTGTTGGCAATGGAGCCTTCAATATGCAGGCCAAAGTAGGTGCCCATAATGCAGAAAACCGAGAAGGTGATGTAGCACAGCAGCTTGTGGGGTAAGCGTACGGTCACCTGCATTAGCGGAATAAACAGCCTGGTTTTACTCATCAGCCAGGCAATGACCAGGAACACGCACATCTGCTGCAAAAGCAGCAGGACTAAATTGAACTCGTACATCTTCTGAAACTCTCCGTTCTCGACGCGGCTAACATAGCGCGAACGGAAAATGATTTCCGGGGCATAGCTCAGATTTGTTAAATCCGGCACACAAATCCCGCCGCCGTAACGAATATATTTGTTCAGAAATGGATATATGAAACTAAAGAAAACGCGCTGCGCAATTATCACTCAGCTTCAAATATCTCCGGCAATGAAACATTTCCGATTAATGGGTATTTTTGCCATTTTCAATATAAGAAATCCCGGATTTTATCTAAGCGAAAATGCCGCTTTCGTCGCGGAAGACTCTGGCGGTTTTATATTCCCGGCGGCTATAAGTAATGATTTTTACATTCTTCTGACAAACATCGTAAGCAGGTAGTATCGCCCTGATAAAGACGATTAAGCGCCCAGAACACGGCATGTTTGCCACCATTTATGGTTAATCATGCTGTCCCATTGGGGAAGATTTAAGCAGTTAAGGAATATAAGAATGATCGTTCTCTCGGGCGTATCTAAGGTATTTGCCACTAAACATGGCGCAATTACCGCCGTCGATAATATTAATCTTAAGGTAGAAAAAGGCCAGATTTACGGCATTATCGGCTATAGCGGCGCGGGTAAAAGTACGTTAATTCGCTTATTAAACGGGCTGGAAACCCCGTCTACCGGCTCTATTATCGTGGCCGGACAGGACATTGCTAAGGCCAACGGAGAGCAGCTGCGCCAGGCGCGTTTAAAGGTCAGCATGGTGTTCCAGCACTTCAATTTGCTGTGGTCACGTACGGTGGCCGAGAATATTGCGTTTCCCCTGCAAATTGCCGGGGCAAACAAACGCCAGATTAAGCAGCGTGTCGACGAATTGATTAAGCTGGTGGGGCTTGAAGGCCGCGAAAATGCCTGGCCTTCACAGCTGAGCGGCGGTCAGAAGCAGCGCGTTGGCATCGCCAGGGCGCTGGCCAATAACCCGGATGTTCTACTGTGCGACGAGGCCACGTCAGCGCTGGACCCACAAACCACCGACGCGATCCTCGATCTGCTGCTCGACATTAACCGCCAGCTCAACTTAACCATTGTGCTCATTACCCATGAGATGCACGTGGTACGCAAAATTTGCCAGCGCGTGGCGGTGATGGAGAACGGCAGGGTCGTTGAAGAGGGGCCGGTGCTGGATATTTTCACCCATCCGGAACAGCCGATCACGCAGACTTTTGTTCGCCAGGTAGCAAACCACGGCACGACCAGCGAACCGTTCAATCCACATTGGGTCCAGGGGTTAAACGGCAGCATTCTGAAGCTGATCTTCCCCGGTGGAGAAGCTCAGCAGCCGGTGATTGCCGATGTGATCCAGCATTTTCACCTCGCGCTGAATATTCTGCACGGCAATATCACCCAGACGGTAGACGGCTCGTTTGGCGAGCTTTATGTCCACATCGATGACGCAAGCCAGCTTGAAAATATTACGCATTACCTGAATCAAAAGCGGGTAGAAACTGAGGTTATCCGACATGCTTGATCAATACTTCCCGCATTTAAATCTCGACAAGCTGTGGACCGCAACGGGTGAAACGCTCTATATGACAGCCTGGTCAGGGCTCGCTACGCTGGTTTTCGGGATTGCCCTCGGCGTGCTGCTGTTTCTGACCTCTCGAGGCCAGCTGCTGCAGAACCGCCTTGTTTATTCGGTGGTCACGGTGCTGGTAAACGTCTTCCGTTCGATCCCTTTTATCATCCTTATCGTCCTGCTGATCCCGTTTACCAAAACGCTGGTTGGCACCATTCTGGGCACCAACGCCGCGCTTCCGGCGCTGATTGTTGGCGCGGCGCCTTTCTATGCCCGGCTGGTGGAAATTGCCCTGCGTGAGGTCGATAAAGGCGTCATTGAAGCCACCCGGTCGATGGGCGCGAAAACCCATACGCTGATTTTCCGCGTGCTTCTTCCTGAATCCTCCCCTGCCCTGGTATCGGGCATTACGGTGACGCTGATCGCTCTGGTGAGCTATAGCGCAATGGCCGGGGTTATCGGCGCGGGCGGCCTGGGCAACCTTGCCTATCTGGAAGGTTTTCAGCGTAACCACAACGACGTCACGCTGGTGGCTACGGCCATGATATTAGCGATCGTTTTTATTATTCAGTTCATCGGCGACCGCGTTACGCACCTGCTCGATAAACGCTGACGGGTTCTTAAGCTTTCGGGCGGCAGAGACGGACTCCGCCGCCCGGGATTCCACGGCAATGTACTTTTAATCACTAATGACCACTGGACGAAATAATGAAAAAACAGTTTATGATGTTAGCTCTGGCTTCTTTAACCGCCTTAAGCCTCCACGCCAACGCCGCTGAAAAGCTGGTTGTCGGCGCCTCCAACGTGCCGCATGCCGAAATTCTTGAGCAGGCAAAGCCTATTCTGGCGAAAGAAGGTATCGATCTTGAGATCAAAACCTTCCAGGACTATATCCTGCCAAATACCACCCTTGCCGAGCGTGAAATTGATGCTAACTACTTCCAGCACCAGCCCTATCTGGATTCGGTTCTGCAGGATCATAAGGGCGATAAAAATTACGATTTCGTCAGCGCCGGCGCCATCCACGTTGAGCCGATCGGTATCTATTCTAAGAAGTTTAAAAGCCTGAAAGATCTGCCGCAGAACGGCAAAGTCATCATGCGTGACTCGGTTGCCGAAGAGGGCCGCATTCTGGCTATTTTCCAGCGCGAAGGGGTGATCACCCTGAAACCAGGCATCAAACCGGTTAATGCACGCATCAGCGACATCGCCTCCAACCCGAAAAACCTTCAGTTCAAGGCTGATATTGAAGCCGCTCTGCTGCCGCAGATGTACGCCAACAATGAGGGCGACGCGGTGGTGATCAACGCTAACTATGCGCTTGATGCCGGCCTGAACCCAATCAAAGATCCGATTGCCGTTGAAAGCACCGAAGGTAACCCATATGCCAACATCATCACCGTGCACCGTGCCGATGTGAAAAAGCATGACATCGTTGAGCTGGTGAAGGTCCTGCACTCTAAGGAGATTCAGGACTGGATCAACGAGAAATACCACGGCGCAGTTGTGCCGGTTAACCAGTAATCCCTCCATCAAGAAGAAGGAGCGCTATGCGCTCCTTTATTTTCTTCATTCTCACGTCAGGTCTTACAGCGGCTGATATTCGAGTCGATATTGTCGAGCAGAATAAAACACGGGTGCAGAAGGCTAAAACAGGCGCGCCTCGCTCCTGAACTAGCCGACCACTTTTTCCAGGTCCAGCAGCTCTTCCAGCGTCAGCATATTGCTTTGGGCCACCGCCAGAGCGTCATCCAGCCCTTTATTATAGAGAACCGGCGCCAGCCTTTTGACTAACTCATCCAGCAAGAACTCGGCCTCAAACTGCCCGACCTGCAGATCGTGTTTCTCATCCAGCCAGTCGGTGATGAAGTCGCTCAGTTTGCGGTAATCTTCGGCGGGCAGCTCTAATTTTTTCATTATGCCTCCACATCCGGCACGATCAGCGACTCGCCGATGGCGTAGAACTGACCGCCGGCGATGTAGTGCAGACTGCGGTATTCCGGCGGAGAGGTTTCAAAAGACCAGCGGCCGTTGCGGAATACGCGGCTGTCCGCCCAGGCGCCGATAATCTCGCCGATAAACAGGTCGTGGGCCTGATGGTTATGGGGCTCAGGGATCAGCCTGCAGACCATCCACGCCGTGCAGCCCGCCACCAGCGGTACGCTGTGGCCAGGAACGCGAAACAGTTCAGCCCCCGCCTGCTCCAGCTTGTCGGGCATCTCTTTCAGGCTATGGGTGCCAAGAAAATGGGTCATTTTTAGCTGAGCGGCACACGGCACCTGGATAACAAAGGTACCGCTTTCTTCGATAAGCGTGCGGGTGGCGGTGATTTTATCCAGCACCACCATCAGCTTTGACGGGGTAAAATCCAGCGCGCAGGACCAGGCGGCGGTCATTACGTCGTCCACGCCATTATGGTGGGCAGAGACCAGCACCGTTGGGCCGTGGTTGATCAGGCGGTAAGACTTTTCTAACGGAACTTCAATAATATGCGGGTCCATACTTTGCATCCAGCTTTCACCAAGTTACCGTCAGTTTGCCTGAACAATCAGCGCATTACTTTTCCTTTTTGTGTCTTAGCCGATGAGGCAGGCAAATCAGCACCAGGCCTACAAAAATAGCCGCCACGCCGATAAGTTTTTCCGGGCTAAACGCTTCATTAAGCCACGGCACGTTGATGGCGGCAAACCACACCAGCACATAGCTCAGGCTTAAAAGCGGATAAGCTTTGCTGAGCGGGATCCGCTTAAGCGCCATGTACCAACATCCCATGGAAAACGCGTAGGCCGCCAGCCCGCAAACCAGCGCCAGCAGACCGTAGCCGCCAAACAGCACCGCCATGACAAATTCAAGGCTCGGCGTAGCCGGTGGAAACTGAATCATCGCCCATTTCATGCTGAGCTGCGCCGCACTCACCAGCAGCACGCTCATCAACGCCCAGAGATATCCCATCAGGCGTGCCCTCCCAGCGCGATAATGCCAAGAATGATCAGAATCACCCCCAGCCAGTGGTGGACGGAAATTTTCTCTTTCCAGATCCAGCGCGCGGCCAGGGTAATAAAGATAAAGTTCAGGCTTAGCATCGGGTAAGCAACGCTCACTTCGACGTGCTGAAGCACCAGCAGCCAGACCAGCATGCCCAGCCCCAGCAGCACGATGGCAAGCCCAAGCCACAGCACCAGGTGACGGCGCCCCGTCCCCTGTGCCGCCTGCTTCTGGCACAGCTGCCCGCCGCAGCTAAGCAGACTGGCCAGAATAATCAGCGCAATATTCATGGCTGAGCGTCGTACTCAAACAGAACAAAGCGTCCGCTGTTGGCCCGGTGGTCCGGCGGCGGCAGGTTCAGATCGTTGAGATCGCTGTTATTCGAGACCAACAGCATCAGCGAGACTTTCCCCAGCTTACGGTGTTCCGCCAGCCAGGTACCGAACTGTTCAGCACCGATATAGCGGTTCATCACATCCGGATAGTCCAGGCCGTAACGGAGCTCACCCGCCTGGTTATAGAGGTTGATATCGCTGCGCTTCATCTCCCACGCAATCCCGGCAGCAATGCCGACGTTGTTGGTGAAGATATAGCGACTGTCTTCAAGCTGCGGGCGCATTTGATGAATAAACGCCTGCGGCTGCTTGGAGTTCTCCACTTTCGACGGAATAACCGCGCCAACCAGTAACGCCAGGCCCAGCGGGCAAAGCGCAGCCCAGAACCAGCGTTTGGATGTCTGGGTCAAGGTCAGGGCGCCAAACAATCCCCACACCGCGAACGCCAGGCAGGCAAGCACCACTTTAAGCGTTTCATTGGCCGCATACACCGGGTGCCTTGCCAGTCCCCAGGGGGCGAGGAAGAAGGCGACGGTAATAACACAGGCCGAACCGAAAGCCAGGTTGATCCAGCCGTTAGCGCGTAAAACCGCTGACCCGCTTTTCGCCAACTCTACCGCATGGCGCGCCATCAGGATAGCCAGCGGCGCAAAGCACGGCAGAATGTAGGTAGGCAGTTTGCCCTTCGCGATGCTGAAGAACAGGAACGGCATGATAACCCAGCCCAGCAGGTAAAATGCGCCCCCCTGCTCACCGCGCCCTTTCCAGCCGCTTTTCAGCGCGCCAGGCAGCAGCGCCAGCCACGGCAGGCTGCCGGCAATCAGGAACGGAATGTAATACCAGAACGGCGCTTTATGCTGTGCGTCTTTCTCCGCGAAGCGCTGAATATGCTCAACCCAGAAGAAATAGTGCCAGAAGTCAGGCTCGGCTTTGGCGATAGCCACCGCCCACGGCAGCGTAATCAGCACGGCGCTCAGCACCGCGATTGGCCCGAACAGCAGCACTTCTTTCCAGCGTTTTTGCGCAATCACCCAAGGCAGCACGCCGATGACCGGAACCGCCAGCGCCAGGAAGCCTTTGGTCATCACCCCCATGCCGCAGGCCAGCCCCAGCAGGACATAGCCACCGATCTTGCCGCCCGTCGTTTTGGCCGTGCTTGCAAGCCAGAAGCTGCACATCGCCGCCGTCATCCACAGGGTGATCATCGGGTCGAGCACCGAATAGGTCCCGATGCCGTAGACCAGCAGGCAGGTGAGGAAGATAACTCCGGCCAGCACCGCAACCGCTTTATCGCGCCACAGGCGGAATGCCAGCCAGTAGGTCAGCAACGCGCTCAGGGTCACCGAGAAGACGGAGCCAAAACGCACGGCGAAGTTGTTATGCCCGAAGATCAACTGGCTGATGTTGTTGATCCAGTACCCTGCGACCGGCTTTTCGAAATAGCGCAAATCGAGGAAGTGAGGAACAACCCAGTTGCCTGACAGCAGCATTTCGCGGCTGATTTCCGCATAACGCGTTTCATCCGGCTGCCACAGGTGACGGAACTCCAGCGGTACCAGGTAAAGCAAGGCAAAACAGACCAGAAGGGCCATTCCATATTTTGCTGTTTTCATCGGTTTACGACTCTATAAGTTGTTGGCAACCCAGCCAGCCTTCCCGGCCTGGAATTGTCCCGCGCACAATTTTGCCTTTCGGCAGCGTGGATAAATCGTCCGGCAGAAGCTCGCAGAGCGGGCAGAACTGAATCCCCTCCGCCGCGGCCATGGCCAGCAATTCACTAAAGGAATCTCGCATCACCATCCCTTCAACTTCCGCATGGATGGTGTAAACCGGTGTGCCGCTGTCCTGATGAATTTTATCCAGAATAAAGCGGTTAAAGTTATCTTTACTGACTTCAGTCCCAATGACCTCGTCCCAGGTCGGTAGCGTCACGGGAATTTGCACCGCCGCTTCGCTGCCGTCAGACAGAACCGGGATAAACGGCGCGGTGCCGCGGCAGTCGCTGTTGTACTGGAACGGGAAAGCAGCTTTGGCTTTTACCACGCGCTGGTCAGCACGCCAGCCGGCCACCGCAGAGCAGCTTACCGGCTGCCCGACAATGTTCTGCAGGGCCTCCAGCCCAAGGCGAATCTGGTGTTCGAGCTTGTCCTGCTCCCAAACCCCCGCCCAGGCCTGCCAGGCATGGTGATCCCAGGCGTGGAGCCCCACCTCATGGTGGTCCGCCGCCGCCGCGATAACCTCAGCGTTACCTGCGCCGATCCGGCGCCCCGGCCACGCGGTGCCCGCCAGCAAAATGTCCCAGCCATACAGCGATGCTGCGTTAGAACGCAGCATCTTCCACAGGAACTTGGGCTTGATCAGGCGCCACAGGTGGCGCCCCATATTGTCCGGCCCAACGCTGAAGAAAAAGGTTGCCTGAGTGGAGTGTAAACTCAGCGTCTCCAGAAGGTTTGGCACCCCTTCACGGGTGCCTCGCCAGGTGTCGACATCAATACGCAGGCCGACTTTTTTCATGAAGCAGGGTCCGTCAGCTCAACGGTTTTCAGGAAGAAGTCCAGCGTTTCGTCGATGGTTTTTTCCATGTGCACTTCAGGCGTCCACGCCAGCAGACGCTGGGCGTTGCGGATGCTTGGCTTACGGTGCTCAACGTCCTGGTAGCCTTTACCGTAGTAAGCGCTGCTTTCGACTTCACGGAAACCGGCAAACGGCGGGAACTGGCTGCGCAGCGGATGACGCTCGAAGCTTTCCAGCAGCATCTCTGCCAGCTGTTTGATGCTAGCTTCGTTATCCGGGTTACCGATGTTGATGATCTGGCCGTCGCAGTTATTGTCTTTGTTTTCAATAATGCGGAACAGCGCTTCAATGCCGTCGCCGATGTCGGTGAAGCAGCGTTTTTGCTTGCCGCCGTCGATAAGCTTGATCGGTGAACCTTCAACCAGGTTAAGGATCAGCTGGGTGATAGCACGGGAGCTACCGATACGCGCGGCGTTGAGGTTGTCCAGACGCGGACCCATCCAGTTAAATGGACGGAACAGCGTGAAGCGCAGCCCTTCTTTCTCACCGTATGCCCAGATAACGCGGTCAAGCAGCTGCTTGGAGACGGAGTAGATCCAGCGCTGTTTGTTGATCGGCCCAACGATCAGCGGCGAGTTATCTTCGTCAAACGAGGCATCGGTACACATACCGTACACTTCGGAAGTGGATGGGAAGATAATGCGTTTTTTGTATTTCACGCAGTCGCGGATGATTTTCAGGTTTTCTTCGAAGTCGAGTTCGAAAACGCGCAGCGGGTTACGGGTGTATTCGATTGGGGTAGCAATCGCCACCAGCGGCAGCACCACGTCACATTTCTTGATGTGGTATTCGATCCACTCGGAGTGAATGCTGATGTCGCCCTCCACAAAGTGGAAGCGCTCGTTACCGATGAAGCGAGAGATAGCGTCGGAGCCGATATCCAGGCCGAAGATCTCGAAGTTGTCATCGCGCAGCAGGCGTTCGGTCAGGTGGTTACCGATAAAGCCGTTCACGCCCAGGATAAGCACGCGGGTACGACGTTTAATGGCGGAGACTGGCTTGCTGCTGAGGATGGCGCCGCTGACCAGGCCCAGGGACTGCGCGAGCTGAGAGCCCTGCATGTATACGCCGTTTTCAGCCTGGCCGGTGACCACTTCCAGAGCACCGGTACCGCAGGCAATCACCAGCGGGTTGACGGAGATGACGGTCCCGGCTTTCGCGCCGTTGTTGCTTTCCAGCGCGCGGCTTTTCCAGATTATAAATTTGCTGCCGCCCACGTAGCTGAAGGCACCCGGCCACGGTTCGGTTACCGCACGCACCAGATTGTTGGCTTCCGCAGCAGAGCCTTCCCAGCTGATGGCGCCATCTTTTGGTGAACGGCCGCCAAAATAGGTCGCCTGAGTTTCGTCCTGAGCGCTCTGCGGGAAGTGACCGGTTTTGATCACCGGCAGGCTCTTCGCCAGCAGGGTTTTCGCGGTTTCGCACAGTTTGTGATGCAGGGTCAGCGCGGTATCTTCTGCCGCGATCGCTACGCGCTCCTGAGCAACGATGTCGCCTGCGTCTGCGCGTTTCACCATGCGGTGCAGGGTAACGCCGGTTTCGGTTTCACCTTTCACCAGTACCCAATTCAGCGGTGCGCGACCGCGGAATTTCGGCAGCAGAGAACCGTGCAGGTTGAACGCGCCTACGGAAGCGCAGTTCAGGATCTCTTCGCTCAGCAGGTTGCGGTAGTAGAACGAAAAAATGACTTCAGGCTGAGCGTCTTTAATGCGGTCAACCCACAGCGGGTGGTTCACATCTTCAGGAGCAAAAACTGGAATACCGAACTCTGCCGCCGTGCGGGCAACAGAGCCGAAGAAGTTATTCTCAGCCGCATTATCCGGGTGAGTATAGATTGCTGCGATGTCATAGCCTGCTTCCACAAGGGCACGAACACCCACACAGCCCATATCGTGATAGGCGAAAACAACTGCTTTCATTATTGATTTTCCTCTGAAGATAAAGCGGTTTCACTGCTAACTACGCGTTGAATAAAGTAACGAGGGCGAGCACGCACGTCGTTATAGATACGGCCAATGTACTCACCCAGCAGCCCCATACCGATAAACTGGGCGCCAATAAAGGTGAAGAGTACGGCGAAGAGCATGAACACCCCATCCGCCGCCCACTGTGGGCCAAGAGCAAGACGTAAGACCACCAGCAGCACGGCAAGCGCAAAGCCGGAGAGCGCGATGACGCTGCCCACAACGCTCAGTAAACGCAGCGGCGTGGTGGTCAGGCAGGTGATCAGGTCATACATCAGGTTGATAAGACGCATAAAGCTGTACTTCGAGTCGCCAAACTGGCGCTCATCGTGATGCACCGGGATTTCGACGGCACGACGGGCAAAGGTGTTTGCCAGGATCGGGATAAAGGTGCTGCGCTCGTGGCAGTGCAGCATCGCGTCGATGATATGGCGGCGGTAGGCGCGCAGCATACAGCCGTAGTCGCCCATGGCTTTGCCGGTGGTGCGCTGGATCAGGTGGTTGATCATTTTCGATGCGCGTTTGCGGAACCAGCTGTCCTGGCGGTTCTGGCGCACGGTGCCTACCACGTCATAGCCTTCATCGGCCTTCTCAACCAGGCGCGGGATCTCTTCCGGCGGGTTTTGCAGGTCGGCATCCAGGGTGACGATGAGGTCGCCGGTGACGTGGCTGAAGCCCGCCATGATCGCCGAGTGCTGGCCGTAGTTACGGTTCAGCAGTACCGCGACGATATGGCTGTCCGGGGCTTCTGCCGCGCGGGTCAGCATCGCGGCAGAGTCGTCGCTGCTGCCGTCATCGATAAGGAGAATTTCGTAATCACGGTTCAGCTTTTGACAAGCTTCGGTGGTGCGACGAAGCAGTTCAGGCAGGCTGTCCTGTTCGTTGTACACCGGGATCACAACGGATACTTTATTGATGGTTTCCGGGGTCGTCATCTTAGAGTCCTGCTATTTCACGTAATGCGGTAATGACTCGGGAAGCGTCATCGTCTGTCATGGTCGGGAACAGCGGAATCGAGCAAATGCGCTCGCTGTTCCAGTCGCTGTTCGGCAGTTGAAGCTGCGGATAGCGTTCGCGGTAATACTTCTGGGTGTGGGCCGCGCGGAAGTGCAGACCGGTGCCGATGCCGCGCTCTTTCAGAGCTTCCATCAGGCCGCTGCGGGAAATACCGCAGGTGGCTTCGTCCACGCGAATGATAAACAGGTGCCAGGCGTGGCGATGCTGCCATTCCGGTACAGAAAGCGGCAGGAATGGCGTGTCGGCCAGCTCTTTGAGATAGCGTTCGGCGATTTCCTGACGGCGGACGTTGATTTGCTCCAGTTTGCCCAGCTGCACCAGCGCGATAGCCGCGTTAATGTCCGCCAGGTTGTATTTGAACCCGGGAGAGATAACTTCGGCCTGCGGCGCACGACCGTGGGTCTGACGGTCAAAGGCATCGACGCCCAGCCCGTGGAACTTCAGGCTACGAATGCGGTTAGCAAACTGGTCGTCATCGGTCACGATCAGGCCGCCTTCGGCGCAGGTCATGTTCTTGATGGCGTGGAAAGAGAAGATAGCCGTTCCCTGAGAGCCTACATGCTTACCTTTGTATTCCGTGCCGGCCGCGTGGGCCGCATCTTCAATCACCGGAATTCCGTGGCGTTCGCCAATCGCGCGAATCGCGTCGATATCGGCAGGCGCGCCCGCGTAATGCACAGGGATAATGGCTTTGGTACGGGGAGTAATGGCTGCTTCAATGGCTTCCGGGGTGACCATCAGCGTATCGCGATCGACATCAATCATCACCGGCTCTGCGCCCAGCAGCACGATCATGTTCAGCGTGGAAACCCAGGTTAGTGATGGGGTGATGACCTCGTCACCCGCCTGCAGCCCAAGGGCCATCAGGGTAACGTGCATCCCGCCCGTCGCGGAGCTTACCGCAATCGCATGTTTATTGCCGGTTAAGTCGCAAAATGCCTTCTCAAGCGCCTGGTTTTTCGGTCCGGTGGTGATCCATCCGGATTGCATCACCTCAGTTACCGCTGCAATTTCTTCCGCACCTAACGCTGGCCGTGAAAAAGGCAGAAAATCACTCATTACGTGGATTCCTTATTAAATCGCTGAACGCCAAAAGCTGACGGGATAATGAAGCAGGCTAATTAAATAAAAGTACAACATTCAGAAAGTACGTCCTGTCTAACTAAACAAGTTATCAATGAAAGGAATTTAACAAAGAAATCTTAGAACAGTATTAAGAAAGTGAGATATAACGAAAAATCGTGAACTTAAGCTTCGCCCACTGCGATCCGTTATGACCAGAGCAGACAGGGCCATCTGAACGTCGCACTCTTGCACCACTGTTTAATAGAGTAATAATTTCATCCGTCACAAATAATATTTAAACCGTCCATAGTTGATTAAAAAAAAACCGCCAGCAAATATAGGCGGTTCCAAATAATCACTAATCCAATTAACGCTTCGCCTTAGCGGGCAGCGTTTTCATCAGCTCATCCGGGCTGATTGAGGCCACTACGCTTCCCGGCAGCGGCATTTTCAGGATGTGGTTTTTCATCTTGCCGATGACATGCATCTCGCACGGACGGCAGTCAAACTTCAGCGTCAGCACTTCATCGCCGTGCACCAGCTGCATCGGGGTAGCCTTCCAGCTCTTAATGTTGCCCTTCGCCTGTTTCGGGCAGAGGTTAAACGCAAAGCGCAGGCAGTGCTTGGTGATCATCACCGGCACTTCGCCCTTCTCTTCGTGAGCTTCATAAGCGGCGTCGATTAGCTGCACGCCATAGCGATGATAAAACTCACGCGCCTTATGGTTGTATACGTTGGCCAGGAAGCTTAAATGGCTGTCCGGGTAGACCGGCGGCGGTACGCTGACCGCCTTACGTGTGCCGCGCTGGTAGCTTTGCAGACGCGCTTCGGTTAGCGCCTCAATAGCTTCACGGCGCAGCTGGTTCAGCTGGGCGTTAGGCACAAACAGCGCCTCTTCCAGCAGGATGTTTACCTTCCGCGCGGCATACATGGTCTGCCCCAGTTTGGTCAGGCCGTCGCGCAGGCTGTCGAAGGCTTTCTGCGGGTTATTGGCCACGTCAAACTGACCTTCAAGCGTTTTGCTGACGCTAATGCCCTCTTCGCTTGTCGCCGTCATCACCAGCTGCTGCTGGCTGCCGCTCAGCTCAATATCCACCGCCACCCGACGTTCGCTGGAGGTTTTCAGCAGCGCCTGCTGCCAGTTGTGGTCCAGGTTACGGTTTAGCGGATGGTTCGGGCGCACCTTTTTCAAGGTGTCCGGCATTTCGTTTGGCCAGACGCGATACTGATTTTTTCCGGTTTTTTCTACCGTATTGGCGCGGAAGCCAACAATTTCACGCTTGATCAAGACGTTCAGGCCATCACCGTTGGTCAGGGTATCGGTAGTGGTGACGTCCAGATGATCTTTACTGACTTTCAGCACTTCACCCACCGGCAGACCGATAAATTTCGGCGAGTCAAATGCGCCGATGTCAATTTTACGCTGGTTAACAAAGTAGTCGGTGCTGCCACGGTGGAACGTTTTGTCCGGCGACGGGATAAAGTAGTGCGAGGTCACGCCAGAGGAAGCGCGGGTCAGATCGCTGCGCCCTTCCATCAGCTCGTCCAGCAGCTGGCGATAGTACGCAGTGATGTTTTTCACGTAGCTCATGTCTTTGTAGCGTCCCTCAATTTTGAAGGAACGCACGCCGGCGTCTACCAGCGCCGCCAGGTTGGCGCTCTGGTTGTTGTCTTTCATCGACAGCAGGTGTTTTTCGTAAGCGACTACGCGCCCCTGATCGTCTTTCAGGGTGTACGGCAGGCGACAGGCCTGCGAGCAGTCGCCACGGTTGGCGCTGCGGCCGGTCTGCGCGTGGGAAATGTTGCACTGCCCGGAGTACGCCACGCAAAGCGCACCGTGAATAAAGAACTCAATCGTCGCGTCAACATTCTGGTGGATAGCGGCAATTTGCTGCAGGTTCAGCTCGCGCGCCAGCACGATTTGCGAGAAGCCCGCATCCGACAGAAACTTCGCTTTCTCCACGCTACGGATGTCGCACTGGGTACTGGCATGCAGCTCAATCGGCGGCAAATCCATTTCCAGCACGCCCATATCCTGAACGATAAGCGCGTCAATACCGGCCTCGTAGAGGTCGATAATCATCGATCGCGCAGGCTCCAGCTCGTCATCGTGCAGGATCGTGTTCAGCGTAACGAAGATTTTCGCCCCATAGCGATGGGCAAACGGCACCAGCTCGGCCAGGTCTTGCAGGCTGTTCCCGGCGTTATGGCGAGCGCCAAAACCAGGCCCGCCGATATAAACCGCGTCCGCGCCATGGAGGATAGCTTCGCGGGCGATGGCGGTATCACGGGCCGGGCTAAGTAATTCAAGTTGATTCGCGTGCAGGCGCATAGTTTGTCGTGTTCTGTAATAGGCGAAAGGCGGCTATTGTAGTCACTTCCCCCGCGCAAAAACAGGGGGATTATGCTGTCGTCGCGGGATAGTGGATTAGCGAGTGAAAATGCGTCTCATCATCGCCAGAATTCCGGTAGGCATGAGGACGATCGCCGTGAAACTTTACCCCCTCTCCGGCCTTCAAGGTTCGCCACTCGCCGTCGATTTTCATCTCCAGCACGCCGCTTATCACCACCACATGCTCAATCACGCCGCCGTCGTGCGCCGAGGACTCGCTAAGCCCGCCGGGTGCAAGGCGAATAGAAAAATGGTCAAAACGTAGCTCGGGATCATAAGGAAAAAGCGGCACAACCACGATTTCACTCTGCTGCGGGTTGAACACCGGACGTACGGGTTCAGCCCCGGCCTCAAGAAATACCGAAAACGGCACGTTAAAACCGGTAGCAATTTTCCACAAGGTCGCGACCGTCGGGCTGGATTCATTGCGTTCTATCTGCCCCAGCATCGCTTTCGACACCCCGGTTTGCTCCGCCGCCAAAGTCAGGCTCCAGCCTCGGGCCTGACGCAGGCTTTTCAGCGTGTTCGCCAGATGTAGCGCTATATCCATTCTTTTCCTCCTGTTGAATGCGAAGTATAACCGCTTGTGCGCTATAACGCACGATGCTATATTCCGCGGACGCTATAACGCACAACGAGTTAATCATGCGCCTTTCTCTGCCGCCACTTCCTCCCTTGCTTGCCGGTTTTGTTGCCGTGCTGGTCGGCTATGCCAGCTCCGCCGCCATCATCTGGCAGGCTGCAGCCGCCGCTGGTGCCACGCCGCAGCAGATCGCCGGCTGGCTTACGATGCTGGGTATTGCGATGGGCATCAGCACGCTGGGGTTAACGCTCTGGTATCGGGTGCCGGTACTGACGGCCTGGTCTACGCCGGGTGCCGCGCTGCTGGCTACCAGCCTGCCAGGCCACAGCCTGAATGAGGCCGTGGGTATCTTTATTTTTGCTGCGCTGCTGATCCTGCTTTGCGGCGTGACCGGCTTGTTTGCCAGACTGATGCGTCTTATTCCCCCTACGCTCTCCGCCGCCATGCTGGCCGGGGTGCTGCTGCGGTTTGGCCTCGATACATTCAATTCGTTACAGGGTCACTTTTTACTGTGCGGCAGCATGCTGCTGGGCTGGCTGCTGGCGAAGATGTTTGCCCCGCGCTATGCCGTTGTGGTGGCTATGATAGCCGGCCTTGTGGTTTGCCTCGTTACCGGCGAACTTCATACTGAGGTCGCCGCGGCCTCCGTGGTGGCGCCAACATTCACTTCACCGTCCTTCAGCTTCGCCAGCCTGTTAGGTATCGGGATCCCTTTCTTCCTGGTAACCATGGCTTCGCAGAATGCCCCAGGCGTCGCCACGCTGGCGGCCTCCGGCTATAAAGTCCCGGTTTCACCGTTGATCGTCGTGACCGCGCTAATCACTCTGCTGCTGGCGCCGTTCGGTGTGTTTTCGGTTTGTATCGCCGCCATTACGGCCGCAATCTGCCAGAGCGCAGAAGCCCATCCGGAGAAGGACAAGCGTTGGCTTGCCGCCGCTGCGGCCGGCGTGTTTTATCTGATTGCCGGAGTTTTTGGCGGTTCGATTTCAATGCTGCTGACGGCGCTGCCGCTGGCCTGGATCCACACCCTCGCCGGCCTGGCCCTACTGGGAGCCATTGCCGGAAGCCTTCACCAGGCGCTGAATCATGAGCGGGACAGGGACGCGGCGATCGTGACGTTTCTTGTTACCGCCTCAGGGGCTAACCTGCTGGGCGTCAGCTCTGCGTTTTGGGGGATGATCGCCGGAGGGATTTGTTATACCGCGTTTTCACGCCTTAAGCGCGCGTAGCTGTGACGGCGTTGCGCCAAAGGCGCTTTTAAAGCGGTTGCTGAAATGGCTTGGCGAACTGAACCCGCAGGCCATAGCAATATCCGTCAGCGGCAGGTGCCCCTGGCGTACCAGCATCTCCGCCTTCGTCATTCTGCGCTGCATGACGTACTGATGCGGCGCCAGGCCAGTTGACTGTTTGAACATCCGTGCAAAGTGGTACTCACTGAGATCCGCAAGACGGGCAAGCTCGCTGAGCGTCAGCGCTTCGCTAAGATTCTGTTCGATGTAGGCCTCCAGGTTGCGTAACACCGCAGGCGCAAGGCCGCCACGCACCGTCGGCAATTTCCACTGCACGCTGCTGTAGTGCTGTACCAGATGAGTGAGCAACAGCGTGGAGGCCGTGCTTAGCGTCAGGTGATTAGCTCTCTGCTGCCAGTCGCAGCTGAGCAAGAAATGGCGGTAAAGCTGGACGATCCGCGCATCATCGGCAAAGGTTTTTTCATCCAGGTTAATTGCCGCCGGGCTACGCTCCCAAATCTGCGCGGCAATCTCTTTGAGGTGTTCATCGGTGCAGTAAAGATGTACAAACGAGAACTCGTCCCTGACGTCCCACGTCGATTCACTGTCTTCAGGCATAATGCAGAAGCGATCCGGGCCGCCGCCGTTGCGCCAGCCTGACGCTGTTTTTTGGTATGTCTCATAGCCTGCGGTGACATACAGGCTGAGCGTGTGGTGATCGCAGCGCTGGGTAACGCGGTCGTTACCGTTGGACCAGGCGGCAAGCTGAATACCTGACCCAAGCTGAACGCTGCCGTTCAGGCGGGCTTTGTGCTGCTGCAGGTTTTCAACGGCATGGTATCGCGTGTTCATAGTGGAGGCTGGCTTCTGGAACATACCGGCTAGTGTAGGGACTGCAGGCCATCGTAGCCAGCGCCGCAGCAAAATAAAACCGCAAGAATTTGCAAGTCAGCCAGCCGGATGAAAGCCGTTGGCCGGTGAAAAAGGGATACTCATCATCTGTTTTTGACTGACGAGCACAACAATGAACGCTTTGCTTTATATTCTGGTGGTGGTGATTTGGGGAACAACCTGGATTGCCATCTATATGCAGCAGGGAGCGGTTTCGGTCCCGGTCTCTATTTTCTGGCGCTTTGCCGTGGCGGCGGTGGTGATGCTGATTGTCCTGCTTGCGCTGGGCCGCCTTAAACGCATAGCGCTGAAGGATCACCTGTTTTGCGTGCTGCAGGGGGCCTGCGTGTTCGGCTTCAATTTCTTCTGCTTCTACCACGCGGCGGCTTATATCAGCTCCGGCCTTGAGTCGGTGATTTTCTCGATGGCGGTGCTGTTCAACGCCTTTAACAACATGCTGTTTTTCCGCAAGAAACCTTCCTCCCGGGTCCTGCCCGCCGCAGCGCTGGGGATCGCCGGGATTGTCGCCCTGTTCTGGCACGACCTGGTTGCCACCCAGATGGCGCCTTCACTGCTCATCGGCATCGGCCTTAGCGCACTCGGCACCTTTGGCTTCTCTCTGGGAAATATGATCAGCGCCCGTCACCAGAGTCGTGGGCTGGAAACGCTGTCGACCAATACCTATGCGATGTTTTACGGCACCGCAATTATGGGCCTGGTGGCTCTGGCAAGCGGCGAATCATTTATGCCGGAATTCACCGCGCGCTACATTGGCTCCCTGCTCTACCTCGCCATTTTCGGTTCGGTGATTGCTTTCGGCGCCTATTTCACGCTGGTTGGCCGCATTGGTGCAAGCCAGGCGGCTTACAGCACGCTGCTCTTTCCGCTGGTGGCGCTGACGCTTTCAACGATTTACGAGGGCTATGTCTGGCACGCCAATGCCATCGTTGGGCTGGTGATGATCCTGCTGGGTAACCTGGTCATGTTTGCCAGACCCGAGCAGTGGTTGCCGTGGCGTAGAAAAATGGCGTAAAAAAACCGCAGCCTGTTCAGGGCTGCGGTTTTGTCTGCGCGAAGAAAGTTATTTCTTCGGCACGTCAAACATCGTGGCGTCGGTGGCTAAATTATCAACGACCTGCTTCAGCGTATCGACGGTGACTTTGGCGCTTTCATTATTCAGCGGTTTCCCTTCGCCTTTACGCACCACACGCAAAACAGGCTTGTTGGTAGACGCGTCAATCAGTTCGCCTTCAAAATAGAGGTTAGTGTTCATCGTACGGTGGCCGGTCGCCATTTGTGTTCCCGCTACCACCATAGCGATCGGGATCACTTCATAGAACTGCAGCCCTTCGTTGCTGCTGTCTACCCCGGTAATCGCCCCGCGGAAAATCAAACTGCGCGGGCCCGGCGTCGTCACCAACGGTATACGCTGCTGCGCCGCTGCCTTCAGCTTAGTGTTGGTATAAGTCAGCAGGCCATCCAGCGTTTGCTGACCAATCTGAGTGGTGGGCTTCGGCGTCGGGTAATAAACAACCGGGTTATAGACCAGACTGTCATAATTGCTGGGTTTGAAATTTGGGTCAATCCACCGCATGATGGTTTTGCCGGTCGCAGATTTTGTTTCCTGCAAACCGGAGTAATCTTTCAGAAAGCCAGAGTATTTTTCTGGCGAGGTTGTTTTGGAAGCACAACCCGCCAGCGCCAATAAACCTGCAAGACAAGCCACTTTAAAATACGTTGTGGTACGCATCGTTTGATCCCTGTGATTGATATAAGCCTTTCAGGTATAGCAAAAAATGACACTATGCGTGTGGGTAAAATGGCTATGATGATAAAACTCACTTCTCCCGCTCCTGCCCCGCTGCGGCTGCGCCGTCGCACAGAAGATCGATTAACATCAACACGCCATAGTGACCGTCCCCGGGAGAGAGTAAAACGTCCCCTGCCTGCGCGGCTGCCGCGGGCTCTTTAGCCACCATTATTATCGCTGCTCCCTGCCGCCTGGCCTGCCGCACCGCCGCAAGTAACGCGCTGTCCGGCGTTGAAGTGGCGAAGACGATCATCACCTGCCCATTATTCAGCATCGAGGCGGTAAAGCTCATCAGCGCCGGGTCGTAACAGACGCTTGCGGGCAGCCCAAGCGCCAGCATTCGGTACTGCAGCAGGCTGGCAAACGGGGTATCTGCCGCACCGGCGCTAAAAATATGCGTCGCGTTAGCTAGCTTGAGCAGCGAAACGGCGCGAGTGACGTTCGACTCCGGCAGAGTTTCCAGCTGCTGGCTCAGCGACTGTTGGATGAGGCTCAAACGCTGCTGCCATGACGCGGGCAGCTCGCTGGGAGGAACGGCGGCGCTGGCCTGCGCCAGCTTCATACGTAAATCACGAATATCATCGCAGCCGGCGGCTCTGGCAAAACGTGTAATTGTAGCCGGGCTCACGCCCGCCGCCTGCGCCAGCTGATCGATGGTGGCCGACGAAGCAAAACCAGGATCCTGCAGGATGGCCTGAGCCACTCTGGACTCCTGCTGGCTGAATGACGCCAGCTGCTGGCGAATTCGGCTGATGATATCGCCATCCGCCTCTCGCCCGATGGAGTGTGAAAAACGCGCCAGCACCTCTTTGCCCACGCCGCCGCGATTTGCCAGAAATTGCAGCGTCTCATCATCCACCCATGCCGCATCCCCAAGCACCTGGGAGGGCGCGGCTAACGCCTGCTGTACCCGGCTGTCTTGCTGCTGGTGGCGTACCTGACCGAGAAAATCGTTCATGTCGCTGCAGCCGACGGTGCGGGCAAACTGCTGTAAGGTGGCCTGGCTCACGCCCGCGCGGGTGGCCAGCTGCTCCATGGTCGCTTCCGGTAGCTGAAAGAAGTTTTCAAGAAAAAAGCGGGCCAGCCGGGTTTCCTGAGGAGAGGAGTCCGCTAACCCATGAACCAGGTGGTAAACAATATCCATCGCTGAAAGATCCCTTGTTTCTGTATCACCGGCGAATAAACCATCATAGTGCGTTGAAATTATTTTTCAATTGTCATCGCCGATACGCTTCTCAGTTTGCTTATACCGCACCGTCATCGCCCCTAAAACTCTTTAGCATTCGGGAAACCAATAATCCAACTCAGATCACGGTCGTGAAAATAATTTTCATACATGCTGAATAAACGCTCTGATGTTTGAAACACGTTTTCAATTTGAAGGATAAAAGTAATGAAAAAGATCATGTTGTGTTGCGCCGCCGGAATGTCTACCAGCATGCTGGTGCAAAAAATGCGTACCGAGGCAACAAAACGGGCGCTGGACGTTCAGATTGAGGCCGTGTCCGTCGCTGAAATTGAAAGCCATCTCCCGAGCGCCGACGTGGTGCTTCTTGGCCCTCAGGTGCAATTCGAGCTTGCTCGCCTCTCTGAGCTTTCTGCCCCGCTCGGCAAGCCGGTTGCGGTGATCAACATGATGGATTACGGCACCATGCGCGGCGACCGCGTACTGGACAAAGCCATCGATATGATGGCCTGACGGTCGGGAGCTCACGATGAAAATTACCGTTGTAGGCGGGGGCAGCAGCTATACCCCGGAACTGATTGAAGGTCTGATTCTTCGCCACGCCGCCCTGCCGATGACGGAGCTGGCGCTGGTGGATGTGGAGGCCCGGACGCCAGAAGGTCGAAATCATCGCCGCGCTGGCCCGCCGCATGTTCGACAGCAAGGGGCTGGAGCAGGTTAAAGTGTCGGTGCACTACGAGCCGGATAGCGCGATTGCAGGCTCCAGCTTCGTGCTGACCCAGCTGCGCGTCGGGCAGCTGCCCGCCCGCGCCGCAGATGAAAGACTCGGCCTTAGCCATGAGCTGCTGGGCCAGGAGACTACCGGCGTGGGCGGTTTTGCTAAAGCGTTACGTACCATTCCGGTGATGCTGGATATCGCTAAACGCGTTGAGCGGCTGGCGCCAGATGCCTGGATAATCAACTTTACCAACCCGGCAGGTATCGTCACCGAGGCCGTGTCCCGCTACAGCTCCGCCAGGATTGTTGGCCTGTGTAACGTGCCGGTGACCATGCACCACACCATCGCCGACATGCTGAAATTGCCTCATGATAAAGTCACCCTGCGCTTCGCCGGGCTCAACCATATGGTCTGGGTGCATGAGGTGATCGCCGATGGCCGCGATGCTACCTCAGAGGTTATTGAGATGCTGTGCGACGGCGAGCAGCTGTCGATGAACAACATCAAAGCGATTCCGTGGCCGCCAGCTTTGCTGCGCGCCCTGAAAGCGATTCCTTGTCCGTATCATCGCTACTTCTGGCAAACCCGCACCATGCTGAAAGACGAGCTTGCCGATGCGGCTAGCGGAAAAGGCACACGCGCAGAACAGGTGATGAAAGTAGAAGCCGAACTGTTTGAGCTGTATGCCAGCCCGCAGCTCGACAAAAAGCCGGAGCAGCTTAGTCAGCGCGGCGGCTCGTTCTACTCGGAAGTCGCCCTGGAGCTTATCGATGCCCTGCACAATAACCTCGGCAAACAGATGGTGGTCAATACCGCCAACAATGGCGCTATTCAGGGACTGCCTGACGATGCCGTCATCGAAACGAACTGCGTGATCGACGCGCTTGGGGCCCACCCGCTGGCCTTCGGCAAGCTTCCCCCTCTGATGAATGGCCTGACGCAGCAGGTGAAAGACTTTGAACGCCTGACGATTGAAGCGGCGGTTCACGGCGATAAGCAGCAGGCGCTCCTGGCGCTGATAGCGAACCCGCTGGTGGCCGATGTGAATATTGCTCAGGCGTTGCTCGACGAAGTGCTTGAAAGCAACAAGGCGTGGCTGCCGCAGTTTAAATAGCGCCGCTTACCGGTGGGCGCAGCTGTGCCGCCCACCCCCATTACAGAAATCAATAACAATAATGCCCGGCCATGCGCCGGGACAGGGGTAACCGTGTCTGCAAAGAAATCGTTTCTTGAAAAATATGTGCTGCCCGTAGCGCTGAAAATCGCCGGGCAAAAGCACGTGCTCTCCGTCCGCGACGGGATCATCCTGAATATGCCGTTCATGCTGATCGGCTCATTCTTCCTGATTTTCGCCTATCTGCCGGTACCGGGTTACCCCCAGCTGATGACCGATCTGTTTGGGGCAACGTGGCAGAGCAAGCTGCTTTATCCGGTTAAAGCGACCTATGACATCATGGCGATTATCTCCAGCTTCGGCATCGCCTATCGCCTTGCAGAGAAGTACCGCACCCTGGATCCGCTGACCTCCGGTGCCGTATCGCTGGTGGCCTTTATCATGACCATTCCGCAGAACATTATGTTCACGCCGCCCTCCGGTGGACCTGCCGAGTTCGTCAAGGGCGTGCTGCCGATGGGGCAAATTGGCAGCCAGGGGCTGTTCGTTGCCATTCTGATTGCCCTGCTTTCGACCGAGATTTACCGCTTTATCAGCAACCGTAACCTGGTTATCCGCATGCCGGAAGGTGTACCGCCAGCGGTGGCGAAATCCTTCCTCGCGCTGGTGCCGGGTTTCTGCGTGCTGGCCGTGGTGCTGGCGCTTCGCCTGCTGGTGGAAGCCACACCGTTTGGCGACATCAACACCATGATTACCGATCTGGTAGGCATTCCGATGAGCCATATCGGCGGTTCGCTGCCGGGAATGATTGTTTCGGTGATCCTGATTGGCATCCTGTGGACGCTAGGCCTGCACGGAGACACCATCGTGCTGGTGTTTATCCGCCCGGTCTGGCTAACCAATATGTCCGAGAACCTGGCGGCGTTCCAGAACGGCCTGCCGATCCCGCACATTATTACTCAACAGTTTTATGACCTGTGGATTGCCCCTGGCGGCACCGGGGCGCTGTTAGGTCTGGTGATTTTTATGCTGATCCGCAGCCGCAGCGTACAGATGAAGCAGCTGGGTAAAATTGCCGCGCCTGGCAGCCTGTTTAACATCAGCGAGCCGATGGTGTTTGGTATTCCGCTGGTGATGAACCCGTACCTGGTGGTGCCGTTTATTCTGACGCCGGTAGTGCTGGTAATTGTCTCATACACGGCGATGGCTACGGGCCTGGTTGCCCCGCCAGCAGGGATTGCGCTGCCGTTTACCACGCCGATTATCGTCAGCGGCTATTTAGCAACCGGCGGCCATGTCTCCGGCTCAATACTGCAGATTGTGAACCTGGCTATTTCGCTGGTGATGTATTACCCGTTCTTCCGTGTCTGGGATAACCTGAAATTCCGCGAAGAGCAGCAGGCTAGCCAGACGGCGGTAAATGCCCAGGTTGAAGCGGTGAGTGAGAGGAGTACAGTCTGATGCTTCTTTTATCTCAAAATATCTTTAGGTGAACACCCAGGACGTTTGACCTCTGCAAATTGGAGTATTGTTCCGTTCACCTTTATATCTGTTTCCCTGTACTTTCACATACGGTGAACGTGTCAGGGGGCATTACGCCATGCCCCCTGACAACCCCCGGCGCCCGGCAAGCTCATCGCCGCTGAAGCGGTTAACCCACCGGCTATCACCCAAACATTCGGGGTCGTTCGCGATGCGTTCCCGACGATCGCTCTCTTTCGCTGCTCCCGGCAGCTCAACCCCGCCTGAGTTGGGGTCATAGCCGGGGGCGATGAGAGCCGGGAACAAGGGCGTGGCTTTGTAACCTGCAACAATTTTTATGTTCAGCGTAGCTATGAGCTTGAAGCGTGGCACGGTTCCAGCTTAAATCGCCTCCGTTTTTTCTCCAACTGGCAAGTGTACGGACATTGGGAACGGCCGGAGGCTGCACATAAAACAGGTCTGGTAGTGAACGGAATTAACAATGAATAACATAGCTACCCGTTAATCCCGGAGCCCTCCCGAACTACTTCCTCACATCAACCTGATAGAAAATATGCTTCCCGAACGGGTCAATTTCATACCCGGTCACCTCTTTGCGTACCGGCTCGAAAATTGTCGAGTGGGCTATCATCACCGCGGGCATCTGGTCGTGCATCATCTGCTGCGCTTCTTTATAGAGCGCCACGCGCTTATCGTGGTTACCTTCCGCACGGGCCTCAAGGATCAGCTTGTCAAACGGCTGGTAACACCATTTTGACGAGTTAGAGCCGCCGTTGGCCGACGTACAAGTAAACAAAGGCCCGAAGAAGTTATCCGGGTCGCCCGTTGCCGTGGTCCAGCCCATCAGCGCAGCCTGATGCTCACCGCTCTTCACGCGCTTAAGATATTCACCCCACTCGTAGGTAACAATCTTCGCGGTGACGCCAATTTTCGCCCAGTCGGCCTGAATCATCTCCGCCATACGTTTTGCGTTCGGGTTATAAGGACGCTGAACCGGCATCGCCCACAGGTCAATGCTCATGCCGTTGGCAAACCCGGCCTCCTTGAGCAGCGCTTTGGCCTTTTCGGGATCATAATCGTAGTCTTTAAGCTTATCGTCCGCGCTCCACACGCCCGGAGGGAGCAGGTTTTTCGCCTCAGTGCCCGTGCCGTGGAATACCGCTTCGATAATGGCCGGTTTGTTGATCGCCATCGCCAGCGCCTGGCGCACCTTCACGTTATCCAGCGGCGGCTTTTGGGTATTAAAGGCAAGAAAACCGGTATTCAACCCCGCCTTCTGCATCAGGTTGATATCTTTGTTTTCCTTCATGCGCGGCAAATCTGCCGGGTTCGGGAACGGCATCACCTGGCATTCATTCTTCTCAAGTTTTGCGTAGCGCACCGAAGCATCCGGCGTAATAGAGAACACCAGACGATCAATTTTCGATTTGCCCTGCCAGTATTGTGGGAAGGCCGTGTAGAGAATGCGGGAATCTTTCTGATATTGCTTCAGCTCGAACGGCCCGGTACCGATAGGGTCAGAGTCAACGCGCTCCGGCGTACCGGCCTTCATCATCGCGTCTGCATATTCTGAAGAAAGGATCGAGGCGAAATACCAGCCCAGGTCCGCGACAAACGGCGCTTCCGCGTGCGCCAGCGTGAAGCGCACGGTGTTGTCATCCACTTTGTCGATGGCGGTAATCAACTTGCCGAACTCAAGGCTTTCGAAGTTGGAATAATTGCCGTTGGAGACGTTGTGGTAAGGGTGCTTTGGATCCTTCTGGCGCATAAACGAGAAAATCACGTCGTCCGCGTTGAAGTCTCTGGTGGGCTTAAAGTATTTATTGCTCTGGAACTTCACACCTTTGCGCAAGTGGAAGGTATAGACTTTTCCGTCCTCGCTGACGTCCCAGCTTTCCGCCAGGCTGGGCTGCAGCTGGGTGGTACCGACCTTGAAATCCACCAGCCGGTTATAGACTGGCACGGCGCTGGCATCGACGCTGGTGCCCGAGGTGTAAAGCTGTGGGTTGAAGTTTTCCGGCGAGCCCTCAGAGCAGTACACCAGCGTGCTGGCCGCCACGCTGGCGCTGATGGAGAGAGCCGCTACGGCAAGTGCTAGCGTTGTAATCTTTGTTTTCATCGCTGTCTTCCTGTGGTGTTTGTCCTGACCCTGTATGAATAAAGCTTGTGCAAAGCGCCTTAATAAATAACATTAAATTTACATAGCCAACAAACAACATCGAACAATAAGGAAACACTATGCCTTCGTCGCTAAGCGAGCAGCTCACCCAACGTTTCTTCCGTTATCTGGCGGTCACCAGCCAAAGCGACGCGCGTGCGGGCACCCTGCCCAGCACGCCGGGACAGCATGAAATGGCCAGCCTACTGGCGGAGGAGCTGCGCACGCTGGGCCTTGAAGATATCGTCATTGACCAGCACGCCACCGTCACGGCCGTGAAAAAAGGCAACGTTGCTGGCGCGCCGCGCGTTGGATTTATTACGCATATCGATACCGTTGATGTTGGCCTGTCGCCGGATATCCGCCCGCAGATCCTGCGCTTTACCGGTGAGGATCTGTGCCTGAACGCCAAAAAGGACATCTGGCTGCGCACGAAGGAACACCCGGAAATCAATGCCTACCCTGGCGAAGAGATCATCTTCAGCGACGGCACCAGCGTGCTGGGCGCGGATAATAAAGCCGCCGTTACGGTGGTGATGACGCTGCTGGAAAACCTGACGGCAGAACATCAACACGGCGATATCGTCGTTGCATTCGTACCGGATGAAGAGATTGGTCTGTGCGGTGCCAAGGCGCTTGATCTCAAGCGTTTTGACGTTGATTTTGCGTGGACAATTGATTGCTGCGAACTGGGAGAAGTGGTTTATGAGAACTTCAACGCCGCTCATGCGGAGCTGAAATTTACCGGCGTGACCAGCCACCCGATGTCCTCCAAAGGCGTGCTGGTGAACCCGCTGCTGATGGCGATGGACTACATCAGCCACTTTGACCGCCAGCAAACCCCTGAACATACCGAAGGCCGTGAAGGCTATGTCTGGTTTAACGGCATTCAGGCCTCTCAAAGCGAAGCGTTGCTCAAGGCGAATATCAGGGACTTTGATTTGGCAAACTTTGAGCGCCGTAAGCAGCAGATTGGCGAGATCGCACAGAAGATTGCCGCTCAGTACCCCACCGCTAGAGTGGAGTACAGCATCAGCGACACCTACAGCAACATCAGCAACGCCATTACCGATGACCGCCGGGCGATTGATTTGATTTTTACCGCGCTGGATGAACTGGGCATTGAGCCGAAGGTGATTCCAATGCGCGGCGGCACGGACGGCGCAGCGCTTTCCGCCAAAGGGTTGCTGACACCGAACTTCTTCACCGGCGCACACAACTTCCATTCGCGGTTTGAGTTTTTACCGCTGCGCGCGTTTGAGGCTTCGTATAACGTGGCGCTAAAGCTGTGCCTGCTGGCGGCGAAGTAGCGCTTCAGCCTCTCTTCCCATTGGGAGAGAGGCCGAAAGTGGGTTATCACTCCTGCTCCACCTGCTGTTTTATCAGAGCATAGCGGTTAAGTAGTTGGTTCAGCTGCATGTTGGTTTGGGCCAGCTGCCCGGCCGATTGCCGGGTCGCGGCATCTGCGTGGCTCATCAGGTAGAGCTGCTCTTCCACAGGTTGAGCGCGGGCAAAGTGCTGCGTTATCGTAAACACCATCGACTTCAGCTCGGAGCCGGTGAGGTATTTGCCTTTACGCTCATCCAGCGCATTCAGGCGGCGGGTCATCTCATTTAAACCTTCCATTCCCTGATGCCAGCCGGAAAGCGTTTCGGGAGAAAGCGCGTTACCGGCGAGATACTGCTGCCACTGCGCTTTCAGTTTATCTGCCTCAGCGGGGTCTGCCCGGCCAGCAAGCTGAAAACCGTAATCCTGCCGCCACAACGGTGGCAGCTGCTCCAGCGCTTTCAGGCCAGCCTCATTCGCCGCCACCGGCACCGGGATCGCCGGGAGCGGGTTTATTTTATGCCAGCCCCACAGGCCGGCAGCGCTCACCACCAGCATGGTCAACATCCCGGCAGCAAAACTTTTCCATGGCCGCGCTGGCTCAGGAGAGGCAACCAGTATGCGGGGCGGCGCGGGCTCTTCGCGGGCCACATAAATCAGCTGCTCACCGCCGGCTGGAGCAGGACTCTCCTGCTTCGAAGTGGAGACGGGTAAAACAACGGCGGCGCTGACACCGCTTCCCGTATCCATATTTTCAAGCCGGGTTGCTGCATTATGCATAAAGGTACACAGGTCACCCATCTGACTGGCGTTTTTCAGCTCAAGGCGCTGAAGGGTATCCCTCATGCCGTTCAGATATTGTTCCGCCTGGTAAATCTGTGGCAAATCGGCGTAATCCAGGGTAAACGTGCGCAGCGTGGACTGCAGACGCTGGCTAAATCCGGCGAGGATCTCCATTCGGGCATGAACCGGCTGCGGCCACATCCCCCCCCACTGATGGCTAAGCAAGACCTCAAGTATCGCCAGCCCCTCATTAAGCCCGGCCAGCCCGGCCAGGCGAGTGCGCGCCAGCGTATACCAGGAGGCCGTCTGCAGCTCCACGCCGTTCTGGCGAAACAGTGACAGGCAAAGCTGCTCTACAAGCATCCAGTTAACATCCGGACGCGCCGGATGATTCAGTTTCGCCAGCTCATCACGCAGAGCGGCATAATCTGGCAATGCGCGCGGGTCGTCGCCAGTTTTCAGTTGATTACGATTATTCACGGAGGTGTTCCGTCAGTTAAAAAGTGAGAAAGTGAATGACACGCTGCGGTGCGGCTGGTCAGAGAAGTATCCCTTCCAGTATTCCGAAAAAGGCGTCCTCATCGAACCTGATCCCAGGTAGAGAAAACGAACCTGGCCGGGTACAGGTCCAGGGCGTGTTTTGCCCTGCCCGCATAAACAAACGGCACAGCAGGGTGGTCTTTCCGTCTGCATGCAGGCTGACTTCCACGCAGCCCGTCACGCCGTGGCCGTACAAAAACAGCGGGACATAGTTTATCGACCTTTTTCCGTAGCGCAGCGTAATGCCCGGGATGTCAAACGCTCCGCCCTCTACCAGCAGATCTGTGAGTGACACCATGGTGCTTTCCGGCTGAATGCCGGTCTCTGCCAGCCATTCAGCCATGGTGGCCTGAAGCTGCTCCATGCTCTGACGAAAAGCGGCTATATCGGCCTGGCTCCGGCTTGTAGCGCCGCCGGCAGAAAGCTGCTGTGCCTGAAGTTTTTTAAGAAAGTGTGTTCTGGCTGACATGCGATATCGGGTATTCCTGGCTGAAGATTGAAAACGACTCAGAAGCGAGTTCGGGTGTCGAGGTACTGCTGTTGCTTCAGGTGGCGTAACAGCACCCGGCCCTCAGGCATAAACTCTGTTCCGTAGCGCACCAGACCAAGGCCTTTCAGCTCCGCATCAATGGCATAACGCAGCTCGCCGGGCTGAGTCTGATCCAGTAAAACCACCTCAATACGCTTTAGCCGGGGCTCGTATTTCAGCAATACTTCAGAGAGCGTTCTCATCAGCTGGTGTGCCGTACCCGGCATACCCTGCAGAATTTTGGTCATATCCGGCAGGCCATAGTCCGGCAGATGCGCCAGCGTGCCGGCCCGGCAGTTGAGAATGCGCTGCATATTGTCGAGCACCGACAGAATCACCTGGTTTTCTTCGCTGATATGCTGAAGGTCGAGATCGCCAACAAAATTACCGTAAAGCATCTCACATAATGAGGGCGAATTGCGCGTCATGTATCAATCCCCCTCACCTAGAGTCACAGCAAACACGCTGCCACCATCATCTCTTGCGAGTAACGACAAACGGGCCTGGTGCTTCTGTCCATACTTATCTTCAAACTCCGGCATAATCTCCTCGGCGCTAGTTTGGGCGTATTGCGTTGCCCCGTTAACAATAGTGGCACATCGTCCATCAAACTGAGATTTTTCACCACTCCAGCAGGTGATCCTGACCGGCTCCCAGGACTTACCTTCATCTTCCTTATCCAGCGCAGCACTGGCTTCATCGAAGCGTCTGTACCACTTCATTGTGGATTCTTTATCAAACTGGAAGTTTTCATGTTCAGAGTAGAAATGCAGAGAGCGTGAGCCGTTGAATCGGACAGGCTTAATTATCTGATTTACTTTCACCAGTAATGGCGGTAAGTCTTCTGTTTGCGTTTCACCCAGACCAGGTGGTAACGCTCCAGCCTTTAGGATAAGGCCCCCATCATATGGCAGCAGTTCAATCTCTGGATTGTTCTTCAGTCGGTGAGCCAGCTTCTCTGCACCACCGAGTTTATTCACCCATGAATTACCCAGAATCGTATACCAGCAAACACTTTTCAGATTATTGACGACAACTCTGCCATCAAGAGTACCGATAGAATCCACCATAACCCCAGGAAAACGTTGGGCCAGTTTGTATTCGTAGGGGAACATCCGATGAAATTCGTAAGGCAGAATAAATGAAAGGCCTGCATAACCACTTTCAACACAGAAGGTATTGCAAAGCCACATCAGCCAGGCCTGATAACGCTCCCTGCCATCAGACTCTTTCAGCAGTGAGAACGGAAATACCAGTTTAATAACGGAGCGATCAGTATCATTGCGGAAAATTCTTTTGCCCATGATGAGTATTTCATATTCGGGGGCATGATAATCTGTCGCTTCACTTCCCAGATACCAGGAAAAGATCTCTTCCGGAGACAAGTCCAGGATAGCCTGTCGCTTTTTTTGATGGTTTTTTTCCGTAATCCCAACCCATTTTGGTGTCAGCGTTTTCTTCAAATATGGTTTAAATTCGGCATAATAGCGATCTACGCACCCCACCATTTTCTGACGCACTTCTGGCAAATGGCCATCTTTAAAAAATACGGTGATTATCAGCCCGAGATTCACCGCCTGACTACCGTCCTTATACTTCACGGACGCTTCCGGCAACCATTTTTCAATATAGTTCAGTTCCATTCCCAACAGTTCCTTTACCAATATTAATGTCCAGAATAAGGGCATTGTTCGCCTGTCCGGCAGGTAATACGCTCACCCGGTGCATCATCCAGAAAATACTCTGACTCATCCGGGATAATACCGTCACAGTAACGCGTATCTTCCCAGACCAGACGCCAGTGAACATCCCGGTATCGAATGGGATCGTCAGTGATAAGCATTTCCTTATCGCTCTCCATTAATACGTCATAATAAACCTGCCGTGGGGCAGTCATACCGCGAATAAAATAGTTGTAAGCACCAAGATTTTTAAACCCGCTGATGCCGTCTTTAATTACCAGAAACTTATGGTTGTACAAAATCTTTACCGGCTCCCAGATACCGTCACAAGGCACCGGGTCATCCGTTTTAATAATAATATCGCTGCGTTCAGGAACCGGGGGAAGATTTTGGGGGAATACCGGGTAAGGTAATGTCTTCAGGGTATAGTGATAATTTTCAGGCTCCAGTAAATATTCAGCATCGAAAAAGTTACACACATTATTGTGTGGTGGATAAAGTAGATTATCACCCCAGTATTCTGCAGCAATTTTCAGCTTATTCAGTTTTTCTATTTTTGGCGGATAAGCTATTTCTTGCCCCCCCGCTCATGGCATGGTAAATAAAAAAATGAATTAACTAAATTGACCGGTCGAAAAAGCTGGTCAAACTCTCCGGTTTTAATCTGCCACACCTGCCGGTTTCCCACCGCCAGTTCCGGTAATCCTTCATCGTAAAGGCGCAGGGCATCGTATGCCCAGATAATAACCTCTTTATCAAACCCCTTCGTGATTTCCTCCGGCCAGGTTTTCAGCGCCTGTTCATATTGTTGGGTAAAATAGGCCCAGGCATCCCGTTTGCGCTGCCACAGGCTGTAGCTACTCAGGCGTTGTAACAGCCAGAACAGCTTGCGACGCACCTGCTCATCGCTCATCGGGTATTTTGTTTTTTCGATGCTCATCATGGTTCACTTCCTGTCGTTGTCTGGCGCTCCACACGGGCGGCGTTAATCATCGCCCTTTCCTTCACCTTGCTGCGCAGCTCATCGTCATGCAGCTCTCGCGTATAGGTGGCATAGGGCGGGTCAATTCCCTCAGGTTTGTTGTAACCGTGCACGCCTTCCACATCTTTCCAGCCAGAAGGATAAAACTCCGTTTTTACCCCGTTTATCTCCACGCTGGCAGATTGCCCGGTGGCCTTGACCTGCTTTCCGATGCGGTTACCGTGTCCAGCCCGGTGCTTGTGTTGACCCCGGTGCGGAACCAGAGGCCGTCCTCTGCGAGGATGCGCTGGATAAACTGCAGGTCGCTCTCCCTCCACTGGGTAATCAGCTCCCGTACCGGGCAGGTCCGCTCCAGCCGGAACTCAAAATCCGCCCATGTTATTTAGTCTGCATCCGATTTGATAAAAACACGACCGCCATCATCCCGCTGCAAAAGGCTCCATGTCGCGGGGAGTTTTATTTCAGGTGCGTATATATCACTCTGATATTTCATCGCCTCCGGCATCAACTGCCCGGCCTGAATATCAATAAACTGCTGATGTCCACCGGCCAGTGTGGACCATTGTCCTGAGTGAGGGCATTGTTCGCCTGTCCGGCAGGTAATACGCTCACCCGGTGCATCATCCAGAAAATACTCTGACTCATCCGGGATAATACCGTCACAGTAGCGCGTATCTTCCCAGACCAGACGCCAGTGAACCTCCCGGTAACGAATGGGATCGTCAGTGATAAGCATTTCCTTATCGCTCTCCATTAATACGTCGTAATATTCCTGTCGGGGAGCCTTCATCCCACGAATAAAATAGTTATAGGCACCAAGATTTTTAAACCCGCTGATACCAGCTTTAATCACCAGCAGCTTATGGTGGTACTGAATTTTAACCGGCTCCCAGATACCGTCACAGGGCACCGGGTCATCCGTTTTAATAATGATATCGCTGCGTTCAGGAACCGGGGGAAGATTTTGGGGGAATACCGGATAGGGCAGTTGGGTTAAATTATAATTATACTTACTGGGTTCCAGCAAAGTCGCCGCATCAAAAAAATTACACACATTATTGTGTGGTGGATACAACAGATTATCGCCCCGGTATTCTGCCGCGACCCGCCACTGATTAATTTTTTCTATTTCCGGGGGGTAAGGTTCCCGTTGCCCACCACGCTCGTCATGACAGGGCCAATAAAAATACTTCTCAATTAAACTCACCGGCCGAAAAAGCTGATGAAATTCTCCCGTTAACCGCTGCCATACCTGCCGATTGCCCACCGCCAGTTCCGGTAGCCCTTCATCATAAAGACGCAGGGCATCGTATGCCCAGATAATTACCTCTTTATCAAACCCCTTCGTGATTTCCTCCGGCCAGGTTTTCAGCGCCTGTTCATACTTTTCAGTAAAGCACGCCCAGGCATCCCGTTTGCGCTGCCACAGGCTGTAGCTACTCAGGCGTTGTAACAGCCAGAACAGCTTGCGACGCACCTGCTCATCGCTCATCGGGTATTTTGTTTTTTCGATGCTCATCATGGTTCACTTCCTGTCGTTGTCTGGCGCTCCACACGGGCGGCGTTAATCATCGCCCTTTCCTTCACCTTGCTGCGCAGCTCATCGTCATGCAGCTCTCGCGTATAGGTGGCATAGGGCGGGTCAATTCCCTCAGGTTTGTTGTAACCGTGCACGCCTTCCACATCTTTCCAGCCAGAAGGATAAAACTCAGCTTTTACCCCGTTTATCTCCACGCTGGCAGGCTGCCCGGTGGCCTTGACCTGCTCTCCGATGCGGTTAAGCTCTGTTTTCAGCATTTCATCCAGATTAATTATCACCTGCTCGCCGCCGCCTTCAAGGTACTGATTGGCCCTCTTTTGCCCGAACTGCTCAGCTATTTTACCGTGCCAGGCATTAGTGCCCGGCATCCGCATGGCAAGGTCTTCCGGCAGATGCAGCACCACCAGAAAACCGTTACCGTTCCACTCATCCAGTACCGCCGATAGCTGCCGCCACTCTTCCGCGTTACCAGGCACTTTCTGATAACCCCAGAATCCTCCCGCTGCCCAGGAGCCGCCTGCCTTTGTTGCCAGCGCAGTCTCGTTGCCGAAAGCGCGAAAAATCTTACTCCCCGCCATCTCGCGGGCGCTTTTGGCAGTAATCTCTCCGCTGAAAGAGGCGATGTTGGCATAAACCATACTCTCGCCAAAAGCCGGGCTTTTTCCTTTATACCCCAATAAGTCCGGGTAGCCTTTTTTTGAATATTTCAGACGTAACCGCTTTTCATGACGTTCCTCCGCATGAAGGCTCGGAAATCGCGTTCCCTGCTTTGGCGCATCCCGCAGCGGACGTTCGATAAGATAGGCTTCCGCTTCACGCCGCACTTCAGCCCTGCTCTTACCCGTTGCTACCGTATGGATTTCACCTTTATACACCAGCGCCTGCAACACCCGCAGTTTCGCATCCAGCTCTTTCAGCGCCTGGGGGATCATTTTCGACGCCAGCGGCTGCAGCGCCGCGAAGCCATCACGTACCCGGATTAAATCCGCCTGCCATCTCTCCGGCAACACTCGCCCCACCCGGGCTTTCAATATCTGATTAATTGCGGTGATCATGGTGTGGCAAAAGCCACTCATTTTCTCAATCAGCTGCGCCTGATACTCAACAACATTCAGCTTATTCAGCCACTTCACCGCGTCACCTTCGCCAACACGGTTCAGAAACTTAATTACGTCTCCGAGCGTTTCCACATTTTCTGCCGCTTTTGTTGTTACACGCAAAGCCAGACGTCCGACACCTTTTATCACGCCGCCAATCACCGGGATCAGCGCAAACAGCAAAATCACCAGAAACACCCATTCCGTGACGCTTTCCCGCTTCTTCGGTTCTTTCGCCAGCCCAATGGAGACCGCAATCAGGTCACGTACTGCCGTCACATCACCGACCAACGGAACCATGCCTATCGCCGCATCGACAATAATCTGGCCGATGGTCTGTTTTTCATTAAAGGCCCCCTGCAGGGTTCCCCAAATCCATTGCCCGGTTTCCAGACTGGTTTCTTTGAACCACGCAACGCCTGGCATACTCATTCCACACCTCCGCTGTGCTTCGTTATCAAGACGTCAATGTCGGACTCACTCACTGAGGAACCGATAAACTGTTGATTATCCGTGTTGTATTTTCGTAAATAACCTCGCACATCCGGCCCCATCTCAACAGTCATCGGGCCGTCCGGTATATCGTCAAGATGCAGGTAGCCCGCCCCATCGAGGTTACCGGTACGCACGGAACCGTCCGCCAGCGTCGCGGTAAACGGTGCACCGACTACCGGTGCGTCATCATGGTAAAGATACTGCATCAGAGCGTCATTGCGGTCTTTCAGAGGATCAGCCAGCCACGGCACGTCCGGAGTCTGTGACGCTCCACCTTCCGTATCCAGTCGGCTGGCCTTGCGGGTATAGGTACCTGCAGTCTCGTACTTGATTTGTCCCTGCTCGATAAGGATGGAACTCCCCCCCCCCACCAGACGTATTCGCTTCTTCCCGGCCAGCAGCATCTCTTTGGCGGAGATGAGGGTCAGTTTCTGCTCTGCACTCAGGTGCATCACTCCGTTCTGCGCCTGAAACTGCACCGGCCCCTGAGCCGAAATCAGGCTCAGCTTGCCGTGTTGGGCAAACACTCCCACGCTGTCGCCCGCCAGCCCCGTGATATGCCCCTGGGTCCCAATACTGATATCCCCGCCGGCATTCAGGGCGACATTCTTCGCGGCCGCCAGCTGCAGATGCTCAGCACTGGTAAACGCTATCCCCTCAGGGGCCGAGAAGTGGATCATCTCATTGAGCGTTTTCAGGCGGGTGCTGAACATCGCCTGCTGACTGGCGATATCAGCCTCCAGGGCTTTCGCCTGCCGGGTGGCTGTGGCCAGTCCCTCGATTTGTGCGCGGACGGCCTCAATCTCCCGGAGTGCCACGTCCATATCCAGCACATCGCCTTCGCCGTGAACTTTGCCATCGGCGGTGACCAGCAGTCCTTTCGCCACACGGATGACCCCGAACTCATCAGTACGCAGTTCAAACCCGGTTCCACGCGGCTCGTTCTCCGTGTCCACGATGTGGCCCTGGCTCAGCGCCGTGGCCCCGAACGGGGTGCTGAGCGCGATATGTTCACTCTGGCGCAGGTCTTCCATTCGCAGTTCGTTCTGGCCTGCAGTGCGCAGGATATTCTGGCTGCGGTTGTCGCGGGTGACCACATCCGGATGTTCCGAGTCATGAAACGCATGGGCGATGTATGGCCTGTCCGGGTCACCGCCGTCAAAGGCAATCCCCACTTCGGTGCCGTCTATCAGCGGCGTGTGCCAGCCATACGTTTCACCGGCGTACGGTTTCGCCTGGCGTATCCACAGGTAGTTATAGCCCTGTTCGGCGTCTTCCCGACTGAAGTTCAGCTTCACCCGGTAGCGGCCCGTCTCATCCAGATGGGCATACGGTGCATTCTTCTCATCGCTCTCCACGCGGGCTGTCAGCGTACCGGCGATAAGCGGACGCGGTACAGGCTCGGGTCTGAAGCAGCACTGTTCGCTGTAAGGCATGCCCCATACGGACACGTGCAGACGGGTATCACGGGCAGCACGGAAGGTGGTGAGCGTAATCACCATCCCCTCTTTCAGCTCCGGCACATCACTGTCGCCGGTCTCCAGCACCATTCCCGGCGTCAGGTGACTGGCGTTACTAAAGAGATGCAGACGGATGGCGTTATTAAGCGCATGTTCATGATTAATGCGGGCGTAAAAGGCTCCGCTTTCAGTTTCCGGATCAGAGGTGGTGTCATCGCCTGCTTCGCGGTACGGGGCCGCGTAGCGATAATGTTCACCGGTGGTGGCAGCCTCGTTTCTGACGCTTGCGGTCGCATCCATCGGTGTGCTGGCAGTGCGGTAGTTGTAATCCCGGGTGGACACGCGGCCGGTGACCGTGTGGTGCCACACTCTGGCATTCCATACGGCTTCGACCGCGCCGTCATGGAGGGCAGAAGGCTCACAGTATGGCAGGCGTACATCAAACTGATACTGCAGCTGACTGTCAGCAAAGGTTACCGTGTCCAGCCCGGTGGTGGTGTTGACCCCGGCGCGGAACCAGATGCCGTCCTCTGCGAGGATACGCTGAATAAACTGCAGGTCAGTCTCCTGCCACTGGGTTATCAGTTCGCGGACCGGGTAAGTGCGCTCCAGACGGAATTCAAAATCCGCCCCTTCCAGCCCGTGACTGCGCAGGACCTGCTCCACCAGTTCCGGCACGGAGACATTCTGCCAGACCGCACAACGGCGGGTGTGGGAAAGCAGCGCAAGGCGCGAGGAGAGCGTCACCGCAAAATGCGTCTGGTCCACGGTCTCTTTGAGGACCTCAAAGCCGGTGATGATGCCCTGCACCACCCGGCCAGAGAGCATGCTGAGGGTGGCATACTTCAGCATCACATCCTCGCGGCCGATGCCTTTTTGTGGTGTGGTGAACTCAATCCGCCATTCGAACGGCGCATTCAGCGCTTCGCGCCCGTGGAAGTTCAGCACATCCGGCTTGAGGATGCTGTCGTTAATCTCAAGGTGGTAGCGAGTGTGCCCGTCAAACAGCGCCAGCCAGTTATCAAGGGTGGTGTCCATGGGTTTACTCCTTCACCGGAACCAGGGTCAGCCCGGTGCTGTTGAGCTGGATGATACGCGGCTTGTCCGGGTCGAGGTCGTCGCGGCTCAGTACCAGCTTCCAGGTGTTGTTCCTGATATCCGGACGGTTGAACAGCCCTACCACCGCCACAAATTTCGCATCTTCGTTCATTGGCATATTGAGGGTCATGCTGCCTTTGGGCATCACCAGCAGCGACTTGCTGGCGACGATGTCCTCTTTGAGGGTGTTATCCGCATCGCGCAGCAGTTTCTGGTAGTCGGCGGCGTCCACCTTCTGGCTGTCCCGGAGCTGGTAAACCTGCACCATGGTGGCCAACGGCGTCTGGCTTTCATCGGCATTGGCAGCGGCACGTGGCTCGAAGTCCAGGTGCAGCACCTTTATTTTTTTGTAGAAGATGGCTTTGGTAGCGCTGACCGTGCCGTCCGACACGGCCTGAGTCAGGCCACATGCGGTCAACAGGGAACAGAGCAGCATCAGTGCGGCGCTGCGCGACAGGGAAGCGAAAGTCATTCGGGGAGTCCTTTTCAGCCTTCAGAAACAGGGGCGTGTTGAATGTGTCTGGTGTTAGGTATTGCATTCTGGACTATCAGTCGAAGCGATAGCCACCGGGTTGTGCCGGCAGCAGTGGCTCACAGGTCAGGCCTTCATAAAGGCCAAGGCTCACGGTCAGATGACTGCGTTTGGCGGAACGGTCGCGCTTCAGGCCCAGTACACCGGTGCGACCCAGCTGTACCCGGTGAGTCTTGCCCAGACGCGGTTCAGGCAGACAATTGACCGGCACCGTGAGGCGCAGGCGGACATCGGAACGGTACCCCATATATACCCGCAGCAGCACCATCAGGTCCGTGTGTATCTGTCCGCCGGGCAGCCAGCCCTGCGCCTCGTGTGGATTGTCGGTCGCCAGCATCAGCAGGATACGGCTGCAGGCCTCTTTCCCGGTCCTGCCGAGCGTGGCGCGCTGTGACAGGGACACCCGGTTTTCTTTACCGAGCCCGCTGCGATTATCCACGGGGACCTTTACCGGGTCCGGGCTGATAACCGTGGCCCGGGTCTCCGGGGCCAGCAGGCTCACCAACTGGCGTATCCCTTCGGCATTGCGGGTCGGCAGTCGCATGGTGCCGAGCAGCGCCAGAAAGCGGGAAACCGGGGTGGCGACCTGCTCTGCCGTGCCCGGGATGCCAAGACCAACCAGCCCCAGCAGGCACTGAGAAGTATCATCCACGCCGCCGGCTTCGAAGGTTGCCGGATAAGCGTACTTGCGCCAGATACGGTAGTACTGGGTGTGGATACGGTGGCTGAAGATATCGAGAAACGCGGTGGTCGCTTCATACCCTTCCCGGCGCCGGGCGATATCGTCGAGATAAGCCGTCGGCAGCGGCGAGTCCACCCCGTACATCCCGAGAAAGGTGGTGCGCACCGTCGGCGACAGCTCCGGGTAATCTTCATCGGTTTCAACCGCTTTGAGTTCGCTTACCGGGAAGCCCATTCCCGGCCACGGGCGAAAGCGCACCGGGTCGGCGGACAGTTTCTCGGTACTGCCGAGCTTAGGCGCATCCGGATTTTCCTGCTCCAACAACTGGCAGAAACGATAGAAATTGATCCGCCAGATGTCGTCGCGAAGTTGCTCTGTCAGCCCGGAATGTGCTGGCTGTGATTCTCTTTCCATCGCAGTCGTTTCCCTGTGGGTTGCAGTACCAGTGTGAGCTGATTGAAGAGGTGGACATCGGCATAAAGGGCAAAGAAACGGTGCAGCATTTCGCCGAATAGGGTGACATCGCCCTCACCGGCAAAATTATCGGCGTTGAGGGTGATTTCAATATCCACCCCGCGCAGCATAAAACCCTTCTCAAAGCGACGAATAAGCGTGTGCTTCACCGCCACAATGGCCTCCAGACGACGGCGGTTCATCTCATCATCGGTCCAGTCATAGAGTGCCAGCGTACCGCGTAACACTTCCGGGTTATCCATCATGCTTAAGAAGCTGGAGCCCAGGTGACTCATCACCCGCCAGTGGAAACGGTCGTTCGCAGGCGGGTAAAGTGGCAGCGTTGGCACCTTCAGGTTCAGAACCCTGACCGGGACTTTGCCCGCCTTCACCACCCGGTCAAGCAGCGTGCTTTCCAGCGAGCGGCGCGGTAGCTGGCCGTTAGTGCCGGTAATACGGATGGAGAGCGACTCCGGGGTCTGCGACAGCTGCTCCAGTTCGAATGACTTCCCACCCAGGATAAGCCAGGTGTCATACAGCCCCGAGGGGCCGCGCTTCACGCGGGTATGGAAGTAACGCTCCGGCGCATCGTGGCGCATCATGCCCCCACGGTGACGGAAGCTGGTGAACGGCACGTACGGGTGCTTGCCGTTTTTCACCGCCCCATGAATGGCATCCACGCTGTAGATTTCAGTATGCCCGTCCTGCACACGCATCGGGCGCAGCAGGTATTCGTTCTGCAACGGATCAGGCGTCAGCGGGTCGGCCTCCAGTGAGAACAGGTTAATCACCGGTGCGCAGTGCAGGCGGAAACTGTCGGTCTCAAACGGCATGTCTGACGGCCAGCCACCGTCGAGCACGATATCGGTCTCAAACCAGGTGGTTTTCTGACTCAGGCCGGCAAGCTCCAGTCCCTTAAGCTCCACGAACATAAACTTCTCGCGGAAGCTGAAATACTCCAGCAGCAACTGGTAACCGCTGAACGCGGAGTCCCCTTTAGGCCACAGACGGTCAGTGACATCAAAGCCCATCGGCTTGCACCAGCCCTCAAATCGGACCCGTTCGGTGCGGGTTTCACTGTGGCGGACGTACATCATCTGTACCCGGCGGGTCAGCGCCAGATGCAGGGCTGAGGCTACCGGGCTGTCGGCATCAAGATAAATGGCGACCTTATCAATCCCAGCTTTTGACCAGTCCACCTTGTCCGGGCACTCAAAGCGCAGGCGAATGGCAGCCCGACCATCCGGCTCGGTCTGCAGGCGCGCCTCGGCCAGATGCAGTGGTTGCAGGGGCACTTCGCGGGTGGTGCGGTACTGGCAGACGGTGTTATCGGAGCCGACCGGGCGCGACAGCACGGAGAAGCCGTTTTCCAGCACTTCCATTTTACGCAGCTGTCGCCAGTCCGGGGTGAAGGCCACCACGGAGAGCGACGGGATGGTCCGCATGTAATGCGGCCACAGCAGGCTTACCAGCCCTTCGGTCAGCTCCGGCAGATCATCATCAAGCTTTTCTCGCAGCCTACCCATCAGGAAAGCGAAGCCCTCGAACAGGCGCTCCACATACGGGTCGCGCGCCCCGGTTTTGTCCAGATTGAGCATTGCCGCCCGATCCGGGTGGGCGCGGGCAAACTCTTTACCGGCTTCGCGCAGGTAGCGCATCTCGGCTTCGTAGTAGCGAAGAGTTAAATCATCCATGTACGGAGATCCTGAGTGTAGAAAATATCAAAAAAAGAAAACAGACTGCGTCATCGGGGGTGATGAAGCGTAATATCGCGGGAGGCTTATCCGCACAGCACCATCGCGCGTGCCGGATCGAGGGCAATCAGCCCGGCCAGCAGAGTGTCCATTTCCGGTGCAAAACGGGCTTTGTCGCTTTCACTGCGACCGGCTTTCATGCGCAGCAGGCGCAGACGGCGAGCCTGGACGTCAAACAGCAGGCCCGGCTCCCACTCACTGAGCGTCAGCTGTGGAGCACTGTTGGTGAGTTCACCCAGCAGGTGAAGGGCCAGTTCATTGCGCCCGTACTGTTCGGCCACCTTTGCCATCAGCAGACGGAGCAGCCAGCGGCTGCGAGGTGAGTCCATATACGGGCGACTCTGCAACCAGCCCAGTGCGGCCTCCGGGCCCTCGCTGTCGCCCTTCTCCATCGCCTCCGCTTCGAGCGCCAGAATGTCATCCGCCTGAGCGGCAGTGGCCACTGCCGGTTCGTCGCCGAAACCTGACATGTCATCATTTACCTTTTCGGCAATCCAGTTCAGCGTCACCTCATCAGCCAGCGGCGTACCGTCGTTCCAGGCGAGCGTTTCCAGACCCGGCAGGCGTTTGAGCATCAGTTTCAGGTCACTCAGAATATAGTCGGCCCACTGCTCCCAGGGGTTCCCTGCGCGGCTCAGGCCCTGCCACAGATACCACTGCAAATCGAGCCAGAAGCGGTTACCGCCCTCGGTGAACATCACATCCACCTGCTCAACCAGTTCAGTCCAGCTCTGCTGCAGGTACAGACGTTTAAGCTGTGCGCGGTAATCAGCCTTTGGCGGCAGCAGGCGTGTCCGGCCGCCTGCATCGAGTGCCGGAAGTTGCGTCACCAGGTCCCAGCGGGCGGCCTTCATCATCCGGTGAGCCGCCAGCCAACCCTGCGGCTGATCCACCACCCAGCCAGACAGCACGCGCAACTGACGGACCAGCTCCACTTCCGATTTCACGGCTGCAGTTTCCGGTACAGCAGCGCCTGACGTCAGTGTGCGGTGGGTGCTGTCACCTGCATGGTCCTGACCTGATGAAGCCACCGGCGTATCCAGTCCACCGCTACCGGCCAGGCGGGTTTCCAGCGTGCGCAGCAGACCGGAAAATGTGGGGCGCTCCGCCTCCGGCAACTGTTCCAGTGCCCTCTCCAGCAGGCACAGGGCCGCCGCCGTTCTGGCGGTTTCTTCCCGCGTCACGTCCGGCCAGCGCGAGAATGCATCGAGCACTTTCTCACTGTTCAGCCAGTCGAGTGCAGCCAGCCTGGCGGCGCTGCGCCGCGGATGGCAGTGTTGCCCCGCCTGCTCCAGCATGGTTGTCAGCAACTGGATACCGTCGGTCAGCCCTGCTTCACCATCACGCTGCAGACGGGCCAGGGTGTACCAAGTCACCACCCGGATATCCCGGGCATGTCGGGTCAGAACGCTTTCCGCCAGGCGGCAGAGCACATCGGTATCGGTGCCGGAAAGCTTGTTGATCTCCTCGCGCATCAGCTGGAAATCATCCTCATAGGTCGGGTCGTCCCCGGCGCCATTACCGGTTGCCAGCGGCGTCAGCCACGGTGACCACAAGGAGAGGCATTCCCGGCTCTGTGCGAGTAGTGCCGCGCGCTGAGTTTCATCCGGGATACACAGAGTCAGGAGCGTTTCTGCAGTCGCCATTTATTCGTCTCCGGCAAGTGCGAGCGTGCTGTCAGCAGCACCCACGGCAAAAATGGTCTGCGGCAGGCTGAAGCCCTGCAGTTTGAGTAACGCCAGTGGTCCGTCACCGAGTTCACTACGTAGTATGAATTTCAGCGGGTTGCCTTCCGGGGTGATCCACACCAGCTGGGTGCGGCTGCTGTCGAGTGGGGTGATAAGTGCCTTATCGAGCAGACGGATGAAGCCCCAGTACCCCTGATTACTGGCATACAGGCGCATTTCGGTGCTGGTTGAACGCCAGCTCAGATCCACGCCCGGATAATACGTATTGCCCGGCCAGGTGAAACTCTGCCAGCTTTCCATCTGGTTGAAATAATCCAGTTTCTGGCCATCAAGCGTCAGCTGGGTGCGGGCCACATCCCGCGACGGTCGGGCCATCAGCTCAAAATGCACCCCGGCATCGCCCTGGGCAAAGGCAATATCGGAGATATCAGCAAGCTTATTGATAGCAGTAAGGAACGCCGGGCTGATGCTCATTCCCTGGCTGGCAGCCGGATCCACCACCCAATGACTGCCTTCCTGATGGAGCATGCCGCCGAGGTTAGTTTTTATGAACGCGGCAATGCGCCCTGAGTCGCTTCGCAGGAACTGGGCCAGCAGTGGCAGGGAGGCATCGCTGCCGGTGGCCTTAAACGGATACCGTCCAGCAAAGGCGGTGTTCCACTGCGAGACAATGGTGCTCTGCCAGCGGGCATTGAGGCTGCCTGCGGCCGGGGCAAGTACCTGACGCCAGGCCAGGTCAAGCGGCTGCACAAACAGCGCCTGCCCGAAGCCGTTCCACTCCTGTCCGAGGCTTGCGGCCACCAGAGAGCCGTAGTCACGGGTGTCGGTTAGATCGATAGCTTTGCCCTGGAAGACGGTCTGGGCCAGCATCTGCGCCATCGCCTGCGGATCGGGCGCGCTCGTCACCTGCTGCAGCTTGAGACGCACCTGAGTTACACGGGCAAGCCAGGACTGGAAGCTGAGGTTACCGTCCGAGCCGGTACCGTCCTTCCCGGCCATCAGGCCTGTGAGCGGACCAAACACGCCGTCCAGCGGACCTCTGGGCCCCTGCGCCTGTTCAATAAACTGTTTTGCGTTTTTCTTACGCCCCACCAGTTTTTTCGCCGAGTCCACGAGGGTTTCAGCCAGGGCTTCACTTTTGGCTCCGGTCTGACCCTGCCAGGCAAGGGTATTCATCAGCGCCACAAGAGGTGACTGGCGCACATCCGCCAGCAGGTTCAGTTGGGCAATGGCTTCCGAGAGCGATGACGCTTCCTGCCACTGAATGCTGTTGGCCATATTCAGCCAGGCATTACCAAAGTCGGTGAAATAGCGTTCCGTCAGACGCTGTTTAAGTGCTTCCGGTGACACATCACTGCCCGGTTGGTGGGTTTTATCAGTAAGCACCCAGTCGATTTCATCACGGCGGGTCTTCACCACCTCATCAATTGCATCCTCGACCTGCTCTTCCCACGCCTGCCGAGTGAACATCCCCGGCACCACTTCTTCAGAAGAGAACAGGGATGACGCATCGGTATCACCTGTCATGTCAGCGAGGGTTAAATCCGGCCAGTTACGCGCAATGCGGCCGAGCATCTCCTGATACAGACCGGATTCGGCGTTGCGCTGACCAATCTGTTTGAGAAGGATCTGACGTACTGTTCCCACCAGTTCGCGGTCTGGGGTAATTTTCCACTCCGGGTGTGCCGGTAAGTTCTGCCCCCAGAAGCCGAGCAGTTTCGGGGCCTGTGTCTGCCATACGCTGTCAGGCACACCGCTGCGATGCGGCCAGGTTTTCAGCATGTTGCCGGCAAGCCAGTTTGCATCGGCTTTATCGGGACGGGCCAGCATCAGGTAGCCTTTTAGCAGGCCGTAAGTCTTCTGGGTGGCGGACGTACGCGCATTACTTGCCGGTGGCAGTTGCACAAAGGCGTTAAGCTGGCGGTGAAGTTCGTCTGCCAGCGCATCGCGCATCAGCTGCTGGTTGTTATGGGCATACAGTGGCCACAGCATCTTCAGCGTGTCGCTGTCCTGGTTCAGGCCAAAGCGGGTATACCACGGCGCACCGTGTACTTCGCGGTTCTGCAGACGAGCGATGGTCTGCTGTAAGGCCAGCTGATTACGCAGTCGTTCCGGCAGAGGCTGTTTTGTGTCGGCCGCAACTCGCGCCGTATCCTGGGCGAGCCAGATTTGGGTGCGGTTGACGGACAGAGACAGTAGCGTACCCGCGCCCCAGAGCAGTACCAGACCCAGCAGCAGCAGGCGCAGTACTTTTTGCCAGTGGAAGCCGATTTTACGGGCCTGCACCTGCAGGCTGTCGTTTTCAAGCGCCTTCCAGACAGCCGGTGACAGGCGTGCATGCGGTACCGTTTCGGTTCCCGGTAATGCCGGACTGAACATCACCCCGCGAAGACGATACGGGGCTGGCCCTGACATCAGTGAGGTCAACAGTGCTACCAGGGAACTTCGTAACGAGCCGCGCAGGGCTTTTGACAAACTCAGCAACCAGTGATGTTGTGAGTTTTCCAGCAGGGCCGCGACACCGGGCGTCTGCAATTCGGATGAAAGCGTGGCGAGTGTTTCGCTGGTCTCTCCCGATGTCGCCCGCGAGCCAAATAGCACGCCAGTGGGAGGCACACCCTCTCCGTCATGGGCCCAGGTACCTTCCCGAACAAGCCACAGCCAGACCGGCAGCTGCCAGCCCAGCAGGGTATCGGTTTTCTGGCGTACACGCACCAGCGTGTCCTGCTTCGCCGTATCGGGCAGTGCAGCCGCATTCATCACCTGCACCACGCCATCCAGCGGACGCTGTGTTCGCACCTCTTTCAGGACGGACAGGAACTCATCATCCGGCACACTTTCCGCCAGACCGCCGTAAATAAGCACAATCCCATCACTCTCCTGCCAGTGATCGCGCTTAAGACCTGGCACCACTTTTTCGATATCGCTGTCGGTACCCTGTACCAGCAGCAGGCGCACTTTAGCTTTCCAGCGACGGCGGTAGCGCAGGCTCAGGTGATCGACCAGCGCCTCAGCCACAAACCGGGAGGTATCCGCGTCGGTATGTTTTGCCTCTGGCTGGGATGCAGCCGCCTGCTGTCCAGAGGCGACCACATCCAGCTTTCCCTGCTTCTCACCGTTCTTCGTGAAGACAGTTTCAAGTACCCAACCGATGATCACTGCGGCCAGCATCAGCAAAAGACAAATGATCACAATGCCGGTCGCGCTGATCGGGCCCAGATTGAAGGTGTCCTTGACCCACACCGGGTAGATCCAGAGTGCACCGCCAATGAGACAGACAGATAACACGCCCAGGAGCAGCGTAAGGAGAAAAATGGATGCGATTTTCATAGATAGAGGAGAGCAATCCCTTGAGAGTTATTCCGGGGTGACAATACAGAGTTGTCGGTTGTCTTCTGAAAGTTCGGTGACAATAAGCTGGGCTTCGCTGTCGTTCAAACACTGACGGGTCGCCAGCTGTAACGCCTGCCAGGGAGCGGCAACGCCCGCAAACCCGACAACCGTGTCAATATGGGTAATTTTATCGGCCTTAAGGCCAGGAGCATACGTCTCACGGGCCTTGCTGAAGATATCGCCGGAGGCCATCTGGCCGCCGCTAGTCCATGCCTGCTTCAGTGCTGTTTTTTCCAGTCCTGACCACATCATGACGCGCTCAAATGCCCGGTCGAGATTGCCATCGCGGCACATCTGCGGCCGGTGAACTTTGACCGACACGTGCGGGATATCCTTCAGACGGCAGTTGGTCAGCAGTAACACGGAAATGGACTCGCCACTGTCCTCTGGCGGGTGTTCGTATAGCTGAGCGCTGACTACAAGTAACGCAGCTGCATGGTCATAATGGCAGTCCAGCCAGTAGTCGAGGATTTCCAGCCCCGTCAGGTCGCGGATACGCACCAGCGGGTGAGTAATGCTTTTTTGCAGAAGCGACGGCAAAGTCGAAAACTGTTCACCGGTATCCACCGCCAGATAGCAGGTCAGCGTCGACGGAAGCAGCGCCACCAGATTCTGTACGTGGGCGGTTATCTCCTGAAAATAATGCGCTTCCCGATCGGCCATTTCTCCCATCGCCGCCAGAGCCCGGTGACGAACCGGATTGCCGCCATTAACGGGCTCACAGGGCATCATCAGGGGCTTTTTGGCTAACACGGCCTCATGCGTCATCGGGCTGGCAGACCCCAGCCCGTTAATCAGGGCTTCACCGATAAGCCAGGCAAAGCGCTGCCCACGCGCAACATCTGCGCGGTACCGGGCGGCGGTTGTGGCGTTTTTTCTTTCACAACGCCCATAGAGGAGTACGTAGCCAAAATAGCGCCCGACAACCAGCAGCCCCCACAACACGACAGGCAACCCAGTTGCCAGCCCCCAGAACGCGCCACCTGAGCGCTCGCCCTCCCATAACAGGAATGTGGCCGCAGTCCCTGCCAGCAGCATCACAAGTCCCAGGAGCAGCCAGCGTTTGAAACGCGGTCGAGGAGGCAGTTTCTCCCGCGCCGGGATGCGCTCAAGTTCAACCGGCACGTTTACCCCACCAGAGCATTGGGCAGTGAGCTGATAAGCGTGCAGCCACAGCCACACTTGTGACCGTGGAACGCCACAGGAACACCGCGATCGCGATAATTTGGGTTACCTTCGACGATAGTGGTATCACCATGCTCAGGACAGGAAACACGATCACCTTTTCGGGCCACGCCGATATCTCCAAAAAGCATGGTTGTTGAGCAAGATAATACTGCTCCACCGTGAGTGGTTTTGTCGCCGAGACGGATTATTCCTTGCATATTCACACCTATTCTCTACAAATCAGCATATTAAAGCGTTAGCATCTCAAGACAAATTAGTTAAAAAGATTCAAGTCCTGACAAGAAATGTACCCATCAATAACTTTATTCTTAGCATTAGTATATTCAATCAAACACCTACCCTCACCGATGTTTAGGAGGGTTATTTTATCACCCTTAACCAAATATGATTTCATCCTCTCCCCAGTCGATGATTGAAAATAAGCCTTTGAGGACTTAATTTCAAACGGTGAATTCCCACCGGCGACCAAACCTACTTTTCTAGCATTAGCCTTCTCAAAAGTAGACTTGCCATTTAAACTCTTCAAAACATCAAAGTCTATTGATGGATTTGGAACGTTCTGAATCACCACCCAAGTATCACTCCCATATTGATCACAAGTGTCACTATTATTTTCACAAGAAATTATTTTATACTTTCCATTTTCCAAGTCGATCTTGCTTTCATATAATTTATATACGTATTGCTTTTCATTCTCAAACAGGATTATTGGCAAGTATTTAACCTTGTCATTTATAAAGTATGATGTTTTAACTTTGTTATTGTTATCTATAATTTTATTGATAAAGTCATCTCCTTCCCCCCCTGTAATAGATGATTTATTATCAATTTTTTTATCTAACCCACAAAGACCTTCTTTGGACACAACTCCATTACTGCCACTTTTAAAATCCACATAAATGCAGTTAACTCTAAAATTAATGTCATCCCGTTCAATTACTGAAAACACAGAGTAAGAGTCTAAAGAATCACTATCATGCACAACAGAGGGTTTTCCTCCGAAGTAATCAAAATAATACGATGTATTCCCTTCATCCCGCTCTTCAAACTTAAGAAACGATCGGCCATCATCTGATTTTATTTGCTGCAAACCCTTATCGTAAGATAATTCAGAACCCAACTCATTGGCTGCAAATGATACACTTGCGCTGCAAATAAAGAAACCAACAATAAATGAACTAGTTTTTTTCATCTCAAAATCCTTTAGATGCTGATGAAGTTTGCTCCAGAATCACTTCAAATCGTTTCGCATATGATGCAATCAGGGGAGCCTGATCCTGACCATTAATAATGTACCGCGCTCCAACATAATTAATCTCACCAGCATTAATATAACTATTTAATTTTTTACCACTAAACATGCCTTCCTCCATCCCCCAAACCATAATAGGAACTGCATATTTGAAATCACCAGCTAAGTCAGGGGTATCAACAAAATTCACACCAAATTTATCCTGAGCTTTCTTATAATTATTTTTCCATGTTAGATGTACACAACCACGGCCTCGGTATTTAAAACCGTCACCTTGTGCTGTATTGCCGTTCTTGATCGCTCTTTCTCTTCTTTTTGGTGTATCAGCTAGCACGGGGTCATATTTATTAAAATAGCTCACACCACCGATTTCAGGCTTCTCACTAAAAAACTCAGCAGTTGTATAGTGATAAGTCTCATGCCTGATTGTTGCCAGCATATACGCTAACTTATATAAGTTAGGCTTGTACTCCATAGAAGTAGCATAATAACTATTTAAACTGTTCAAGACCTTACGTAAGTTACTCTTTGATACAGATGACAACGCAGCAGTTCCTGAAGCAAACGAGGTATGCCCCTTCTCGTACAGAGACATAAAAGCGTCAACATTAATTAATTCTGCTGAATCAGATAATGCTTCAATAAATATCACAGGGTGCATATGCCAGACAGGAGCACCACTGCTGAACCCCTCCACCTTGCTCATCCATTCCATGTCGTCAAACCACTTTTTAACATAGCTTATACACAGCGGATCCAGCTGCTTTAAAAATGTTCTCCAGCGGTGGTGGCTGCTCCCACCGAACCATTCACTGTCGTGTTTGACCACCATTCTTGCTGCAATATCTCTGATATCCAGCTCTGCATAATTAACAGCATGACGCAGTTCTTCGCCGGAAAGGTCACCACTGTTGTCACTGTCCATTTTCCGCAGCAGGGCTTTATAGTAGCCAGAGACCTGTTTTTCCCGGATACCGCGCTCAGGACGTACCCACTCCGCCATTCTGGTGAACCCGTCCTTGATCCACCCTTCACGCAGGGATTTCGTCATATCGGATGTGGACGGCTCTTCAAATGCTTTAAAGCCCAGTTTATCCAGGTCGTACTGGCCGATATCAGCATCGACATCGTCTTCGCTTACCCAGGCCCCGTCCCCGATATCAAACCAGCGCTTGCCGCCGCTGTCTTTGAACGGATGGCATTTGTCCTGCGGCACAATTTTGTGAATATCTTTCTTCACCTGTCCTCTGGTCCGGGTGAAGGTATCGCCGGAACGGCTATAAATGAAGCTTTCCGGGTGGATATATACGTACTTCGGGCCGCTCTTAACCTGTGCCTTATTGCTCAGAAAATCAATCATCCGGCTGTCGGTGCTGAGCACTTCAATATGCACAAAAGCACTTTTCTCCACGCCGTGTAAGTCGCAGGGAGCAATGTCTTCCGCAAGGTAGCCCACCGCATCACCTGCTGCAACCTCAAGTCGGGTTGCTGGTTTGACGACGGTATCAAATGTACCCTGCGTAACCGCCTGCTGCATCCAGGCCGGCAGGTGTGCCCTCTGCTCACCCACGGATGTCAGATAATGCGGGTCGAGCGACACCCAGAACGCCCCGCCGGTCATTTCGGATTTGCTGTTGAGCATCCGCGCAAGCCCGAACGTCTGCGTCTGCCCCTTCAGGTCGAAGGTAATCTCACGCAGCACAATGACGCTGTCGCCTGTTTTAAGTTTATTCTTCTTCGCGACCGGAGCCTTATCTCCGTCTTTTTCTTTACCGGTATATTCACGCTTGCTCAGCCCGTCGCCCTTCTCTGTAACCTGATACAGCTTGTGCTCTGGAAAAGCAGACAGCGGGGCAAGCCCGATATACAGCGAGTAAAAATCGAGGCTGTTGTCCTTCTTTTCGGGATCCGGGGTACAGGTGGATTTGACCAGCACAAAGGTACTGGAATACTGCAGCGAGTTATTAATGTATTTACCGGTCAGATAGTCCTGATTAATACGCCAGGCCACCACTTCGCCCCCCGCCATAAACTGAAGCGGTACCGCCGTGTCTGCCGTCTCGCCTGTCAGCACGGAACCCGGTGCGCTCTTACCGGTGATGTGGATCCCGCCGTGCCACATGTTATTTGTACCAGCCAGCCAGGAGCCGTGCGGCTCCTGACAAAGCGGCTGCATCATGTCATCCACGGTGGCGTACTGCTCGCCATTCGCTTTTCGGGCAGGAAAACAGATTTTCATTCCAGTCATCCTTAACGTGAAGGGATATTACGTGTTTTGGGAGGCATCACGCTGGCGTTTGTCTGGCTGAACTGCGGCGGTGTGGTATCCATACTGCCGCCCGCCATCGGTGAGCGGTAATGCGCGGATTTGACCAGGTAATCCCCCGGGGTTTCTTCCACAATGCCGCCGTTGTCCAGCGTGATACTGGAGCCGCCGCCGTTGAGTCGCAGTTTAGGGGCGCTGATGAGCAGCTCATCCTTGTTGCTGCTGATGGTAAACAGCAGTTCTGAGGTCATCTCCATTGAGCTTGCCTCTGCGCGGACCTCAACATCCCCCTGGTTGGCAATCAGCTTTGCCCCGGACTGATGGGCAAACAGCCCGACAGATTCGCTGGCGGACAACGTAATGTTCTTCATCGCACCCATATCCAGATGCTGACCCGCACTCAGGATGGTGTTCTGCTTGCTGGTCATCTGAAGGTGCTCACCCGATGTGAAAGCAACACCCTGCGGTGCGCTGCCAAGCAGCGCCGCGGACTGAAGGTCTCTCAGACGGTTTTCCAGCAGGCTGTTCTGGCTTTCCAGGTCGCAGGTGAGCGCCTGAGCCTGCTGCGCGAGAAGATTGAGCCGCTTCATTTCTGCCGCCGACTGATTCAGGCGCTCAATGGCCGACGCCATGTCCAGCACTTTGCCCTGTGCCGCCGGCTGTGCATCCGCGGTCAGGAACATCCCTCGCCCGGCGCGCAGCGCCCCGTACTCATCGGTTCGCAGCTCAAATCCGGTCCCGCGTGGTTCGCGCTCACTGTCCACGACATGGCCACCGTTGAGCTGCGTTTTGCCAAAAGGCGTCGCGAGCTTAAAATGCTCTTCCTGACGCTTGTCTTCCAGGCGGAATTTATTGTCCCCGGCCGTGCGCCAGATGTTGCGCGTGTGATTATCACGAGTGACGTGGTCTGGGTGTTCGGAATCGTGCTGAGCGTAGGCAATGTACGGACGGTCAGGGTCACCGCCGTCGAACATCACCGAGACTTCAGTGCCATCAAGCAGCGGGGAGTGGAAGCCGTAGGTATCCCCGGCATAAGGTTTCGCCATGCGCAGCCAGAGGTAGGCATAGCCCTGTTCGGTGCTGTTGCGGTCAAAATCGAGCCGGACGCGATACCGCCCCTGATTATCGAGATAGGCATAGGTGTCATGCTTCTCATCGCTTTCCACCCGGGCAGGCAAGGAGCCAGCCATGACCGGGCGGTTTAGCAATGCCGGACGGTAGCAGACTGTTTCACTGTACGGAATACCCGTGAAGCGGAGCTGAAAGCCTTTATCACGTGCCCCTGAGGCGTGGACCCCGGTGATGAGAATGCCGTCCTTCAACGAATCGGGAAGATCGCGGCCCTGTGGCTCCAGCACTTCGCCCGGGGCCAGAACGGGGCTGCTGGCACGCCCCGTGACCGTCTGCTGACCATTGAGATAACGCTCATGACGCAGACGGGCATACCAGGCTCCGCCTTCCGGGGTTTCGGTATCCCCTTCGCTCAGGAACGGCTCGGCGTAGTGATACACCTCACCGGTGGCAGCACCTCCTTCCTGGTGAACGGTCACGGAGCTGTCCTGTGGGATCAGCGCATCACGGTAGTTATAATCGCGGGTGGCCACGCCGCCGGTCACCACACGGTCTTTTGGCTGGATGTTCCAGACGCTTTCCTGGCCGTTATCACTGGTGCGTGACGGCGGGATAATGGGTAGCTTCACGCCAAACTGATACTGCATCTGGCTGTCCTGGAAAATCACCACATCCTGTTCAATACGGCCGTCCATCTCAAAACGCCAGAAGATGCCGACTTCGGCCAGCAGACGCTGAACGAAGGCCAGGTCCGTTTCACGCCACTGGGTGATGAGTTCACGAACCGGGTAGGTCTGCGACAGACGAAATTCAAAATCCGCCCCTTCCAGCCCGTGGGAACGGAGGATTTGCTCCACGACTTCCGGCACTGACTGGTTCAGATATACCGCACAGCGCTCGGTGTGATGCATCAGGGCAATACGCGGTACCAGTCGCAGGGCGTAGGTGATTTCATCCCCCGACACGGAGATGCGGCGGAAATCATCCACCACGCCATACACCGTACGCATCGGCACGGCTGGCGTACCATCATAAAGCGGGGTCTGAAGGGTAAAAGAGGCAGGTTTGAGCATCAGTTCACTGCCGGCAATGTTCGCCGTACAGGTGACGGTGACATCGTAACGCCAGGGCTGACTCAGGGTTTCACTGGCACGAAAGCGTAGTACATCGAGAAAATGTGGGCATTCATGGACGTTCACGCGATAGCGAGACAGCCCCAGGACTTCATCGATTTTCTTCTGTGCCAGACTGATAGCATTACTGCTCATCCTTTATCTCCTCTTCAGAAAGTCCCAGACAGCCAATTAATTATCGCCAATAAGGAAAGCAATACGGTCATTGGTCATTTTCGTCTGGCACTGATAAATTTCGATACGATGTTTCATATCGACATTATTCGATTCTGTATCCGACAACTTGCCGCATTTAGCAACTTTTTCATTAATCCATGCCATCTGTTCTTTTTTCAGCGCATTTCGCGAAGAGTCCGGAAGTTCTCGCCACACAGAATTCAGGTTGCGGTCGGAATTTTTATATTCAGCCTTCGCAGAATCCAGGTTGTCTTTGGACTGAGCATTAATAATCTGGTTTTTATTAACGGACAACGCACTAATATTGAACAGAGCATCGGACAAATCAGTCCGGTTAAACTGGCTAAAGATGACATCTTTACCGTTGTCTGCAAGCTTAGCGCTGTAACTGACATCGTTCCAGACCACGCTTCCATTATTGAGTTTGCCATAGCCTCTTGTAATGGAAGGCAAATAGTTTGGGTTGCTACTTACCACATCCAGCGTTTCCTGCGGCACTTTAACAGAGATTGTTGCACTACAATTTAGACCATAGCTGCCATTACCAGACGTAGAGACATTACTCACGCTGACCACCAGGCCATTAATTTCATTCTGGTAATCTGCGACGGGCTTATCATAGTTATATCTGCCTTTTGTAAGGTAATCACTTTGAAGCAGCCCTGAAGCATCACTGCGAAAATAATCAGAGAGGGACTTAACTGCATCTTCCCGACCACATTTGAAATCGTCAGAGGAACTGAAAAAACCGGCATGCGCATTTGCCGTACAAGTAAGAGCAATAAATGCCGGGATAAACTTCATCAACTTCATTATTTTTTCCTTTTTGTAAATATCAACGACAACATTCCGTTATCACTGTAAATTCGTAATACATCAGTTTTTTTCTGAATCAAATTCCAGCCCGATCCCCTCTTCTTCACTCCAGCTAAGGCGTAAAGACTGCGGTTTCTGCTTCGCCGCCATATGGGCCAGCAGCTGCTGGCTCAGCACAGGCAGGATTTGCTGATTAAGCAGGCTGTCGACGTTGCGGGCGCCGGTGTCCGGTAGCAGACAGGCAGACGTCAGGGCGTCATACAGGCTCTCTTCGACATCCGTGGTGAGGCCGTAGTGACGGTTCAGGCGCTTACTGACCTGGCCGAGCTTCATCTCCACGATGGTACGCATGGCCGCTTCTGCCAGCGGGCGGTAAATCACGGTCTGGAAACGGGCAAGCAGCGCAGGCTGGAAGTGATCGCGCAGCGTCGGGCGCAGCAGCTCCTGAAGATCGGATTCACCTGCTTCCGGCTGCTCGTCCAGCAACTGCATAATCAGGTCGCTGCCGAGGTTGGAGGTCATCAGGATGACGGTGTTACGGAAGTCAATTTCACGCCCTTCGCCGTCGCGCATGAAGCCGCGGTCGAAGACCTGGTAGAACAGGTTCATCACATCGCGGTGTGCTTTTTCCACTTCATCCAGCAGCACCACGCTGTACGGGCGCTTGCGCACGGCCTCGGTAAGAATACCGCCCTGGCCATAACCCACGTAGCCCGGCGGAGATCCCTTAAGCTGGGAGACGGTGTGCGGCTCCTGGTATTCGGAGAGGTTGATGGTGATAAGCGACTTTTCGCCGCCGTACAGCACATCGGCCAGCGCCAGTGCAGTTTCAGTTTTCCCCACCCCGCTCGGCCCGACCAGCAGGAACACGCCCTGCGGGCCGTTCTCGGAGGTCAGACCGGTTTTGGCGGCGCGAAGCCGCTGCGCGATGGCGTTGAGCGCCACATCCTGGCCCACCACCCGTTTGCCAATTTCATTTTCGAGGCTCAGCAGTTCAGTCTGTTCATCTTTCATCAGGGAGGAAAGCGGGACGCCGGTCCAGTCGGCAATCACGTTGGCCACCGTGCGGGTATCCACATCGAGCTGAATCAGGGCATCCTGCTGCTGGGCGTTATCCAGCTGCTGTTGCAGATTGTGGATATCTGCCTGGCGGCTAATGTCCTGGCGGCAATCCATCAGCTGCTGTGCGAGGACTTTCTCCTGTTCAAAACGACCTTCTTTATCCTCAAGCAGGGTTTCCAGCCCGGTTCGCTGCTGTTCAATCTGCTCTATACGTTCGCCGTGCCGGTGGTTGCCTACGGCGATGTCTTCCAGCAGCGCCTGCTCTTCGAGTTCGAGCGCCGTCAGTCGGGCTTTCAGGTGCGTGATAACTTCAGGAACGGTGTCCAGGCTCATGCGGACCCTTGCCGCAGCAGTGTCCAGCAGGTCAACCGCCTTATCGGGGAGCTGACGCCCGGTCAGATAGCGGCGGGAAAGGGTCACGGCTGCACGCACCGCGTCATCGGTAATATGTACGCCGTGGTGCTCCGCGTAACGGGACTTCAGGCCCCTGAGCATCAGACAGGCGGTATCGTCATCAGGCTCATCCACTTTTACCATCTGGAAACGGCGTTCCAGAGCGGCATCACGTTCAAAATACTGCTTGTACTCACTCCAGGTGGTGGCGGCGATAGTGCGCAGTTCGCCCCGGGCCAGGGCAGGCTTCAGTAAGTTCGCGGCGTCTGCGCCCCCCGCCTGATTACCTGCGCCAATGATTGTGTGGGCTTCGTCGATAAACAGCAGGATCGGTACCGGCGACTGCTGCACGGCGTCAATCACGTTTTTTAGCCGCTGTTCAAATTCACCCTTTACCCCCGCGCCCGCCTGTAACAGGCCAAGGTCAAGGGTGCGCAGGATAACGGGCTTGAGGGACTCCGGCACGTTCCCTTCGGCAATGCGTAACGCCAGGCCTTCCACCAGAGCGGTTTTCCCTACGCCAGGCTCCCCAACCAGAATCGGGTTGTTTTTACGGCGACGGGAGAGAATATCCACCATCTGGCGAATTTCGGTATCACGGCCAAAGACAGGGTCGATTCTGCCTTCTTTCGCTTTAGCGGTAACGTCGAGGGTGAATTTATCCAGCGCGTTTTGCAGCGCGGGAGACAGCTCGCCTTCTCTTTCTGCCGTCTGCCCCACCATTTCCACGTTGCCGCTGGTCTGCGCCAGCCCGGCCTCCTGCTGTACCTCAGGCCTTTCGTCCGACTGGGCATCCAGTAAAGGCCGCAAACGTTCCAGCTGGCTCTGTCCCAGAGTCAACAGCGGCCACAGGCCATCACAGCGAACCAGATTCTGTTTATCGACCAACGCCGCCAGCAGATGCACGCTGCGGATCTGCGTTTCACCGGCAAGTGAGGCCAGCAGCCAGGCTTCCTGCAGCAGGCTATGAATGCTGTCTGAGAGTTGCGGACGCGTGCGCACTGAGCGCGGAAGGTTGTCCATCCACGCCAGCAGTTCCTGCCAGAGCGTATCCACATCCCACTCGTAGCGGCGGGCCAGTACGGTCAGGTCGCCTTCGCCCTGTTCCAGCAGTTTCAGCAGCCAGTGCTCGGGCAATATTTCCGCATGGGCGCGGGTCTGACAGAGAGAAGCCGCCCCTTCCATTGCACGGGCACAGTAGGGGTTCAAACGTCGCAGCAGGATGGCCGGGTTTTCCATGTTTTTAAACTCGCTGTCAATGACCTTCAGGCACGCTACCGCCCATCGCCATTCCCTTAATAAGGGGCCCAGGCGCATCAGGTCTGATTTCTCGGTTGTTAGGGTTTTAGTCAGTACCCGCAGGACAGATACTCAGTAAAACTGCGGACGGGTTACCCCGTCCGCACAGGGCTTACGCCGTGGCGCGTTCGTTCCAGCTATCGGAATGAATGATGTTGCCGTCTTTGTAGGTCCAGGTGATTTTTTCGTAGCGCAGCTCGATCTGCTCGAGGTGGTTATGCTTCTCGAAAGAAGGATCCTTGATGTCGTGCATCACAGGGTTCACTTTCACCACTTTCACGTTTTCCAGCTTGGTGTTGAAGTACTCCACCTCCTGGCCCGCATCGTTGATTTTGTACCACTTGAATTCTGCAGATTTGAGGGTCTGACCGGTGGTCACCGCCTTGTACAGATACGGGCTGGACGAGTCGATTTCCTTGGTAAACAGGAATGGCGTGTGGATACGGGTACCGGTCAGCTTGCCGGTATTGTTATCGGTCGGGATGTACAGGTTATGCTCCTGCGCCACCACTTCGATGCTGCCGTCACGATCCTGAACGTCCACGGAACCTTTAATGTCAGCGCCGCCATCGTCTTTCAGCCAAAGATAAACTGGGATTGCCATGTTGCTATTCTCCATTTCGTTGTAAAGCATCATCATCCTGCGATGATGCTGGGTTTTCGCCCGGTAGCCGGCAGGCATCCGCCTGCGGTACCAGACTGATTTCGACACGACGGTTAACCGCTCGGCCTTCCGGTGTGTCATTGGTTGCGATCGGGCGGCTCTGGCCATAACCCTGCACCGCAAAACAGCTTTCAGGCACATCGCCGGTGTCACGCATCCAGTCACGCACCGCTTCAGCGCGTTTCTGTGACAGTGACTGGTTTAGCTGTGGGTTACCGGTGTTGTCCGTATGTCCCGCCACCACAATTAGCCAGCCCGGCTTCGCTTTGATACCAACCAGCGAGTTGACCAGCATTTTTGTCGAGCCGGATCTCAGATCGGACTTGCCGGAGTCGAACAGCGACATACTGTCGAGGCGGACAATTTTCGGTACTGGCTTTGGCTTCGGCTTCGGCTCAGGTTTGGGCGGCGGTGGCGGCACCCAGGTATCAATGGCCTGTTGAACGCTCAGCCATAAACGCTCGCCGGGATAGAGCCCCAGGCCATAACGTTGTGGCTCGCCCTGACGCTGCCAGCGCTCCAGCAGCAATGCATCCTGCTGCAGGGCATGCAGGGCCTGCGCTTTCGGGGCATAGTGGTTCATCGGAATAGCCTGCCAGCGCTGAAGGTCGGCGCTGACCTTGCGGATCAGCGACTGGTTATGTCGCACGGACAGGGCAATGGCACCCAGGGCGCATAACAGCAGAACCATCACCACCCGACGCCCGGTTTTGCCACCCTGCAACGGGGTGGTATAAGGGGCCAGCAGCGGAAGTACAGCATCGGCAAAGTGCCAGCGCGGTTCATAGGTAATGACACTATCGGCCGGGGCAATGCGGGTCTGGCGGAACAATAACTGTGGCCACAGCGCAGCTGTTGAGGTGGATACCGACCCGAGACGCAGGGTGACAGCAAACGGTCGCACAGCCGGACACAGCCTGTCCGCTTTGCTCAGCTCATCAAGCATCACAGCGTGAAGCAGCGATGTCGCCTGTGTCAGGTAAGGCTGAATAAAGGCCATCTGCGGGGACCGCTGCCATTCGCTGAGTGTGACGGCAGATTCGTCTTCCGGACACACCAGGGACGTATTGCCCCGCACCACTATCCAAGGGGTTTCCGGACCGCTGAATTCGGTATTCAGAACCACCGGCACGCTATAGCCGGTAAGCTCCCGTAACTGCTTCATCTGCAGACGCAGCGCTTTCAGGGAAGCGCGCAACAACGCCTCATCCTCATGCAGGTCCGGCAGACAGCGGTACATCACGGTGAGCTGGCCTGCCATCGTCGGTGTACGGGCCAGCAGACGCTCTGCAAAAGGCGTGAGCCCGGTCAGTTCCGCTACCCGGAGATACCAGCCCTGCACCGTGCCCCGACTCGGGCCTGCCGCAAACATGGCATCATCCACATCACCGCAGACCAGCACCACCGGTCCGGTATGGCTATCTGGTGGGAAGTGATCGGCGTCATCGGCCTGCGGTGCAGGTCGTTTTTGACGGTAACGCCGACGGATAAGGACAGCGGAAAGCAGCAGTGCGAGCAGCGTCAGGACAGATTTACCTGCGACCGACCATGCGAGAAATCCCTGG